>JAHJTW010000044.1 GCA_018829565.1 bacterium | reverse complement strand
GGGGTCGCTCAGTCCCAGGGCCTGCAGCATCCGATCCAGCATCAACCGGAACTCCTTCGGGTTCAGCCAGGGGGGCAGCCGAGTCTCGTTACGCCTTGGGCCCGGGGTGTCGCCCGGGCCCCGCAGCCACGGAGGGCGAAGGGGTTCGGGCGCCAAGCAGGGCCGCAACAAGGAGGTTGCGGCCCTGCGTCCCCGAGGTCAAGGCGTAACGAGACTCAGCGGTCTCAAAGGCTGAACCAGAAGGAGAACTTCGCCAGCAACGTGTTCCCCGGTTCGGTCCGGAACGGGTAGCCCGCCTCGAATCCGTTGCTCCAGCGGTCGGGGTCGGCCGCTCCGCCGCGGGTGTCGTACCGCTCCTTGTTGTGGGTCCAGACCAGGAAGATGGTGGATCCCGGCCGGTACTCCCAACGGTAGACCAGGTTCAGGTTCACGGCGCCGAAGTTGAAGTCGTACAGGGCCGCATCCAGGGGATAGGGGCGAAGGTCGTAGGAATCGGGCGTGGCCAGCCACTGGGGATTGCTGTAGCGGCCGCGCGTCAGGAACGGCTGGAGGTAGAGCTCGACGGATCGATCGGGATCCAGCAGGACGCTGGAACGGAAGGTCACGTCCCAGATCATCTGGTCCAGCTCGGCGAAGACGTAATCGACGCCTCCGATGCCCGCCACCCCGGGATGGGATCCGTCGTTGGCGAAGTTTTCCAGCCACTGGTCGTCGCTGCGGTTGTGGCGGATGCCGAACCCCAGGGTGTGGGACAGGTGCTCGTTCTGGTTCCAGCGCACGCTGCCCTCGGTGGCCAGGGCATCCAGGGACTCGCCGCCGTCCCAGTGGACCTCCAGCGAGACGGAGAACGGCTTGCGCCAGTCGCTGGTCACGCCCCCGGCAAGGTTGGTCCAGCCCCGCATGGTCATCAGGGGGCCCTGCCGGTCCTGGTACCGGCGGGTGGCGTGCTTGTCGGTTCCGTCGGGTACGTGGGAAGCGTAGAGCCAGCCCTGGTGATAGCGTTTGTGCTGGGCGGTGGTCATCAGGGAAAAAGCGGAATGCTGCCCGTGGCCCGGGCCGTAGCGCCAGGCGGTTGCGCCGGTGGCGACGTCCAGCCCGGTGTTCCCGGCGTAGAGCCAGCTCCGCTCCGCCTCCAGTTCCACTTCGATCCAGTTGAAGAACCCGTCGCGGCCCTCGGCGTTGTAGGAGTATTCGAGCTCGCCGCCGATGGCCTTCTCGTCCGGCGCCTGCAGGTAGCCCATGTCGTTGGGATCCAGCTGGTCGGATTCCCAGTAGCCGGTCAGCCCGCCGCGCCAGGAGCCGCCGACCTTGCCCGCGAAGAGGCGGCCGCCGGTGCCGTACCGGGTGGCGCCGCTCCAGGCGGGATCGAAACGGTCGGCGAAGGAATCGACGATGGTGCCGACGGCCGACCCGGCGATGCGGTAGGCCCGGTCGGCGAAGTTCAGCTGGAAGTCGAGCCCCCCGCTGTGGGCGTCGCGCAGCGTGCGTGGATCCCGGACGCCCGCGAACGAGTCGCGATTCCTCCGCACGGTCGTCCCCATCAGGTACACCTGGTGGTTGCCCTCGGCGAACTCCCGGCCGACGCGGACCAGGCCGTAATAGGTCTTCCGGGTGCCGGGGACGAAGGGGTTGTGGGCCTTGTCGGGGACGCCGATGTCGGTGGCCGCCCCCAGGAACGCCAGCGAGACGTTGCCGCCGATCTTGCCGGTCAGCTTGGCCGCGCCCCGGATGCGGGAGTTGGGATCGCCGCTGCCGATCCGGCGCGAATAGAACAGGGTGAAGTCCGGATGCTGGAAGGACCGGGCCCCCTCGATGAAGAAGGGCCGTTTTTCCGCGTAGAAGGTCTCGAAGGGGGACAGGTTCAACGTGGCCGGGTCCGCCTCGACCTGGCCGAAGTCGGGCTGGAAGGTGGCGTTGAGGGTCAGGTTCGCGGTGATCCCGTACTTCAGGTCCGCCCCGAAGTTCTGGGAGTTCTGCCACCCGTCGGTGGCGGGGTCGGGATCGGCGGGATCGGTGTGCCGGGTCACCACGTAGGGCAGGATCTCGAGCTTGCGCGGATTGGCCACCCCCCGCAGCCCGGTCAGGGTGCCCCAGCGGCTGACGAAGCCGCTGGTGTTGCGGTCCCAGGTCACCCAGCCGGTGTCCTCGGCGCGACCGTGCATCCAGCGGTAGACCTGCAATCCCCAGGTCATGTCGTCGCGCGGGGTGAACCGGATCTGGGAAAAGGGGATCCGCACCTCGACGTACCAGCCCTTCTCGTCCGCGGTGGTCCTGGCCTCCCACACGCCGTTCCAGTCCCAGTCCCGGTCGCCGTTGTCGAACAGGTAGGCGTCGGCCAGGACCTCCTCGGGGGTGATGCGGAAGTTGTAGCCGGTGGTCCGGTCCAGGTACGGATCGATGTAGATGCTGACCATGTCCGAGGCCTGCAGGTTGTCCCGGCGGTCCAGATGGCTCGAGACGTTACGCATGTCCTGTTCCCAGCACGCCACGCCGAAGTAGAGGGCGTCCTCGTCGTAGAGGACCTTGAAGGTGGTCGGCACCGAAGGCGGTCCTCCGCGCGACGGTTCGTTCTGCTGGAATCCCCAGCCGGTCTCGGCGCGGTCCCAGGCCGGGTCGTCCAGGCGGCCGTCCAGGGCGATGGTTTCGTCGCCCAGGGAGGTCGCCGCCAGGGTCGGCAGCGTGGTCAGGGTCCCGTTGGCGGAGACGGGGTAGAGTGGGCCGTCCCCTTCGGGGGCGAAGCTCGGGACGGGGGTGGCGAGGGCGGGGAGCGCAAGGGCGACCGACAGGGCCAGCGCTCCGGTGGTCGGGAAAGGCATGGTCTCTCCAGGAGGCGGCGGGGCGGCATGCCACGGACCAGGGTTGCAGGCCGGGGTGTCCCGCGGCCGGGGGATTATGGGGATACGGCCGGGGGCCGTCGGGTGTTGCGGGAAGCCTACCATTCGTCAGGGGATCGGGGCACTCAGGAATTCCCGGGCGGCGACCGAACTCTTGACGCGGCGCCTGCGTCTATGGGTTGATCGGAAGCACGACGAACAGGGTTTGGCCCAGGATGCCCCAACCGATACGGGTGACGATGGACCAGGCGGAACTTCTGGAACGCTGTCGCGAAGGCGACGAGCTCGCATGGGAGATGCTGGTGAGACAGCAGCAGGGACGGGTGTGCTCCATAGCCTACAGCTACGTGGGCGAGCAGGACGAGGCCTTCGACCTCGCCCAGGACATCTTCGTCCGCCTGTACAAGAGCCTGGACACCTGCACCGATCCCGAGAAGTTCCCCGCGTGGCTGACCCGCATCGCCCGCAACGCCTGCATCGACCACCTGCGCCGGCGCAAGGCGCGGCCGCCCCGGCAGGACATCCCGGCCGACGAGATGACCAACCTGGCCGCCGAGACCCCGACTCCCGAGGACGAGTGGTTCCGTTCGTCCCGGCAGAAGATGGTGCACCGGGCCTTGCAGCAGCTCAGCGAGATCAACCGGGAGATCATCGTCCTGAAGGACATCCAGGGTCTGCCCCTGGAGGAGATCGCCGGGATGCTGGACCTGCCCCTGGGCACGGTGAAGTCGCGGTCGAGCAGGGCGCGCATCGAACTGGCCAGGACGATCACGGGGATGGGCGGCGGACCGGACGGTCCCGGCCCGGTGGGCGCGGAGGCGGCGGTATGAACGGCTTCCGGGACAACGGCCGCGATCGCAGCGAGCGCTTCCTGAACGACGTGCTGGCCCGCACCAGCGGGCCGGCCTGCGGGCGGGCGCTGGATCTGCTGCCGGGGCTGACCGACGGTGAGCTGGGCGACCTGGACCGGCGGCTGGTCCAGGGCCACCTGGAGCATTGCCCGCAGTGCCTGGCGGTGGCGGTGGTCATGGGCTGGCTGGGCGGCGCCCTGGGTTCGATGGCCGTGGTGGATCCCGGGGAGGCCTTCACCCGCAGGGTGCTGGCCCGCACCAGCGGCGCCGCTGCCCTGGAGGCCGAACGGCGGCGCCTGACCGGCGCGGCCGGCCTGATGGACCGGCTGGGCCGGTGGTGGGAGGATCGGATCCAGCGTCCGGCCTTCGCCATGCAGGCGGCCTACGCGGCCACGGTCGTGCTGGTGCTGCTGACGGCGGTGCCGGGCGCCCCCTTGAAGCAACTGCCCGGGCAGGCCCTGGAACTGGTCCAGGCCGGTCCGGACCAGTCCTCCATCGTCGGCCGGGCCCTGGGCGGAGCCGGCGGCTGGGTCGAATCCCGCACCGGCGTGGTCGTGGATTCCGGGCGCGGCGGGCTGGCCTCGGGCTGGGGGAAAGTCCACTCGGCCTGGACGGAACGGGCGGACCGGACCGCGGCCGACCGGGCCGAACTCCGGGCCCGGGTCGGGGACGTGGTGGATCAGGCCGGGCGCGGACGCCTGGGCCAGGCGGGATACCGCCTCTGGGAGGCCGGCAAGGCCTTCGGCAGCTTCTGGAATCACTGGTGGACAAGCGATCGACAAGCAGATGCGTCATAGAAAGGAGCTCGTCATGAACGGCGAACAGCACGACACCAACAGGCCCGAGTACGCAGGAGCGCCGCCGCCGCGGGAAAGCTACGGGGTTCCCGTCAACCGTCCGGTCGCCAGGAAATCCCCGGCCCTGGCCACCACCCTGTCCCTCTTCCCGGGACTCGGCCAGATCTACGTGGGGTATTACCAGCAGGGCTTCATCCATGCGGCGATCGTGGCCACCACGATCACCATCCTGGCGGGAGGGGCGGGGATCTTCACCCCGTTGCTGGGCGTATCCCTGGCCTTCTTCTGGCTCTTCAACCTCATCGACGCCAACCGCAGGGCCCTGCACTTCAACCGCATCGCCGACGGCTTCGGAGGCGAGGAGGTTCCTGACGACATCGCCCTGCCCGGGGCCCGGGGATCGGTGCTCGGGGGGACCATCCTGGCGGCCATGGGCCTGCTGATCTTCCTGGACCTGAACTTCGGGATCTCCCTGGAGTGGCTGGAGGACTGGTGGCCCCTGGCCCTGGTCGGGATGGGAGTCTGGATGATCCTCAAGGCCAGGAGAAAGGACTAGGCCCCCGTTCCGAGCAGGTCCTTCCAGACCCGTTCCACCCGGCGGAACACCGCCGACCAGGTGAAGCCGGACAGATCGGGCGGCGGATCGCATGATCCGCCGCCCGCGGCTTTCAGGGCTTCGTCCAGCGTCCTCTCCAGATCACGGGTGAATCCGGGCAGGCCCGCCGGATCGGGTTCGTCCACGGCGATCAGCCGGGGCAGGTCCACCAGGTGGATCCGCTTGCCCAGGCAGGGGGCGAGCTGTTCCAGGACGCCGGGCAAGGCCGTGGCCAGCAGGCGGCACCCGCAGGCGGCGGCTTCCACCAGGACCAGGGGCACCCCCTCGAAGAACGAGGGCAGCACGCACACGCCGCAGCGCCGCATCAGGTCGGCCAGGTCAGGCTGGCCCAGTTGTCCGTCCATGACGACCAGGGGATCCAGGTCGGCCATCCGCCGGCGCAGGGCCTCCGCCTCGGGTCCGGCCCCGCCGCCGGCGACGTGGAGCCGCAGGCGCGGCCGGGCCGGGGCGAGGGCTT
>JAHJTW010000348.1 GCA_018829565.1 bacterium | reverse complement strand
GGCAGGCTGGGCCTGATGGGCGCGGTCGCCAAGGGCGCGAAGGACGCAGGCGGCGAAGTCATCGGCATCATCCCCGAAGCGCTGGTGCGCGCCGAGGTGGCCAATCACGATTGCGATGAATTGATCAGCGTATCGGGCATGCACGAACGCAAGCAGAAATTCACCGATCTGTCGGATGGCTTCATCACGCTGCCGGGCGGGGTCGGTACGATGGACGAATTGTGGGAAGCGATGAGCTGGTCGCAGCTGGGCTATCATTCCGATCCGGTGGGCGTGCTCAACGCCTTTGGCTTCTATGACGATCTGCTGGCTTTCAACGCGAAAATGGCGGCGGTTGGTTTTGTCCGGCCCGCGCACCAGAACATCCTGATCGCGGCAGATACCATCACCGAACTGCTCGCCAAGATGGCGGACTATCAACCCCACACCCCGATTTTCCGCATGAAGGCCGAGGAGCTGTAATGCTCTGCGCCTTGCGCATCCCCGCGCAGGCGGGGACCTCAGGCGATTACGAAGGAGGTCCCCGCCTGCGCGGGGACTCGCGTTGCTGGTGATGACAGATCCCGCCAAACGGGCCGCGCTGGTCGAACACGCACGGCTGGCGATCAAGGTGGGATCGCAAAGCTTTTCCGCCGCCGCGCGCCTGTTCGACCGTGAAACGCGCGAGCGGGCTTGGCTGCTTTACGCATGGTGCCGCCGGTGTGACGACATTGCCGATAATCAGGAAATGGGCGGAGTGCTGGGCGACCAGTCCGATCTGGGCGCGCGGCTTGCCCATATCCGCAGGCTTACCGCGCTGGCCTTTGCGGGTAAGCCGACAGGCGATCCGGGGTTCGATGCGTTTGGCCTGGTGGCGCGCGAGGTGGGCCTCACCCCGCAAATGGCCGAGGATGTGATCGCCGGGTTTCAGCTGGATGCGGAAGATTGGCGCCCGCGCACCGAGGCCGATATGCTGCGCTATTGCTATCACGTCGCGGGCGCGGTGGGCGTGATGATGGCGGTGGTGATGGGGGTTGACCCCAAGGATCAGGAAACGCTCGACCGCGCGAATGATCTGGGGTTGGCGTTCCAGCTATCGAACATCGCCCGCGATATCGTTGAAGATGACGCGGCCGGGCGGTGTTATCTGCCGGTCGAATGGCTGGTGCAGCAGGATATTGAACCCGGTCAGCACACCAAACCGCACCACCGCAAGGAACTGGCCGCAATGGCCGCGCGGCTGGTGGCTTTGGTGGAGAAACACGAGGCCGCGGCGCGGGTGGGCGCAGCGAAACTCCCCTTCCGCAGCCGCTGGGCGGTGCTGTCCGCCGCGCGCATTTACGGCGCGATTGGCCGCAAGGTGCGGGCACGCGGGCCTGAGGCGTGGAACAGCCGCACCTATGTGCCGCGCCCGGAAAAGGCGCTGTATGGCGTGCGCGCGTTCCTGTCGGCGGTCATCAACCGCGAGAAGGTGCCCAAGGGCGGGATCGACTGGGGCATCGCGGATTTTCGGCCGCACTGACCTTCGTCATTGCGAGGAACCGCAGGCGACGCGGCAATCCAGAGCCCCACGCGAACCGCTCTGGATTGCTTCGCCTACGGCTCGCAATGACGAAAAAAAGCGGCTAACCCCATCCCCATGATCACCAAACTCCTGATCGCCAATCGCGGCGAGATTGCCTGCCGTATCATCCGCACCGCGCGTAAGCTGGGCGTGGCCACGGTCGCGGTTTATTCCGATGCTGATGCCAAGGCGCTGCATGTGCGCCAAGCTGACGAGGCGGTGCATATCGGCCCCTCGCCCGCTGCGGAATCCTATCTCGTTGGCGAAAAGATCATCGCCGCCACCAAGCAAACCGGGGCGGATGCAATCCATCCGGGCTATGGCTTCCTCTCCGAGAACGCCGACTTCGCGCAAGGCGTGCTGGACGCTGGCCTCATCTGGGTTGGCCCCAAGCCTGCGAGCATCCGCGCGATGGGCCTCAAGGACGCGGCCAAGGCGCGCATGATCGAGGCGGGCGTTCCTGTCACCCCCGGCTATCTCGGCGCGGACCAATCGCTGGAACGCCTCACCGCCGAGGCAGATGCCATTGGCTACCCCGTCCTGATCAAGGCGGTCGCGGGCGGCGGCGGCAAGGGGATGCGCAAGGTCGATGCCCCGTCTGACTTCGCCGCGTCGCTCGAATCCTGCCGCCGCGAGGCCAAGGCCAGCTTCGGCAATGATGAAGTGCTGCTCGAAAAGTGGATCACCTCGCCCCGCCATAT
>JAHJTW010000043.1 GCA_018829565.1 bacterium | reverse complement strand
GCGCATTCGGCGCGGATGATGTCCACCAGCCGGGCGGCCTCGTCCTGGTCGTCGTGGAATTCCTCCTCGGTCAACAGGTCCCCGTCGGGGTCGTTGGTCCAGAGGTTCTTGCCCTTGCGCTGCTTGTTGTTGGCGATGACCCGGTTGGCCGCAGCCAGGATGTTGCCCGTGCTGCGGTAGTTCTGCTCCAGCCGGTAGGTCGCCGCGCCCGGGAAGAACTCGTCGAACTTGACCATGTTCTCGATGCGGGCGCCCCGCCACGAGTAGATGGACTGGTCGTCGTCGCCCACGGCGAACAGGTTGCCGTGCCAGCTCGAGAGCAGCTTGACCATCACCAGCTGCAGAGGGTTGGTGTCCTGGAACTCGTCCACCAGGACGTGGCCGAAGCGCCGGGCGTACTTCTCGCGCACTGTTTCGTGCTGCTCCAGCAGGTGGACGGTGCGCAGGATCAGGTCATCGAAATCCAGGGCCCCGTTCCGCCGCAGGGCGGCCTCGTAGCCGGCGTAGAGCTCCGCGTACTTCTTGTCCACGTAGCTGGCGGCAACGGCCAGGGCGGCTTCCGGAGGAGTGTCCTCGTTCTTCAGGCGGCTGATCACAGACCGGGTGGCGGAGGGGTTGAACTGCTTGAGGTCCAGCTGCAGATCGCCGGTGACCTGCTTGATGAGCCGCTTGCTGTCGTCGGTGTCGAAGATGGTGAAGCCGGGCTCGAGGCCGATGTGGATCCCGTCGCTGCGCAGGATCTTCAGCCCGGTGGCGTGGAAGGTCCCGATCCAGAAGGGGGCCCGGTCCCGGCCGACCGTGCCGGCGATGCGCTCGCGCATCTCGCCGGCGGCCCGGTTGGTGAAGGTGAAGGCCAGGATCTCGCCGGGCAGGGCCCGGCCCTCGGCCAGCAGCCAGGCCACCCGAGTGGTCAGCACCCTGGTCTTGCCGCTGCCGGCCCCGGCGACCACCAGCACGGGTCCGTCGCCCGCCGTGACCGCCTCCCGCTGGGCTTGATTGAGGGAATCGAGGATGTCGTTCACGTCCGCTCCGTCGTCCAGGGGTTCCTTGCGCACCGAGGTGGCAAGATGCCACGCCCGGCCGCGGGATTCAAGGGCCGGTCCCGGATCAGTACTCGAAGCGGTACTTGAGGTCCAGGTTGTACGTGGGTTCGCCCTGGTTCTCGTCGATGCGCCGCCTGATCTCCGACTGCAGCAGCAGGTGGGCGTTGATCTGGTACTCCACGAGGAAGTCGCGGTCGTCCTGCCGGATGCCCTGGGCGTACTTCAGGTAGAGGTCGGAGCCGAGGTACTTGCCGACGCCGATCAGGGGGTCCAGACCGGTGTTGCCCGCCTCGCGCTGGCGCTGGATCTGCCGGATCTCGAAGGTGTCGAAGAGATCCAGCTCGCGGGCGATCTCCCGCTCCAGCAGGGTGAAGCCCGCGGTGATGGAGGAGTTGGTCAGCCGGCCCGCATCCCCTTCGGGGGTGGCCTCGGGCTCCAGGCCCAGCAGCATCCGCTGGATGGCTTCCCGCGAATAACCCCGCTCCGAGCTGAAGTCGACCACCGGATGGAGCAACGACCCGGTGATCTGCACGCCGATGTGCTCGATCACGCTGTTGCTCGAATACTGGCTGCGCAGGCGGTACTTGGTCTGGGCCTGGATGTCCACGCTCGGATCGAAACCCACTTCCCGGCTGAAGTCCAGGCGACCCCTGATGACCTCGAAGTTGTTGTTGAACACGATCAGGCGGCCCTTGTTGATGTCCAGGGAGCCGCGCAGACTCAGACCGGTCTCGTCGCGGATGAGGTTCAGGTCCCCGCCCAGGTCAAGTTCCATCTCCCTGTTGACGATGTGGGCCACGCGGGGCTCGGCGTGCAGGCGCAGGTCGGCCAGCCAGTCGGGGGCCACCGTGCCCTCGCGGGGATCCGCCGCGCCGGGCTTCTCGCTGAAGTCGCCGCTGTACTGGGCCTTGTCCACCGTCAGGTCGCCCGAGAACTTCGGAACGAGCAGGTTGTCGGGGCCCACCTTGACCCCGGTCAGCCTCGCCCCTCGCCCGCTCACCACCGCGGCCAGGTCGGGGATCGAGGCGACCAGGAACCGATCCAGATCCAGCCGCACGTCGAAGGTCTCCAGCTCCAGGCCCTTGAAGACGATCCGCCCGCCGCCGGAGAACCGGCCCCGCAGGCCCTCCCTGCCCCGGATGTTCGTGACCAGGAGTTCGTCGCCGGAGAACCGGCCGTCGCAGGAGGCCTCGGCATAGACCTCTTCCAGGTCCCGCAGGACGAAACCCGCGTTCCTGATCTGCAGCTCGCCCTGATACTGGGGATGTTCCAGGGGGCCGGCCACGATGATCCGCCCCGACCCGCGGCCGCTGGAGGAGACGAAGGCGTTGGTGGCCCGGGAAAGGGGTTCGAGATCGGTCCCCTCGGGGATGACCAGCTGCATGAACAGCGGGCCGTCGGGGGGCGAGACCGGCTCGCTGAGGAAGTCGAGCCGCACGGGGACCTCGAGGCGGCCGGTCATGGCGAAGCCGTCCTTGCGGCCCGCCAGGTCGCCCAGGACCAGGGTCTCGTGGTCGATCCAGATCGATCCCTGGAGTTCGTCCAGGTGCAGCCAGTGGATGTGGAAGGGGGCGCTGGTCAGGGCGCCGGCGCATTCGGGCGCGGCTGTGGTGCCCCCCACGTGGAGATCGCCGTCGAACCGGCCGGCCAGACGGTCCAGCGCGGGCAGGGCGAACTGCTCGAGGAAGGACCAGTCCCCTTCGCGGATCTCCAGATCGAGGTCCAGGGCCGCCCCGGCCCAGAAATCCTGCACGCCGGCGCCGGGATGGGACACCGAACCGAGGGCGCGCAACCGCCCGTAATCCGAGTGGAGATCGAACTCCCGGATCTTCACGACGCCCTGGCTGAGCCCGCCCTCGACGTGCAGGGAATCCACCGTCGCCAGGGCGAAGGGCGCATCCGTCAGGTCCCCCGAAAGGGTGACCACCGGAGCGTCGGGATGACCGGCCACCCGCACCCGGGCGGTGGCCCGGCCCGACAGGGGGTGTTCGGCGGGTACGAAGGGGTTCAGCAGGGTCAAGTCGAAGGTCTCGAGGTCCAGGGTGCCGGTCACGGCCTCGCCTGAGCGGAACTCGAACTGAACGGCCATGGCTCCCCTGCGGGAGACGAGTTCCAGGTCGGGAAGGGCGAAATATCCGTCCCCGAGATCGAAATCCACCGCCTGGGGGATGCGCCAGGAGGTCCCTTCCAGGTCCACCCTGAACCGGGGCACCTCGAAGCGGTAGAGGGAGTCGGCCAGGTCGGCCGTGAAGGCCAGCGCGACGACGGTGTCCCCCAGGACGGACCGGAACGAGTCCATGCGGGCGAACCCCGGACCGGCGGATCCCACGCCCGTGAACCCGCCCAGGGGCACCTCGCCCAGCCGGAGTCCCTCGCCCGACCAGGCGGCGGCGACCGACGGGGTCTCCAGGACGTCGGCGATCTCGACCTTCGCGTCCAGCGAGGTCGCGGTGGTCCGGCCCAGACCGAGGTCACGGCCTGCGATGCGCCCCCGGAACGCGAGGTCCTCCACGGGACCGCTCAGGGTGCCCGCACCTTCGGCCTGGCCTGCGAGTCGCGGCCAGCCCCAGTGATCGGGCAGGGTCGCCAGGTCGCCGCTGACGAAATCCACCCGGCCGGTGAAGACCTCCAGCGAGTCGGTGGATCCGGTCAGGTCCGCCACCAGGTCCCGGTGCTTCAGGACGATGCTGTTGAACCGCACGCCCCGGGGCGTGGCCTCCACGTCGAGGGTGCAGGTGTCGAAGGGGATGATGTCGATGCGGCCGTCCTCCATCACCCCGGTCACCCTGGTCCATTCCGGATGATCGGAATGCTCGATGCGCAAACGGCCGTGGCCGTCGGTGCGCGGCAGATCGTCCACCCCGGGCACGAGGCCCGCGGCGAGATCGACGTTCTCGGCCCGACAGTCGAGGACGAACGTGACCGCCTCGGGGTCGCTCAGGTCGAACCGGCCCGAACCGGCCAGGCCCGCACCGTTGACCGTCCCGGCGGCCTCCGTCAGCAGCACTTCCTGCGGCAGGATCAGGGCCCGGGCCCGCAGCCCGGTCATTTCGTACCCTTCGAGCATCCCATCGAAGATGCCGCCGTAGATCAGGGTGTCCCCGCTGGTGGACACGGTCCCATCGACGGACCCCTCGGCCGAAAAACCGATGCCCATGTCGATCAGGTCCTCGATCTCCCGGATGCTGACGTGGGCGGCCGTCACCTTCAGGTCGAGGGCATCGTCCCAGCCCTTGGTTCCCGAAACGGTGACGGGGTCCCCGTTGAACGACCCCATCAGACGACCCGTCCTGATGCTTTCCCCGTCCAGGGTGACCAGCCCCCTCAGGTTCCGCAGGACGGTGCTGTGGGTCTCCCAGTCCAGCCCGCAACCCCGCAGGACGAGTTCGATGGATCCGTCGGTCCGGACCGCGCCGCGCCAGTCCAGGTCGCTGATCCTCTCCCGCAGCCGGCCGTCGTCCCCGGAGAATTCCAGGAAGGCGTCGGCCACCACGAGGTGATCGATGATCAGTGCGGGCAGTTCGGGCCCGGGATGGCCGCTCCGGTCGGGGGCCGGGTCGCCGGCCGAGGCTGATCCCGACCGCGAATACACACGGGGATTGGCCACAACCACCCGGCGCAGGTGGGGCACCCTGCCCATGGCCTCCCGGAGGCTGAAGTCGACCTGCACGGTGTCCGCAGAGACCAGGGTCAATCCGCCGTCGCGGCCGACCAGGGTCAGGGACACCCCGAACAGGTCGAGCCCCTCGAAGGGGCGCACCCGGGCGTCGCCGACCCGCAGGCCGCCTTCCTCCATGCGCAGCAGATGGACGCTGACCAGGTTGGATGCGTAGGGCGCCAGCACCCCGGGATGGGCTCCCAGCCAGCCCAGGATCCCCAGGACGGCGGCCCAGGCCAGCAGGATGGGTACGTGCTTCGGTCGCAGGCGCCGCATCAGAAAGGATACCCCAGGCTGAAGTGCCAGACCCGCGCCGGATCCCTGGTGTCGCGCGAATCGCTGATGTAACGGACCCGCTTCAGGGGGAAGCCCACGTCGACCCTCACGGGCCCGAAGGGCGTGTCCAGCCTGACGCCGGTTCCCCAGCTGTAGCGGTAGTCCCAGACCTTGGTCGAACCGGGATCCGTGGGATCGCCGGGATCGCTGACCAGACGAAAGGCCCGCCACCGGACGTCGCGCAGCTGGGCCCAGACGTTGCCGCCCTCGAAGAACAGGACGCTCGACAGCTTCCACTTGCGGAGCACCGGCAGGGGAAACCGCCACTCGGCGTTGGTCAGCATCACGTAGTTGCCGCCGCGCGCCGGATTGTCCGGCAGCAGGACGTCCGACGAGAAGTTGAGGTAATCGAGCTCGTCCTGGTCGGCCACCTGGGGACCCAGGGCGTTGTGGCCGTAACCCCGCACGGTGGTGCCCCCGCCGGCGAAGAACCGCTCGTCATAGGGGACGCCGTCGGGCCCCTGGTCAAGCGACCCGCCGTAGGGCCTGGCTCCGCCGACCAGGAACCGCAGGGCCAGGACGCCCCCGGTCGGCGGCGTGAAATAGTTGTGCCAGGCGGTCGTCCACTTGAAGAAGCTGTAGTCGCCCCCGAGGGGGCCGCCGGCCACGCGGAGGGTGCCCACCGAGTACATCCCCGTGGTGGGACGGAACGGGTCGTCGCGGTGGTCGATGTAGATGCCCCAGTTGACGCTGCGGACCTGGCTGAGCACGGCCCCGATCTCGTCGAACCGCTCCTTCAGGTCGTCGGGGGCGTAGGGATGGACCTTCGGATCGGTGATCTTCAATCCCAGGTAGACGTTGTTGGTCACGCGGCGGCTGGCCTTCCAGGTGGTGCCCACGCTCAGGCCGTGGCTCAGCATGTTCAGGCCCGATTCGCCCCGGGTATCCCGCCGCATGAAGACGTTGACGTCCATGCTGTAGCGGCTGTCGCGCAGCCGGGGGTTCACGTAGTCCGCGTCGACCTGGAAGTTGATCTGTCCCTCGTCGAAGCTCAGGGAATTCCCCACCACGTCCTCGAGGTTCCAGCTGCCCCGGGTGCGCAGCTGCAACCGGCGGCCGGTGCCCCACATGTTGTAGTGGCCCCAGGCCGCCAGCAGCCTGATGCGCTCCAGGCTTCCCAACCCCACGCCCAGCTCGTAGAAGGCCGGCTTCCGCTCCACGACCTGGACCTCGAGGTCGCTCGTCCCGGCCAGGCTGTCGATGTTCACCGGCCTGATCGTGACGTCGCGGAAGAGGGAGGTGCCCAGCAGACGGCGCCGGGATTCCTCGACCCGCCCCCAGTAGACCGGCTCCCCCGGACGGACCACGATCTCCCGCCGCAGGATGTTGTCCCGGGTGAAGCGGTTGCCGACGAGGTTGACCGATCCTGCCAGGTAGTCGGTGCCCGGATCGATGCGATAGACCAGGTCCGCCAGGTACCCGTCCCCCTCCGGGTTCTCCGTGATGGTCATCTCGGGTTCGATGACCGGAACCAGATAGGCCCGGCGGCGGTAGAGGTCGCCCAGCAGGAAGATGTCCCGGCCCAGGGCGTTGCGGTCCGCCGGTGCGGGCTGCCCCTCCAGGAAGTGGAGCGACTCGCGGAGCAGGTCCTCGGCCAGGGGCCCGTTCCCGGTGAAGGACACCCTCGCGATGATGGTCCGTTGACCTTCCTGGACGCTGATGTGGAGGACGTCGCCCTCTTCCTCGACGGTGGTGACCGAATCGAGGGAAACCACGGCTTGATGGAACCCCTGGTTCCGGTAGAATGTCTGCAGGATGCGCAGCTGGGCGTCCACCAGGTGGGGCTGGTACCGGGCCACGTGCAGGGGGCGCCGCCAGGTGCTCTCCTGGATCCGCAGCAGTCCCTTGAGTTCCTTTTCCGGGAACGTCGTGTTGCCCGTGATCTCGATCCGGGCGAGCCGGTGGGTCTCGAGTCCGAACTCCAGTTCCTCGTCGGCCGCGGCGGGAAGCCAGGACAGCAGGACGCAGAGCAGCGCCAGAACCGCCGGGAGGCGGGTCCACGGGTCGGGAAAGAATCGCCGGGGGTCCCTGTTCGTCAAACGGACCGTCCTTCACCGCCAGGCCGGATCCGCCGGAAGATGCAGCGGTTCCGGATCTGCGGTGTCATCCACTGGACGAGCCGCGGACCGGACCGCGGCCGTCTCGAGCTGGTCGCCGACAGGAGCAAGCCATGCCCCCGTACTTCCTGCGTGAGCGAAACGCCATTCTAGACCACGTGTTCCCGCGCGCCAAGAAGGGCTTGGCGTTCCTGGCCGCCACGGTGATCCTGGCCGCCGGTTGCGAGAGGGGGGAGCCCCGGCTGGGAGTCGCCGATCTGACCCCGGGCGAGCTGGTCTACGTCCAGCGGGTCGTGGTCCTGGAACGGGCCAGAGCCGTGGCGCTGGTGGACCAGCCCCTCGGGGAAGCCATCCTGGATTCCCTTGCCTCCGCCTGGGGAGACAGTTCCCTGGAACGGACCCTCGAGCTGGCGCCGGCGGAACCCAACCGGGCCGTGCTGGTCAACGACCTGTTGCTGAGGATCCTCGAAGCCGAAGAGGACTCCCTGATGGAAGCCCCCCGCGCCGACCGGATCGCCCTGCCCCTGCCTGATCCGGAGGATGACGCGGAGCGCGAGGACGGTTGACCCGGGCCGGCCGGCCCGCCGCCGTCAATGCCCGGTCACCTTCCAGACGTCCAGCACGACCACGAAGGTCATGAACAGCAGCAGGAAGATCAGGCCCATCTGGGTCGCGATGGCCTGCAACCGTTCCGGGACCGGCTTGCCTCCCCGCACCACCTCCAGGAGCAGGAACATGACGTGGCCCCCGTCGAGGACCGGTATGGGCATCAGGTTCAGCAGGAAAAGGTTGATCGAGAAGAAGGCGACGAAGTACAGGAGGTGGGAGAAGCTCCACCTCAACATCTCGCCGGCGGCCTGACCGATGCGCAGGGGCCCTCCGACCGAATCGAGCCCCAGCTTGCGGCGGACGAAATCCCCCAGGGTCTGCAGGGTGATCCGGATGGTTCCCACCGTCCGGTCCCAGCCCAGGACGCACGCCTGGGCGAAGCTCACCTTCTCGTAGCCGAAATAGGGCTCCATGAAGACCCGGCCGACGGACTGCCCCGGTGCGATCTCCTTGAGTTCGGGGGTGACCATGCCGCGCATGATCGCACCGTCCCGCATCCAGACGACCTCGACCTCCCGGTCGGCCCGGTCGTGGATGAGCCGGACGATGGCGCTGAAGGACGTGACCTCCTCCCCGTCGATCTCCAGGATCACGTCCCCCCGCTCAAGGCCGAGGCGGTCGGCAGGTCCCTGCTTCTGGACCAGGCCCACGGTGGTGTTCCAGGGCTCCAGACCCACCGACCAGAACCCGCTCGTATCGATCCACGCCGGCTGCAGGTCCAGGTCCAGGGCCGCGCCCTCCCTCTCGACGGTCACCCGCACCTCGGGGACCGCCTTCAGCTTGCGGAGTTCCGGCGGCAGGAGCAGTTCCTCGAGGCGGCCCCAGTCGGCCACCTCCTGGCCGTTGACGGCGGTGATCCGGTCGCCGATCCGGAAGCCGGCGACCGCGGCCGGGGAATCGGTCTTGACCACGCCGATGGTGGTGAAGGGAACGGTGGTCAGACCGCTCGACCACACCAGCCCGGTGTAGAGGACGTAGGCCAGGATGACGTTGAACAGGGGGCCGGCCACGAAGACCAGCAGGCGCTGCCAGGCCGGCTTGGAGTGGAAGTGCCGTTCGGGCGGAATGTGGTCGTCCATGCCCGCGGCCTCCGCGTTGCCCTCCTCGGTGCCCAGGGGGTACTTGCGCTCCTCCCAGGTTCCGGTGTCCTGGATCTCCTCCATCATGCCCTCGCCGGCCATCTTGACGTAGCCGCCGAAGGGGATGGCCGACAGGACGTACTCGGTCTCGCCCCACCGCTTGCGCACAAGCTTGGGGCCGATGCCGATGGAGAAGGTCTTCACGTAGACGCCGAAGATCTTGCAGAACAGGAAATGGCCCAGCTCGTGGACGATGACCACGAGCCCCAGGGTGATCAGGAAGGCCAGCAGGGTGATCGGCAGGGTACTGCTCAAGACAACCTCTCGGTCTTCAGGGTCGGCGCGCGGCCACCAGGGCTTCCGCTTCCCGCCGCGTCCTGTGGTCGATGGCCAGCGCGGATTCGAGATCCGCGACCGGTCCGGGATCGCTCCCCTCCAGGCAGGCGGCGATGATCCCGGGAATATCCACAAATTGCAGCCGGTCCGCCAGAAGCGCGGCGACGGCGACCTCGTTGGCGGCGTTCAGGACGATGGGAGCGCTCCCGCCCGCCCGCCCGGCCTCGCGGGCGAGGCGCAGGCACGGGAAGCGATCGAGGTCCGGGGGTTCGAACTGCAGGGGGCCCGCGGTCACCAGGTCCAGCGCCGCGGTCTCCAGCGGCCAGTGGCGCTCGCCCCCGATGGCGTACTGCAACGGCACGCGCATGTCCGGAGTTCCCAGCTGGGCCAGCACCGCCCCGTCCACGAATTCCACCAGGGAGTGCACGATGGATCCCGGATGCACGACGACGTCGATGGCGTCGTAAGGCAGGCCGAACAGGTGATGGGCCTCGATGACCTCCAGGCCCTTGTTCATCAGGCTGGCCGAGTCCACCGTGATCTTGGGTCCCATCTTCCAGGTCGGATGGTCCAGGACCTGGGTCCTGGTCACCTTCGCGAGGTCGGCGGCCGGCAGGGTCCGGAACGGCCCCCCGCTCGCGGTGAGGATCAGGCGCCGGATCTCCTCGTCCTTCCGGCCGGACAGGCACTGGGCGATGGCCGAGTGCTCGGAATCCACCGGCAGGATCTCCGCACCCGAGGCGGCGGCCGCGCGCTGGACCAGGTCCCCGCCGACCACCAGGGACTCCTTGTTGGCCAGGGCGATGCG
>JAHJTW010000042.1 GCA_018829565.1 bacterium | reverse complement strand
TGGTCGAACGGAGTGTAGTCCGCAAGACCCCGCTTCGACAGAATCTCGGTGATCGCTGCTGTCAACGTCGTCTTGCCGTGATCGACGTGGCCGATCGTCCCGACGTTCACGTGATCCTTCGTCCGTTCAAACTTTGCGCGCGCCATTGCTGGCTACCTCCTGAAAAGTTGGATCTCCCCTGCCCGGATCTGGGTCGTCCCGGCCCCGGGGAATTCTCCGCCTCGCTTAAGTTCCTGCGTACAGTCGCGTGATCTCCCTGGCCACCTTCTCCGGCACCTTCTCGTACCTGGCCAGCTGCATCGAGAACACGCCGCGCCCCTGCGTCAACGACCGGAGCTGCGTGGCGTACCCGAACATCTCGACCAGGGGAACCTCGGCGAGGACGATCTGGTCGCCACCCCGCTGCTCCATCCCGGTCACCCTCCCGCGGCGGGAGTTCAGGTGTCCGGTCACATCCCCGAGGAATTCCGCCGGCGCGGTTACCTCCACCGCCATGACGGGCTCCAGCAGGGCCGGGTCCGCGTGCTTCGCCCCGTCCCAGATCGCGCTGGTCGCGGCGTTGCGGAACCCCATCTCGGTCGACTCCCCGTCGACCCACTTGCCGCCCACCAACCTGATGGACAGATCGACCAGGGGATATCCGGCCAGCACTCCCGTCTCGCAGGCCTGCTTGGCCGAACTCTCGATGAACGGGACGAAATCCGCGGGGATCACCCCGGGGCCGACCTCGTTCGCGAAGGTCACGCCCGTCCCGTACTTGCCGGGAGCGATGACCAGCTCCACCGCGGCGAAGTTCGACTTGCCCGCGAGTTCGCGCTCGAACTCACCGCGGACCGTCGCTTCCCGGGTGATCGTCTCCCGGTAGGCCACCTGCGGCCGCCCCACGTTGCAGGCGACCTTGTACTCGCGGCGCATCCGGTCGATGACGATCTCCAGATGCAGCTCCCCCATGCCCCAGACCACCGTCTGTCCGCTGTCCGGGTCCTTCCGCACCTGGAAGGAGGGATCCTCGTCCGCCATGGCCTGCAGGGCGTCGGCCATCTTGTCCTGGTCGGCCTTCGTCTTCGGCTCGATGGCCATGTAGATGACCGGCTCGGCGAAGGTCATTTCATCCAGGACCAGGGGGCTTTCCAGATCCGTCAGGGTGTCCCCCGTGCGGATCTGCTTGAACCCCACCGCGGCGACGATGTCGCCGGTCCGGGTCTCCTTCAGATCCTCGCGCTTGTCCGCGTGAATGCGCAACAGGCGCTGGATCCGCTCCTTCTTCCCCGTGTTCACGTTCAGGACGACCTTGCCGGCTTCCAGCGATCCGCTGTAGACCCGCAGAAAGGCCAGCCTGCCCGCGAACGGGTCGGCCAGGATCTTGAAGGCCAGGGCGCTGAACGGCTCGTCGTCCGAGGGCGCCCGGGACTCGGTCCGTTCCCCCGGCAACTTGTCGACCAGGGCGCGGCCCGCGATGGCCGGCCGGTCGAGCGGCGAGGGAAGGAACTCCACGATCCCGTCCAGGAGCTTCTGCACGCCCTTGTTCTTCAGGGCGGATCCGCAGAAGACCGGAACCAGTTCCCCGGCCAGGGTCGCTCGCCGGATGCCGGCCTTGAGCTGCTCGAGGTCCGGCTCCTGCTCGGCCAGGAAGAGCTCCATCAGCTCCTCGTCCACCTCGGCGACCCGCTCGACGAGTTCGGCCCGGGCGGCTGCGACTTCGTCGGCCATCCCCTCGGGAACGGCGACCGTGTCGAAGGTCGCGCCCAGGTCCTCGTCGTGGTAGAGCCGTGCGCTCATCTCCAGCAGATCCACGACCCCCCTGAAGCCGTCCTCCGCCCCGATGGGCAGGTTCAGCGGCAGGGGCCGGGCCCCCAGGCGGTCGACCATGCTCTGCACGGCCCGCCCGAAGTCGGCTCCCATCCGGTCCATCTTGTTGATGAACGCCACCCGGGGGACGCCGTAGCGGTCTGCCTGCCTCCAGACGGTTTCGGACTGGGGTTCCACCCCGCCCACGCCGCAGAAGACCGCGACCGCTCCATCGAGGACCCTCAGGCTTCGCTCCACCTCGGCGGTGAAATCGACGTGCCCGGGGGTGTCGATGATGTTGATCCAGTGGCCTTTCCAGGAGCAGGTCGTGGCGGCGGACATGATGGTGATGCCCCGTTCCCGCTCTTGCTCCATGTAGTCCATCTGGGTCGCGCCGTCGTCCACGTCTCCCGGCCGGTGGACCCTCCCCGTGTAGTAGAGGATCCGCTCGGTCGTGGTGGTCTTGCCGGCGTCGATGTGAGCCATGATCCCGATGTTGCGAACCGACTGCAGTGCGATCTCGCGGGCCACGACTCATCTCCCAGCGGACCGGCCGACCTGCGCCCGAAGGCGCGGGTCACAACCGGACCCAACCGAACAAAGCGCACATGACCCCTGAAGGGCAGTGCGTCTCCCTTGCCTCCAGCCCGCGCGAATCCTTTCGCGGGGCATGATCAGGCTATGCGAATGTCCACATCGTCCGTGTGCTGCTGAGCGCTTGTCGGCGAACGAGAGGGACCCTTACCAGCGGCAGTGGGCGAACGCGCGGTTCGCTTCAGCCATGCGGTGAGTGTCTTCGCGCTTCTTGATAGACGGTCCTTCGTTTTTGCTCGCCATCATGAATTCGGCGGCCAGGCGTTCCGCAAAGGTATGCTCCGGCCGACTCCGGGCGAAACCGATCAGCCAGCGCATGGCCAGCTGGGTCCGCCGCTCGGCCCGGACCTCGACGGGGACCTGGTAGGTCGCACCGCCGATACGCCGGGACTTCACTTCCACACTGGGCTTCACGTTGTTCAGGGCGGCGCGGAAGACGTCGATGCCATCCTGGCCGCTCTTGTCCTTGATGATCTCCAGGGCCCGGTAGAAGGACTTCTCGGAGACGCTGCGCTTGCCGTCCCTCATGCAGTAGTTGATGAACTTGGTCACCATGACATCACCGTGCCGGGGATCGGCCGGAAGACTACGCTTTTCGGGGGACCTGCGACGCGACATCTCTTTCAACTCCTGGGCGGTTCACCCGCCGTCGTGCCGGCAGCGCCGGCCATCAAAATCCAGTTCCTTGGGCGCCCTCGGGCGCAGAATTTTCAGGCGTGCCTTCCCTGGCCCGCCGACTCTAGCTCTTGGGACGCTTGGCCCCGTACTTGGAGCGGCCCTGGCGCCGGGCGTCGACGCCGGAAGCGTCCTGGGTGCCACGGATGATGTGGTACCGGACGCCGGGCAGGTCCTTGACCCGGCCGCCACGCACGAGCACGATGCTGTGCTCCTGCAGGTTGTGACCCTCGCCGGGGATGTAGGCGGTGACCTCGATGCCGTTGGTCAGCCGGACACGCGCGATCTTCCGCAGCGCCGAGTTGGGCTTCTTCGGCGTCTGGGTGTAGACGCGGGTGCAGACGCCCTTGCGCTGCGGACAGGCCTGCAGGGCAGGGCACTTGCTCTTGACGGTGATCGGCTTGCGGCCCTTGCGGACCAGCTGGCTCAATGTAGGCAAGGTCGTTCTCCCGCTCAGGGCCCGGCAGGAAATGTCCTAAACCGGGCAAAACAAAGAACTTGTTAGTTCGCGATGTACGGCAGAAAACAACAGCAGCCTTCGCGGCTGCGGTCATGGACGGGGAACTATAACCGGGGGCTGGGGCTTTGTCAAGGTTTGGGGAATTTTTTTCCAGGCCATCGGGGATTCCCTCCCGGCCCCGACTCCGGAGCACCTGGAATCCCGGCCCGGCTGCCGGTGGAAGCCCACCGGCGCCGGGTCTCCGGGCAGGAACGGACCCTACTTCAAGAGGGTCATTTTTCGCACGACCACCTGGCTTCCGGCTTCGATCCGGCAGAGGTAGGTACCCGAGGGCACTGGCGTTCCCCCATCGCCGAGACCATTCCAGGCCAGGACCTGGGGCCCCGCCCGCATGAGTCCTTCCCCGAGCCTGCGCACCAACCGGCCTCGCGCATCGTAAACATCCACAAGAACTTGTGAATCATCTCCCAGTGTGAATCGGATTCCGGTGACCGGATTGAACGGATTGGGAGCGCAGGATACGTCACGAACGGCGAGTCCGGTCTCCAGGGGCAGGGGCGCCCCCGAGAGATCCCCGATGATGCCCCAGCGTGAGAGGGCGCCCGGGTTGCCGAAGACATCCCAGGCCCTGATACGGAAGACGTAACGGTCAGCAGGACCGGGGAGCGCAACCGTGGTGGACGTCGTCTCCCAGTTGCAGAGGGATCCGTCCTCGGACCAGTCCCAGGAATGGGTGGCCCCCTCGGCGAAGAGCTCGGTATCGAAGAGGATTTCATAGTATGCAAAATTCTCTTCGGTGCAGGGATAGGCCGACCAGTCCAGGGTCACCCAGTCCCAGGGGGACCAGCCGCTCACGTCCAGGCCCTCGGGGCCGAACGGGGGTGTGGTGTCCACGACCGGATTCACCTCGATCACCAGTCCCTCGATGAAGGAAAGGGAATCAGGCACTACCATGGACCCGGCCGACCGCATGTCCAGGGCCGGGAGGAAGGCCCCTCCCAGTTCGTCCCGGATGCTGAATTCCCCCAGGGGCAGATCCGCGGGCCAGGTCACCGTCACGGGGTAGCCGCCGCTTCCGGCCTGCCACTCGATGTGGAACCGGATGGTCTGGGAGACGCTGCCCCTCAGATCCAGCCGGGAATGAGTGAACCCGTCCGGCAACAGGCACCGGGCATCGAAGATCGATGCCGGGGGCCAGGGTGGCAGGGCCACCTCCCCCAGGTCCTGGTCGATTCCCTCGCCGGCGTCCCTGTGGATCCCCACGCCAAGGGCCTCACTTTCCAGACCCGCGTTGTTCACCGTAAGACCGATTGTCCACGACGGCAGCCCGGGGGCCAGGACCTCGAGCCTGAACTCCTGTTCGTCCTGAAGTCCTCCCGGGTCGATGACCCGCAGGGTGAAGGTCGCCGAGCCCGTCCAACCTTCCGGCGCATTGACCTCCAGGATACGGTCAGGGCTGAGAGCGGCCCAGGGGGGGCCACTGCCCGAGAGGATCCAGTCCAGGTCCTCGTCCGGATCGTCGGGGTCATCGACGAAGTCATCCAGGTCCAGCTCGGCGAACCGCTGGCCCACGAAGATGGATTGATCCGGGATCGCCGGGGTGATCACAGGAGGACCGGGAGGCAGTTCCCCCGGCAGAACCGTGATGTCGACCCGCTTGATGTAGGACTGGCCGGCCGGAATCACCAGGCTGTCGGTCTGCGCCATGTCGAACGCAGGGATCAAGGTCCCGGTGTAGCCGTCCTGCATGGTGAAGGTCGCCGGCGGCAGGGCCGATGCGTCCCAGCGCAGGACCACGGGATAGCCGCATCCCCCGGCCTGCCACTGGATCCGGTGGGTGCGCGCGGTGCGGCTGTCGTCCCGGACGTCCAGGGCCAGGCCCTCCAGCCCATCGACGATGAACCGGGCCTCGAACACGGCGGTCGGAGGCCAGGGCGGCAGCCCCACCTCCCCCAGGGCCGGATCCAGCCCCCCGGTCCCGTCGGGATGGATGCCGTAGGACAAGGAGATGGATTCCCCGCATCCATTCTCCACCGCCAAGGAGGTGGTCCACTGCTCGGCGGCGGAGCCGGCGGCCAGAAAGACCGCCAGCGCCACCGTGGTCAGGATTATTCGTATGTGCTGTCCCATGATGTCCTCCTACTTGATGAGCAACATCTTGTGGGTCAGCACCTGTCTGCCCGCATCCAGGCGGTAGAAGTAGCTGCCGGAAGCCACTCCGGCCCCGGAATCGCTGCGCCCGTCCCAGACCGATTCATGGCGACCCGCGGGCATCTGCCCGGTCACCAGAGTGCGGACCAGCCGCCCGGCCACATCGAACACCTCGAGCCGGACCCGAGACGGTTGCGGCAGGTCATACTTGATGGTCGTGACCGGGTTGAAGGGGTTGGGCACGTTGCCGTGCAAGGCCAGCACCTGGGGCAGATCCGGCTGTTCACCGGCCAGGCACACGGTGATGACGACGCCCCCGGCGAGAGCTGCGTTCGCGTTGATCACCGCCTCGTCGACAACCAGCATGTCCACCGGCTCGAGCAGGCGGCCCCCTGCGGCGTCCGAAAGGACGGCCGAGGATCCGGCCGGCAACAGGCTGCTGTCCCAGGTCAGGCGAACCGGGAAGCTGGCCTGCGTTCCTCCGAAGGTCAGATTGTAGGAGAAACGGTCAGCCCCTGAATCCCGAAGGTCCCGGTGGACTCCGACACCGCCGGGTATGGCCAACCGCACGTCAAAGATCCCGACCGGAGGAGCGGGCGGCAAGGCTCGTTCACCCAGTTCGGGATCCAGACCATCGGCCGCTCCGGACGCGGCGCCGCAACAGATCGCGATGGCCCCTGTGGGCTCGCCCCGCGCCGGCAGCACCTGGAGGGGCAGATCCCAGGCCGCAGGAAGGGAAGCAGCAGCCAGGTCAAGCCCTCCGGCCGATTTGAAAGCGTCCATGTCCATGGTGATTGTGCCCGCCTGGGCCATGTCCACCCAGAATCCCTGGCCCGGCAGCATCTGCCCGGCCAGGTAATACGCCACGCCGAATCCATAGACCGAACGGATCACACCGGGAGGGCTCTGGGCGATGTCCGCCACCAGGTAGGTGTCATAGGGCGCACCCACCAGGCTCCAACCGGCCGGCAGGGACAGATCGATGTGCCGCACCTGATCTCCGGTGTGGACCACGGTGCCGGCAGCCGGCATGTCGAGCCAGTAGCCCTTGCCCGTGGCGATCAGGTCGGTCTGCTGGTAATTGCCGGCGAACCTGAAGGCGCTGGTCGCATCAGGGAACAGAGTGGCAAGCGAGTCGGTGCCCGTAGCGATGGGCCGCGAAACCAGCTGCCACCCCTGGTGCAGATCGTAGGTGTGCGAACTGAGGACGGTGGTCCAGATGGTCAGCTGGTCGGGACCCGCCGAAACCACGTACTCGGCGTTCATCGCCATGTCCACGGCGGTCCCTTCGGTCAAACCGATCAGGAAGGTCCCCGAGGGCAGGGCCTCCGGATCCCAGGTCACCGTCACGGGGTACCCCCCGTCACCCGGTTGCCACTGGAAGGTGAAGGCGTCCGTGATGTTGTAGTAGTCGTGGACGTTGATCAGCGATCCTTCGGTCCCAGGCACCTGGAAGCGGGCGTCAAAGACGTTGGTCGGAGGCAGAGGAGGCAATCCGATCTCCCCGCTCTGGATGTCCAGGCTGTCGGTGGCCCCGATGGCCGCCCCGAAGGCCAGGGTCCGGCTGTTGCCCTCGCCGCCCAGGGCATTGGCGACCGTGAGATCCACCGACCAGATGGGTTCGATGAAGTCCACGCCCTCGCCCTTGACCCGCAGGTGGGTCACCGCCTGGGTGCTGTGGACGATGACGACCTCGTTCTCGGAAATCGGCGCCACCGGACAATAGGTCACCCTCAAGGCGATCTCCTCCCCGGGCAGCATGTCGAACGGACCGACCTCCTTGCCCGTCGCCGCCACCGCGAAGGCCTCGTTGGTCGTGTAGACCACCACGTTGTGAAGCGTGTCGTCCACCGTGGCGTTGGTCAGGGTGAAGTCCTCGTGGGCGCAATTGCCGATGGCCACCCGGCCGAAGTCAAGGTCCTGGGGATCCAGGGCGTAGTATTCCTGGAAGAGGCCCGGCGTCAGGTTGTCCCACAGGGCGAGACCATGGACGGTGGAAGCCCCCGCCAGATCCAGGGAACCGTTGAGGGTGAAGTCGTAGACGTCGATGGCCTTGAAGATGTTCGTGCTGGCGGGATGGTACCAGTAGTTCCACTTCAGGGCGCTGGTCCCGATCCAGACGTTGATGCCCTCGAAGAGGTTGGAGGCGGCCAGATCCAGCCGCTGGTCGTTGTTGAGATCGGCCAGGACGATGTCCCCGAACCGGCCGGTCGTGGTGGGACCGTCCAGGGAGGTCCAGCCCCGGGCCCCGTCGCCCAGGTAGAGCACGATGCCGATGGCGGACTGGTCGGAACCGGCCGCGATGTCGTAGTTGCCGTCCTTGTCGACGTCGCCCACATCGAGGCCGAAGAAGGCGCTGCCGGGGACCAGGGGGGCTCCCGCGGTCCAGGTGCTGTCGGATGCCCCGTACCAGGTGTGGATGCCCAGATACTCGGCGCTGGTGGCGACGACGTCCAACCACGTGTCGTTGTCCAGATCGGCAAGGGCGATCCTGTTGTAGGTCCCGGCCAGCGTGGGGCGAAGTCCGGTGGACCAGTACCCGGCGCCATTGCCGTAGAACACCCAGACCCCGCCGTTGTCGGCCGAGCAGGCCACGATGTCCAGATTCCCATCGTGATCCACGAAGGCGAACCTGGCGTCGTTGACCCCGGGTCCGGACAGGGGCGCGGAGACTTCGGTGAATCCTGCAGTCCCATCACCGGCGAAGACCCTCAGGCCGTTCGGCAATCCGACCAAAAGGTCCATGTGGCCGTCGGCGTTGAAGTCGCCGCGGCCCAGGCTCAGGACCTGCCCGGAGGTGATCGGGGAGGGGGCAGGGGCCCACTCCTCGAAACCGGTCCGCAGATAGATCTCCAGCCCGCTGCTCTCGGTTCCGGCCACCACGTCGAGCAGGGGGTCCTCATCGAGATCGAAGACCAGAACGTCGGTGTAGTTGCCGGAAGTGCTCGGCGAGGTGAAGGCGACCCAGGGGTTGTCGATGGACCGGCTGAGCCAGGGTTCGTACTGGACGTAGCTGCTGACCGCGTCGCCCGTCCCCGGTCCGGCCCCCGCGGGCCCGCTGGGGTGCCCCCACCAGTTGCCGCGGGCATCGACCTGCACCGCCGGGTTGAGGTTCTCGAGACCATAGCCGTTGCCGTACAGGTCGCAGTTGTTGAAGGCCAGTTCGCCGTTGGTCCCGACCTGCACCCCCCGGCCCAGGTTGTTTCGCACGATGCACTCGGTGAAGGGCCCGCTGAAGGTCGCGTTGTCGACCATGATCGCAGGAACGCTGCCGCCGCCACCGTAGGCGACCACGGTCCATCCCAGGTGCGAGCCGGCATGGGCTCCGGCGAAGTTGATCCCACCCCAGTCGCCTGCCGCCGGGACGGTGTTGACCCCGTCGTCGTTGGTGTCGCCGCCGTAGTTGTCGTCCTTGAAGGAGGTGAAGACGACCTTCTCGATCGGGTCCCCCTGGGCGTAGAGCCCGCCGTTGACGTTGAGGGAATAGGCCCCGTTGAACTTCAGGGTGGCGCCCTTTTCCAGGATCACGGTCGCGCCGGGGGCGATGGTAACCGTGCCGGTGGGCGCATAATTGGTCGTGTTGGGCCAGGAGTCGTCGATGGTAACGTTTCCGGCCATGACGCCCACGGCGTCCCAGCTGTTGCCGGCATTGGTGTTGAGCGAGGCCGCTTCGCCCGCCAATTCCGGGTGCACGAAGAAACCATAAAGACCATTGTCATCCGCGGAACAACCGGTCAAGAGTGCGGTAGGCTCGGCGATCCACGCTCCGTGGCCGGCGTTGTTGCGGAATGTCGAATCGAGGACCTGGAAGCCCGCCCCGGCCTCGACGCGCAGGGCGTAGGGATAGGTGGAGCCGCCGCCGGTTTCTTCGATGACGGTGTCGGTCATGACCAGCTCGCCGGTCGCGGTCACCACCACGGCTTCGCGGTAGTACGACTCATGCGCATAGCCGGCGAAGCGGACCTGGCAATGCTGCAGCGAACACCCCGGGTTCGTGCCGGTGAAGGTCAGGTTGCGCCAGGAGCCGCGGGTGGGAGCGGTCGCCCCGTCGCCGTTGGTATCACCGCCGCGGTCGTCGTCCTTGTATGATGTGAAGACAATGTTGTCGGCCTCCGTGCCCGAGGCGACCAGGGTGCCGTTGATCGTCAGACCGAAGGTGCCGTCAAACTTGAGGATGGCCCCGGGTTCCAGGGTCAGGTCGTGGTCATGCGGCAATATCAGGTTTCCGTACACGTTGACCGGATGCTCGTCGATCCAGGTCGTTCCGGCAGGGATGTCGCCACCCCAGACCCCGATGGCATCGCCGGCCTGGACGCTGTTGCCGCTGTGCCAGGCCTCCGTCAGGATCGAGGTCGGCAGGACGAAGGCCGAGCGGTTGTTGCCCCCGGCAATGCAGTCGCGGAACTCGGCCGGCAGGTTGTTCAACAGCAGGCCATGATCGCCGTTGTTCAGCAGGGTGTCGGTAAGGACCACTGCCGAAGCCCCTTGCAGGTTCAATCCGTCGTCGCCGTTGTCAGCTGCCAGGCAGTTGCGGATATCGCTGCCTCCGCCATAACTGAGAACTCCCTCCAGCCCGTTGCGCAGAAATCGGCAACCTCGCATGACAAGGCTGCCCCTTGCAGTCACACCGCGGTGCCCATTGTCGCTCACTGTGCAGTCGCTCATCTCAAGGGCGCAATCGGACGCGGAGTAGATCGCCGTCGGCATGTAATAGGAATAGTAGGTCGACCCGGTACTTGTCCTCTCCACCACAGTGTCGGACATTGTCAAGGAACCGGTGCCTCGAACAAGAATGGAAGACCAGAAAACACGGTAACCGTCCACATATGGGCTTGGAGCAAAATCATTTCCTCCGAAGCGGATCCGGCAATGTGCAAAAGAGCACCCCGCATCGGCCCCGTTGAAGTCGATGAGTTCCCACTGCCCCGGACTCCCTGAGCTCGGCCCGTTACCGTTGGTGTCGCCGCCGTAATCGTCGTCGGCCACCGAGGTGAAAACGATATTATCGGACACGGTCCCGTTGGCGATCAGGGTTCCATTGACCGAAAGGGAATTCGAGACACCATCGAACTTGACGACCGTCCCAGGTTCCAGGGACAGGGTCACGCCGTCGGCGATGGCGACGTCGCCGCCGATCACATACGGGTGTTCGTCGATCCAGGTAGAGGTGGCGGTGATCGTGCCGGAATAGACCCAGATGGCGTCGCTCCGACCGTTTCCGTTCATCACTCCGGACCCTAGCCAGGCGTTGGTAACCAGCGGGGCCGGGATGCCGAGGCCGGGGCCTGCGTTGTCGGTCACCACGTTGTCGAAATACGCCACCGGAGAGGTCGGCAGGTAGATACCCCAGTTGCCGTTGCCGGAAACAGTGTCCGCCACGACTGTCGCCCCCATTCCGGGAACAAATAGGCCCGACCCAAGATTGTCCTCTATCCTGCAGTTCCGGATCTCATTGTTTGCCCCGTAACTGAGGACTCCCTCCAAACCGTTGCGAAGAATCCGACAGTTCTGCAGGACCAGGTTGCCGCTTGCAGTCACCCCGCGGTGCCCGTTATCGCTCACCGTGCAGTCGCTCATTTCCAGGCTGCAGTCGGCTGCCGAGTAGATCGCCGTCGGCATGTAATAGGAATAATGAGTCGACCCGGTTATTGTCCTCTCCACCACGCTGTTGGACATCGTCAGGAAACTGGCGCCCCGCACTAGGATGGAAGACCAGAATTGACTGTAACTGTCGGTGCCTCCGGAATATTGATCGCCTCCGAATCGGATCTTGCAATGCCCCAAGGAGCACCCCGCATCGGCACCGTTGAAGTCGATGAGTTCCCACTGCCCCGGACTTCCGATACTCGGCCCGTTTCCGTTGGTGTCTCCGCCGTAATCGTCGTCGGCATATGAAGTGAAAACGATTCCATCGGTCTCTGTGCCAGCGGCAATCAAGGTTCCGTTAACGAGCAGGGATGTGCTCGTCCCGCTGAACTTCACCACCACCCCCGGCTCGATCCAAAGCGTATCCCCGTCCGCGACGGTCAGGTCGGCGTTCACCACGTAGGGCGAATGATCCACCGTCCACTCGGTATACCCGCTCGTTATTCCGCTGACCACGGTCGGCCCCGCCCGGTACTGGAAGTCCATTGCACTGGCCTCTGCGGTGATCCCCCAGAACACATCCCCCGTTCCGACGTTTCCGTTGGCGTTGGTGTTTGGGATCGTCGTCGGTGTGAACTGATGTTCCCCGTCATCGGCCGAAAAGGCCGCACCGTCTGCCGAAGTGAGATTCAAAGGACGCTCGATCCAGGCCCCGTGGTAGGTGTTCGACGGCGTGCCGTCGTTGAACCGGCCGCCTCCGTCGGGCATCGCCATGTCCACATGGGTGATGATCAGGCCCGCTTCGGGCAGCGAGTAGTCGTAGTAGCCCGCCCGGGACCGGTTCTCCACCAGGAAGTATTCCTGCCCGGAGAAGGCCGGATCTGTGATGTATACTGCATCGGTAGCCGTCTGGTCGAGGCGATTGACCGTGTAGGTGCCCTCGGTGATCAGGGGGACCGGCGTCAGCCAGCCCGTCATCCCGTTGGTGAAGTCGCCGTCGATGTCGACCTTCAGCAGCCCGCAGGGATGGACGGGCCGCGGACCTTCCACCAGTTCGCCCATCACGCACCAGCGGCCCACCGGGTCGCTGTCCGCGTCGTAGTCGTAGAGGTCGGGAGCGCCCAGATCGTGCATGAACTCGTGGGCCAGCACGCTCATGGCGTCGTGCTCGGAGATCATCATGTAGTTCTCGACGACAACCCCGTCCACCGATTCGCCACCTCCGGGGATCACGCCCCAGTGTGACCAGATGTCGTCCACCGCTCCTCCCAGCGAGGCCTGGTTGTGGCCTGCATGGACGATGATGACGTGGTCGACAACCCCGTCGCTGTCCCCGTCGAAGGCCGAGAAGTCGAATCCCGTGGTGTCCGCCATCTGCACGGCATTGCGCGCCAGGTCGGGGATGCAGGCGTTGCAGTTGTCCGTCACGGTGGGCACGTCGTACGGCGGTTCGCAGGGCAAGCCGGGGTCGCAATCCCCGCCGAAGAAAATCTCGGACCTGTCGCTGCGGTGCCACCGGTTGTTGGCCACGATGCCACCCAGGGCCAGCTGGCCGTAGGAGACCTCGTCCAGCCAGTCGGCAAGGTTGCCACCGCTGGAACCGAGGACCAGACCGTCTGCCGAACTGCCGAAGTAGGCGGCATCATGGTCGCCGTCCGAGCCCTCGTCCGCCCCGGTGTCCGCGAATTCCACCAGGATGATCACGACATCCTGGGTTCCGGTGATGGCGTCCGTGGACACCGGCCCCAGCCGAGTCGCAGGCGAAGCGGCCTTGGCAGCCATCCTGGCGATCTGGTCTTCGTCTGGCCGCAGATGCCGGTCCGAGACCGGAGCGTCCACCCCCACCACCCGATCGGACCGGACGAGACTGCCACCGGGATCCTGGACCGCGTACAACCAGAAACCCTGGGCGTCCCTCAGGATGGTGTACCCATCCTCGGTCTCGTACCAGTGGATGGTCTCGTCCCCGATGAGCCGGGCGGAGAAGGGCTGACCGTCAGGTTGTTGAAGGTCGAAGATCCTCTGGGGATCGGCGGGAACCGCCGAGGCGGGATGGCCGGCAAGCACGAAAAAGCTCACCATGGCGACGGCGAAAAGCAGGCGAGCACCCCTCATGGAATCCCTCCTTTTATCTTTCGAAACCTTGAGCTGACAATACCGAAGTTGACAGGGACGGTGGAGCCCCGGTGGTCGTAGCTGAAAATTGGCGGGCGATTGGGCCTGGCATTCTTGGCCGTGGTCGGACTTTACCAGGATCGGGGTTTTTTTGATAGTAAAAATTCAATAAAAGAGATTGTCACCCTTTTGCGCAAAACCGAGACTCAGTCACCGGGCCCGGTAGGCACCAGGTTCGCCCCGACCAAGTCCAGCGCCACAGCGCCAGGGGTGACCGGCTGCCCCGCCTCCAGCCACACCACCTGGACGTCCCGGCCCACCATCAGCCTGATCCCCGCACTGCCCCCGACCGCATCCTTCAGGACCGCCACCTGGCCCTGGTCGGTCCCCGCCGCCGGCCTCAGGGCCAGGAGCCCCCCGGGGGGCGGATCCAGGGTCCGCAAACGCTCGTAAGCCGCCCGGGATACCTCCTCCTTGAACACCAGGCGATGCCGGGCCCGGCCGCTGGGCCAGCGGGCCTCCTGCTGGTAAGAGACCGTGGTCATGGCCAGGACGGTGAGGACCAGGGCGGCCATCAGCACCACCCTGAAGGACTCCCTCAGCTTGGCCGGGCGCAGGAAGCTCAGGAGGAACAGGGCGAAGGCCGCCTGCGGCCCGAGCAGGTAGCGGGGAACGGCATGGTCGCCCAGGATGGCCACCGGCAGCACCATCATCACCGCGGCGACCAGCAGGACCAGGGGCCAGGGGTTGTCCAGCTGCAGGCGGTGGTAGGCCATCAGCCCCCACAGGGACCAGACCCCGGCCCCGAGGGCGATGCCCAGCCCGGAGACCTCCGCCACCGAACCCAGATGGGATGCCGGAGCGATCAGCCAGAATCCGCAGACCAGGAAGACCCGGGGCAGTTGCGCAAGGGACAGGGCGTAGTCACCGGTGCCCTGGACGTCGCGGAAGATCAGCCACACCGCAGCCGCTCCCAGAACCGCCAGCCCCCCGACGGCGGCCCACGGACCGGGACGCCTGATCCCCTGCCGACGCAGGTCCCAGGCGAACAGGGGGACCAGGAAGACCGCGATCTCCTTGCAGAGGATGGCAACTGCAGCCAAGACAAGGGCGAGCCAGCGGTTCCGGGCGCCTCTGCGCATCCAGCGCTCGGCGCTCCACAGGGTGAAGAACACCCAGAGCAGTTCGACGGCTCCCGTCCCCCAGTACATGCTCTCGAAGGCCACCGGACTGGCGGCCAGCACCAGGGCGGCCAGGGCGGCCTCGGTTCGTTTCTGACCCACCAGCCGGCCGACCCGGCCCACCAGGACTGCGGACCCGAACAGGAGCCCCAGCCGGGTCAGTCCCCAGGCCCAGGTATGGAGGCCGAAGATCGGCCAGAAGACCTTCCAGTACGCCTGGTAGCTGAACCAGCGGACCAGGGGGTTCGGCCGCGCCTCGAGCCCCGCAGCATTGGCCAGGAACACCCAGTCGTCGTGGAACCACCAGGTGTGCAGGACCGGGGCGTAGGTGAGCAGGATGAGGGCCAGCAACAGCCCGTACGATTCGATGATGCGCTTCAAGTCGGGAATCTCCCCCTGAGATGGGTTCGGGATCACCCCGGGAGGATAAGGGGAGGATGGGCAGGGGCGCACCACTTTTTCAAGGGGTGCGCCCCGTCCTCAATAGGACATCCCGTCCAGCTTCACCTTGCCCCGGAACACCCGGTAGATGTGGACGGTGTAGCCCAGGACCAGGGGGAGGCCGATGCCCGCGAGCACCAGCATGGTCTTGAGGGTCAGGGTGCTGCTGGCGGCGTTGTAGGCGGTCATGCTCAGGGTCGGGTCGGGCCGGGCGTGGATGAACTCGGGGAACATCCCGATGCCGAACAGCCCCAGCAGCAGCGCGATGGCGGCGCTCGAGGAAAGGAAGGCGGCCAGTTCCCGTCCCCGGTGGACTTCCCGGGGAATGTTGGCGATGGCCAGCACCGTCCCCACCGGCACCAGGAAGAGGGCCGGGTTGCGACGGAAAGGATCCACCATCTGCGGCAGGTAGAGCAGGGTGGCCAGGGTGGTCACCGCGTACATGATCACGAAGAAGATGATCGCCGGCCGCACCCACTCGCGGACCCGCTCGTTGAGATCCCCTTCGGTCTTCATCACCAGGTAGATGGCGCCGTGCATCAGGAAGGCCGCCACCACCGTGACACCGGTCAGCAGGGCGTAGGGATGCAGCTGGGACGGAAGGCTCCCGAAATACCGGAAGTCCGGACCGATCGGAACGCCCCAGGCCACGTTGCCCATGGCCACGCCGATCAGCAGGGACGCCAGGATGCTGGACAGGCTGAAGGCCCAGTCCCAGAACCCCCGCCAGCGGCCTCCCGGCCGCAGGCTGCGCACGTGGATCGACACGCCGCGGAAGATCAGGGTGAAAAGCAACAGGATGAAGGCCAGGTAGAAACCGCTGAAGGCGGTGGCGTAGACGTGGGGAAAGGCGGCGAACAGGGCCCCGCCCCCGGTGACCAGCCAGACCTGGTTGCCGTCCCAGAAGGGTCCGATGGAATTCAGCAGGATCCGGCGGTCGGTGTCCGTCCGCGTCAACAGATGGAGCCCGCCCACCCCCAGGTCGAAGCCGTCGAGGATGGCGTAGCCGGTGAAGAGGATCCCCACCAGGACGTACCAGATCTCGTTGTAGATGGCGGCATCCATCACTCCACCTCCCGGGCGGGACCCAGATCCTCGGGCAACGGGCCCTTGCGGATCTTCTGGTCCAGCAGGACCAGGAAGACCACCAGCAGCCCCACGTAGATCAGGGTGAACAGGACCAGGGAGGCCACCACGCTGCCGGCGCCCACCGTGTCGCTGACCCCGTCGGCGGTCCTCATCAGGCCGTAGACGATCCAGGGCTGGCGTCCCACCTCGGCGGCGGCCCAGCCGAGCTGGTTGGACAGCTGGGGCAGCAGCACCGAGAAGACCATCACCCACAGCAGGGGGCGGCTGCGGAACAGGATCCCCCGCCAGGCCAGCACTCCCCCGCCCCAGGACAGCAGGATCAGCGCCATGCCGATGGCCACCATCAGATGATAGAACTGGAAGGTGGCCTGGACGGGCGGCCGTTCGTCCGCGGGGAATTCCTCCAGCCCCTTGACCACCGTGGCGGTCGAGCCGCCCACCAGCCAGCTGAGCAGGCCGGGGATCTTCGGGCCGATCACCCGCTCGCCGTCCTCGTCCACCCAGCCCATCAGGGTCAGAGGAGCGTGGTCTCCGGTGAAATAATGTCCCTCGAAGGCGGCCAGCTTGGCCGGCTGGTGCTCGGCCATGGTCACCGCGCTGGAATGGCCGGTCGCCAGCTGGCCCAGGGAGGCGACCATGGCCACCCCCAGGGCGATGCCGATGGACCTGCGGGCGAACTCCTCGTGGCGGCGGCGCAGCAGATAGAACGCCCCGACGGAGATCACGAAGAAGGCCCCGGCCTGCCAGGCTCCCATGATGGTGTGGCTGAGCCGGTCCAGGGTGGAGGGATTGAGGACGGCGCCCCAGAAGTCGGTGATCTCGGCCCGCCTGCCCACCGCCGTCTCGACGATGCGGTAGGCCGTCGGCGTTTGCATCCAGCTGTTGGCCACGATGATCCACACCGCGCTGAAATGGGCGCCCAGACAGACCAGAACGGTGGACAGGAAGTGCATGCGGGGACTCACGCGATCCCAGCCGAACAGCAGGATCGCCAGGAACCCCGATTCCAGGAAGAAGGCGAAGATGCCCTCGGCGGCCAGCGGGCTGCCGAAGATGTCGCCCACGAAACGCGAGTAGGCCGCCCAGTTGGTCCCGAACTCGAACTCCATGACGATCCCCGTGGCGACCCCCATGGCGAAGATCAGCCCGAAGATGCGCACCCAGAACCGGGTCATCTGGTGGTAGATCGCCCGACCCGTCTTCAGGTACAACCCCTCCATCAGGACCAGGACCAGGCCCAGTCCGATGCTCAGGGGGGGGTAGATGTAGTGGAATCCGATGGTGACGGCGAACTGGATCCGGGACAGCAGGACGACATCCACCGCGATACCTCCGGGTTGGGGTCGATCTCCCATCCCAGTATCGGGCAACCCCCGGCTTGAGCCAAGACAAAGCTCCGGGGAAATAAGAGGATGCTCAATCGAAAAAGTGGGATTTCCCTGCTTTAAGCAAGGGCGGCCGCCACCCGGCGGCCGCCCTTCTCCGATGTCATCGCGGAATGCGGATCATTCCTCGGCCGCAGCTTCGGCTTCCTCGTCGAACTCCTCTTCCTCGATCTCGATCTCGGCCATGGCCTGGGCCAGCTCATGTTCCTCGATGCCCTTGAGGATGAGGTTGTCCTCCTCGGCGGGTTCCTCCACGGCCAGGTGCTTGAACTCCGGCATGCCGGTGCCTGCGGAGATGAGGTGACCCATGATCACGTTCTCCTTGAGGCTCCGCAGCTCGTCGCGCTTGCTGCGGGTGGCGGCCTCGGTCAGCACACGGGTCGTCTCCTGGAAGGA
>JAHJTW010000041.1 GCA_018829565.1 bacterium | reverse complement strand
GGGTGACCGGGCAGCGCGGGGATCGGGAATGGCGGCGGAAGCGGTCGAAGAGGCCCATGCGCATCCTGCTCCTGATGATCGGGGGGACCATTTTAACGCATGGTCCGGTGCACGGGAAGTCCGTAGCCGGGTCGGGTGCAGCCAGGTCGGGTGCAGCCGGGTCGGGTCCGCCCTGGAACTGGAATCCAGGTTGGGGGCTTGACCGGATCCGGGAGTGGACGAGTTCCCCGTCAAAGGCTAGGATGCCGCCTGCAGGAACCTGCGGGCGGCTCTTTCCTTGGCCCGCCCCGCCCCAGCCCGAGGTGGACGACCGATGAAGAAGACCAAGACCATCGCCCTGGTGGCCCACGACAACCGCAAGCAGGACCTGGCCTCCTGGGTGCGGTACAACGCCGGCAAGCTGTACGGCCACGACCTGGTCTGCACCGGCACCACCGGCCGCATGATCGAGCAGGTGCTGGACGAGGACGGCCACGGGCTGCCCCCCGCCCGCCTGCCCAAGAACATCATCAAGCTGCGCTCGGGGCCGCTCGGCGGGGACCAGCAGCTGGGCGCCATGATCGCCGAGGGCAGGATCGACATCCTGATCTTCTTCTGGGATCCCATGGAACCCCAGCCCCACGACGTGGACGTCAAGGCGCTGCTGCGCATCTCCGTCCTCTACAACATCCCCGTGGGCTGCAACCGCTCCACGGCCGACTTCCTGATCTCCAGCCCGCTGATCGACGAAGACTACGATCCCCAGATCAAGGACTACTCGGGATACCTGGACCGGGAAATCTGACGGGGCGTTGATCGACGCCTGGCACGAAAACGGCCTCCAATCTGGTGATTGGAGGCCGTTTGCCGGTAGATGAGCCCCCCGGGGGACACCCTCACAGGGGGAGGCACGCCAGGGGCGGAAGGCGATCTAGTCCCGGAACAGGGCCTTCACGCCGCCCCAGGTCTCGCTCTCGGACGGCACCGGGGACAGGGCCTGGATCTCCACGACGATGTCCTGGAAATCGTTGTCGGTCTTGTCCCAGGCGTAGCTGGGGGCGATCGCGCTGCCGTAGTCCAGGTCCTCCCAGGCCAGCACGAAGGTCGGGATCCCACCGTTCAGGTGAGTGATGTTGTACACCAGGCACTGGGGATCGCCGTCGAAGGGGGCGTGGGGGGAACCCGCGCCGCCGGCGCCCAGGTCGTTGTAGAAGCGGTTGGTGAAGAACAGCTCGGGCTCCGGAGCGTTGGCCCCGCCGTCCTGGGTCCCGTTGGGATTCAGGTAAAAGCCGAACTGGGTCAGGCCGCCGGGGAAGTTGATGGTCACGGTGGCGCCCTGGCCCATGGGACCGTCGAACACGACGCCGTCGTCGATGCCGTCGATGACCGGAGGACCGCTGAGAGTCTCGGCGTACCAGCCCAGGGTGTTGCGCGGACTGAACCCGGCGATCTCACGGATGATCAGGCCGTCGATGGAGGCGTCCAGCCAGTAGGCTGGATCGGCGTCGCCGGCGAGGTAGCCCTCGTAATCGGTGGCGGCGTCGATGGCGCCCGGCCCATATTCGTTGTCCAGGACGGTCTGCAGGGGGACGTTGTCCCAGGAACTGCCCCAGGTGACCTCGAACGCGCCCGCCAGGACAGGCAGGGCGAGGAAACCGAGGCAGATGGCAAGCGTGAGCAGGCGATGCATGATTCTCCCTCCAGGGATCAAGGCTGAATGAGAACAATTCGAATGTTGATTGAGAAATTATACCATATGTGGCGCAATCGGCCGGTTTTTTATTATAACATCTTCGTGACAATTGAGTTCCGCGATCGGCGCCGAAAATGCCTCGAAACCCGTCATTGGTGGCCGAATTCAGGGGTTGAGGTCCCCCGGGGGACCCCGGGGCGACAGAACCGGCTCGTCAGGCCCTCCTTGAGGCTAGCGGGTCCATTCCTGGTACTCCGCATCGGTTTCGTTGAACTGGGCATCCCCGTTGAAAGAACCGAGGTTCTCCCGATATGCCATATAGAGATCCCGATACCAGTCCGCAGCGCTTCGGTCCCTCATGATGGTCGCCTTCTGGAACCCCCTGTCCGCCACCACCATGGGATTGAACCTGAAGTAGGGATTGCCCTTCAGCCGCACCGGGCTCCTCTCCCTTGCGGACACCCATGCCCCCGCCATGAGTTCAGGCGGAACCATGGCCATGGTACGCCGCGTCTCCTCCAGATCGATGAGCATGATCCTGTCTTCGGGATCGTAGACGAAGACTCCGCCGCGCAGGTGGCTGTGGTGGGGCAGGCCCTCCGGCAGGTTGCCGGTGTGGACCGTGGTCGCGTAGGCCAGGGGCCGGTCGAGCGCGCCGTCCCGGGCCCGCTGTTCCAGGTACCCGAGGACCTGCATGGCGATGGTGTGGACGCCGCCGTCGGGATTCCGCTGGTGTTGCAGATGGTCCGGAGGCACCGGCAGACCCGCCAGGGCCAGGCGGCTTCGATAGTCGTCCAGGTTCAGCAGGCTCAGGTTGCAGGCCAGGACGTCCGGCCGGATTCCCTGGTCCTGCAGGATCCAGACGGGGAACGAATCGGCGTCGCCGTTGAGCAGGAGGATGGCGCGGGGCGGCGCGCTATCCAGCATCCAGCGGGCCAGGGCCATGAGGGGATCGGTCCAGAGGCCCGCCTCGGTCATTGCGGTCAGGCATGCCGTCCCGGTGACCGTGTCCCCCATGCGGATCGCCCAGACGCACAAGCCCATGAGACCCTGCGGGTCGTAGGGATCGGACGTCAGCGCCGCCCGGTACAGCCGGATGCACTCGTCCCGGTCCTGGATGTCCGCATCCCCTGTGAACTGGGGATTGAGGAGATCTCCCATGACCGCCAGGGCCATGGCGTGGTCCGGGGCCACGGCCAAGGCCAGCCGCGCCTCGGCCAGGGCATCCCCGTATTTCCCCTGCCGCCTGAGAGCCTCGGCCATCCAGGCGTGGGCGTCTGCATCCTGGGAATCGGCGGCCAGGGCCTTCTTCAGCTCGGCGACCGCTGCATCCATGTCAGCCTGCCGCCAGGCCTCGTGGGCGGCTGCCAGGTGAACCCTCACCGATTGGACGACTTCCCCCCGGCAGGGGGTGCAGACAGCCAGGAAAAGGGCCGCCATGATGGTGATTCGCCTGAGCATGGTCGTCTCCTCCGTCATCAGTCCAGTTTCTCTCCGATCACCGTCAGCGTGCGGCCCAGACCCAGCTCCCCCAGCTTGCCGTACATCTCGGCCAGCAGGTCGGCCTTGCCCGCCTCGTGCAGGGCGAATTCCAGCGCCTTGCGCCGGCCGTGGATGACCCGGCCCAGGTCGGGATCGGCCAGGTAGTCCTCGCCCATCAGGGCGAACAGCTCCAGAGGGAAGCTGGCCAGCCGGCGGCGGGCTGCGAAGCCGTGGCGCAGCAACAGGGCCTCCAGCGAGGATCCGTCGAAGTAGTTCACGTGCTCGCGGGGATCGACCCACCACGGCTCGTGGCCCCTCAGGTCGACCAGAGCCTCCTGCAGGGGATTGAAGTCGTTGGGCGCAGTGATGCAGATGAGCCCCCCGGGGGACAGGGCCCCGCGCGCGGTTTCCAGGAAGGCCCCCGGATCGGGCACGTGCTCCAGCACGTTGTTCAGGTGGACGACGTCGGCCGGATCGAGCCCCGCGATCGCCGGGGGCTCGAAGAACCCCTCGACGACGGTGCAGCCCAGCTCGTCGCGGGCGTGGGCGCAGGCCGCCTGGGAGGGCTCCACCCCCACGGTGTCCCAGCCCTGCTCGGCGCCGAACTGGAGGAACCAGCCCGCGCCCGAGCCCACGTCGATCAGGCGGCGGCGGCCGGGAGGCAGCAGGCCGGCGAGGAGGCGGTACTTGGCGGAGAACTCCAGCCGCCACCAGGGCAGATCCTTGCGCTGGCCCGCGATGTAGTCCTGGTGGAAGCCGCCGAAGAACTCCTCGGCGTAGAACCGCTTCAGCGTCTCGGAGTCGGGCAGGGGCACGGCGTGCTTGTAGCCGCAGGCCGCGCAGTCGATGACGGTGCCGCCGTGGCGCTCGGCGAGCACCGGGCCCCTGTGGCCGTTCCAGGTGTGCAGCTTGGCGGGCATGACGACCTTTCGGGATGCCTGATCCGGTCATGAGGTGTCCGGGACCATCCTGTCGGGCGGGGGCGAATCCGTCAAGAGGACGGCTGACTCATCCGGCGGGCCTGTGGTATCGTCCCTGCCTGAACCCAACGAAGAGGTGCCCTTGCCCCGTCGTCCCGTGACCATCCTCTGCGCCGGCGCCTACGGCATCCGCAACGCCGGCGACGACCTGCCCCTGCTCTGCCTGATGGAGAGCATGCGCACCTTCCTGCCCACCGCCGACCTGAGGTTCCGGGTCCTGTCCCGGCATCCGGACCCGTGGGAAGAGGAGCGTTACGGCGTCGCCATGGTCAAGAACCTGGAATACGACACCGCCGAGGAGGCCCGCGGCCGCAAGTTCCTGGGATTCAACGAGGGGGACGACCCGGCGCACCTCGAACGCATCAAGCGGGAGATCGCCGCGTGCAACCTGCTGGTCCTGGGGGCGGGCAACGCCCTGATCGACATCACCATCGGGGACATGCGCGGGCCGATCCCCCTGATGGCCCTGTACGGATCGCTTGCCAGCCAGGCCCGCAAGCCGGTCATGCTGTACGGCATGAGCGTCGGGCCCCTGCGCACTCCCCTGGGCCGGCACCTCACCGAGGGCCTGCTGCGGACCGCGGCGGTCATCACGGTGCGGGATCTCGATTCGGCGCGCCTGTGCCGCTCCCTCCTGGGCGGCCGGCCGTCCAAGCCTGGGGACCGCATGCCCTACATCCACGTGCTGCCCGATGCGACCCTGGGCGCCGAGAGTCCCGGACCGTTGCGGGCTCGCGAGGTCTTCGCGCAGGAGGGGATGTTGCCCCTGCCCGATCGGCCCCTGATCGCCCTGGGGCTGCGCGATCTGGCCCGTCCGGTCAGCCAGGAGGCCCAGCGGCGGCTGGAGGACGGCATCCTGGGCATGATGGCGGCCATGAAGCACGAAGCGGCGTTCCTGTTCATCCCCCAGAGCACCTACGTGACCGACGACGACCGCATCCTGGCCCGGCGCCTGGCCGCCGCCGCTCCTGCCGGCGTGCAGTGCCGGGTCATCGAGCAACGCCACCATCCCCTGGACCTGATCGCCCTGTACGGCGCGGCCCGGGCCACCCTGGCGGTGCGGCTGCACGCTGCGGTGTTCAGCGCCATCGCCGGCACCCCGTTCGGCGCCATCAGCTACCTGCCCAAGGTGACCGGCTTCCTCGAGCAGGCCGGATGCACCGAGGCGGGGCTCGGGCCCTGGGACGTGACGCCCGATTCACTGACCTCCCTCATGCGCGGCCGGCTCGAGGCCACGGCGGAGGAACGGTTCGACCTGGGCGAACGGGTGCGCGAGCTGCGCAAGCGGACCCCCCTGTACGCCCTGCTGGCGTTGACCAAGGGCGTCCGGGCCAACCTCGGCGGCGACGTCGAACCCGAAGCGGAGACCTGATGCACAGCGACCATGCCGGCGCAACGCCCCCCTGCCCGCTCTGTGGAGCCGGAGGCCGCCGGGCCGTCGGAGCCCAGATCGTGCCCGATCTGAACTACGCCGTCCCCACCGAAGCGCTCCCCTACCGGACGACGACGTACCAGGCCTGCCGCCGGTGCGGGACCGTTTCCCAGCATCCCTTGCCCTCGGCCTTCGTCCTGGACAACTACTACAAGTCCATCGGCATGGAGCGGCACGTGCCCGGCGCGGCGGCCTACAAGGAGGCCGTCTACGCCGATCGGCTGGACCTGCTGCAGGCGGTCACCGGGCTCGGCGCCGGGCGGTGTCTGGAGGTCGGCTGCGGCAACGGTGTGCTGCTGGGGATGATCGCCCGGCAGTGGGGTCTCGAGGCGGTGGGCCTGGAGCCATCCGACCAGTACGACACCGCGGAGGAGACCGCCGGGGTGACCATCGTCCGCGGCACCCTCGAGCAGCTGGAATACGACGACGTGATCGAGCCCGGGTCCTTCGACCTCGTGATCTGCCGCCACGTCCTGGAGCACGTTCCTGATCCCAGCCTGTTCCTGGACCACCTGGCCGGCATCGTGGGCCACCGGGGCTGGCTCCTGCTCGAGGTTCCCTCGAGCCTGATCCTGTCCCGGGCCGGCGGCCATCACACCGGATTGAACATCCACGCGGTTCACCTGCATCACTTCACCGGGGCAGGATTGACCGCGGCCCTGGCCGAGCGCGGCCTGGGCACCGTCCACCTGAGCGATCGGGCCGTCGGCGGCTATCCCAGCCTCTGCCTGATCGCGGCGGCGGGCCTGGAGGGAGGGGCCCTGTTCACCGATCAGCTCGCGCGGCAGGAACTGGGCGGCAAGACGGCCGCCCGCAGGCTGGTCCGCATCCTGCAAGAACAGGACAAGGCCGGCCGGCCGCTGCTGATCTGGGGCGCCGGCGCCGATCTGCTGACCGTGCTCGAGCACGTTCCCGACGGCGTCCAGGGGGGGCTGCTGGTCTACGACCGCAATCCCCAGAAGCAGGGCAAGACGTTGCTGGGGGCAAGGATACTCGGGGATTCGCAGATCGCCGACCTGGAACCCGGGCTGATCCTCGCCGGGGTCAGCAACCGGACCCTGATCGAGGACATCCAGGACGCAGCGGCCACCCGCTTCCCCGGCGTGCCCTGCCTTGGCCTGTTTTCGACCACCGGAAACGACTAGGAGCCACCCATGCGATTGAAGGACAAGGTCGCCGTGATCACCGGGGCCAGCCGCGGCATCGGCCGGGCCATCGCCCTGCGCTTCGCCGAGGAGGGCTGCGACGTCGTCGTCTGCTACCGGGCGGATTCCGGGGCCGCCCTGGAGACCGTCAGGCTGGTCGAGGCCTGCGGCCGGCGGGCGATCGCCCTGCAGGCGGACGTGACCCGGCGCAAGGAAGTGCGCGGCCTGATGGCCGTGGCCGTCGATCGGATGGGCAGGATCGACATCCTGGTCAACAACGCCGGGGTCAACAAGGTCTGCACCTTCGACGAGATCACCGACGAGGACTGGGACTGGGTCCTGGACACCAACCTGAAGGGCCCGTTCATCTGCTGCCAGGAGGCATGGGAATACCTGAAGGTCGGCGGGGGCCGGATCATCAACATCGCCTCGGTGGCGGGCCAGTACCACGGGCCCAAGACCGTGCACTACGCCGTGAGCAAGGCCGGGCTGATCAGCCTGACCGCCGCGGTGGCGCGCTACGGTGCCGAGTGGGGGATCCTGGTCAACGCCATCGCCCCGGGGATCATCGAGACGGACCTGACCCGGGACGAGCTGCGCGGCCCCGGCGGCCGGGCCGTGGTCGGCCTGACCCTGCTGAAGCGGCCCGGCGAGCTGCAGGACGTCACCAGCGCTGCGGTCTTCCTCGCCGGCGACGACCAGAACTACGTGACGGGCCAGGTCATCAGCGTGGCCGGCGGAGCGGTCCTGCCGTGAAGCTGATGTTCTTCATCGCCTCGTTGCCCGAGGACGAGATGCCCATCCGGCAGTTTCCCCTGGGCGCGGGTTCGATCGCGGCCTGGGTGCAGCGGGAAGAGCCCGATATCGAGATCCGTATAACAGCCACCCCCGAGGATGTGTTCTCCTGGAAACCCGACCTGCTGGCCATCAGCAGCGTGACCCAGTGCTACAACGGGGCCCGGCGGCTGGCCCGGCGGGCGGTCGACGAGCTGGGCATCCCCGTGGTCCTGGGCGGCTACCACATCTCGGCGGTGCCCCATCTGCTGGATCCCGAGTTCACCGCCGGGGTGATCGGCGAAGGCGAGTGGCCCATGGCGGCGCTGGTGCGGCGTTATCGTGAACTCGGTAACCTCCCCGCCCAGGTTCTGCGTAACATCCCCGGCCTGTGTTACCACGACCCGCTTAGCGGTGTGGTGATCAATGAACGCCCACGGCCCATCCCCATGGACACGCTGCCCCGGCCGGTTCGCAACATCTCCCGCGGGGCCCGCAACATCATGATGTTCAGCTCGCGCGGCTGCGCCTACAGGTGCCGGTACTGCGCCTCGAGCCGGCACTGGGGCAAGCTGCGCCTGCACACCGCCCGGCGCTTCGTCGATGACCTGCACGACCTGGTGGAACGGTACGACGCCGCCAGCATCCGCCTGCAGGACGACCTTTTCTTCGCCGACCGTCGCCGGATCCACGAGATCGTCCGCCTGATGGACGCCGAGGGTCTGCTCGGCCGCATGAGCTTCCACGGTTTCATCACCAGCAACCTGGCCGACGAGGAGACCTTCGCCGCGGCGAAGAGGATGGGCTTCCACACCATCCGGTTCGGGGCGGAAACCGGCAGCGACCGGCTGCTCAAGCTGATGAAGGGCCGGTGGGCGTCGGTGGAGAACCACCAGCGCTGCATCGATCTGGGGCGGAGATTCGGCATCGGGATCAGCGCCGCCTTCATGCTCGGCACCCCCGGCGAAACCCGCGAGGATCTGGAGCAGACCGCCGCCTTCATCGAGCGCAACGCCGGCCGCCTGGAGATCGAAGGTTTCTACCTGACCACCCCCATCCCCGGCACCCCCTACTGGGATTTCGCCCTGGAACGGGGCCTGGTCTCCGAGCCCATGGACTGGGACCGCCTGAACCTCGACTTCGCCAAGACCCGCAGCTTCGGGTTCGACACCTGCCTTTACCTGAACGGCGAGAACGTCCCCCTGGAGGTCGTGCGCGAGTACCATGAACGGATCACGGCGGTTGCCACGATGGTCGTCTGAACGAGCGGAGACGGAGGATTGAGGAAACCGATGACAATTGCGGCGTTGGCCATTGCTCTTGCTCTCGCACCCGGCATGGCGGCGCCAGGAACCGATCCGGGTCTCGAGCTCCTGTCCCCCCGCAGTTTCTGGCCGGATGATCCCGGCACGGTCCTGACCTTCAAGGGAACTCAGAAGTACCACGACGCCGTCGTCGTGCGGGAGATCTCATACACGCAGGAATTCCTCGGTCTGGCTGTGATCGACGGCATCGAGGTTCAGGAAACGCACGAACGCCTCGAAGTGGTCCAGGCAGGCGAGAAGTATCGAGTCGAAAGCAGATGGTTCCAGGTCGTCGATGATGACCTGATCAGGGTCGTCGGCTTTCAGATGGAGGACCAGAACGAGCCGACCATTTTCGACGACGGGGGTGAGATCGTCCTCCGCAGGCCCCTCGAGGAAGGGGAGGAATGGCAAAACACCTCGACTGAGATTTTCCTGCTCGCCCAGGACGACGAGGTGAAGGACTTCAGGTCGCGGTGCACGATCGTGGGAACCGATCAGCTGATCCGGGTGGCAGCCGGGGAATTCGCCGGCTGCCTGGTGACCAGAAGCGTCGGCATGACCGAAGGGACCTTTCAGGTTTTCGACGCCGAGGGAAGACCGACGGCTGCGTACATCGAACACTCCGTGGAAAGGGCGTTTGCCCCGGGTCTGGGTTGCATCAGGACCGTCAAACGCGAACGCGCCGTCCCGGCAACGCATCCTTACAGGACCTTGGCCCACGTCGTGTATCGATCCGAACTTTTCCGCATCGACAAGAAACAGGATTCAAGAAGCAAGAGCCTTTCCGGCGATTGATCGGGGGCCCGACATTCATCCGGGGAGCCCCACATTCCACTTGAACCGGACGCATCACCGGAATGATGCCGATCTCATGAACGACCCCGTCGGAATGACCCTGCTGGTCCTCGGCGGCAGCACCGATCAGATCTTCATGATCCGGACCGCCCGCCGGATGGGTCTGCGCACCGCCTGCCTCGACGGCAATCCCGCAGCCCCGGGCCTGCAGGCCGCCGACCTGGGCGCG
>JAHJTW010000040.1 GCA_018829565.1 bacterium | reverse complement strand
GGGACCTCCCGGCTGCGGATTCGGCGGCCGCGATCATCGCCGGGGTGTCCACGTTCCCCTGGACCAGGATGGGGTCGTTGGCGTAATCGTGGAGAAACCGGAAGAACGCCTCCTCCCCGATCAGATCGCGCAGCAGGTGCAGGACCCAGGCGCCCTTGTTGTAGATCAGCAGGTTGGGCAGGATGGGGGCCGGGTCGCTGAGGATCCCCTCGCCGGCGAACAGGTCGGGATGCCGGTTGATCCCGATGTCGTGCATGAAGTCGCGGTAGGCCCCCGCACCGTACTCCCGCTCGATCCACAGCGCCTCGGCATAGCGGGCGAAGCCCTCGTTGAGCCAGATGTCGGCCCATCTGCGGGGCGTCAGGCTGTCCCCGTACCACTGATGGGCCAGTCCGTGGATCACGATGGTCTCGTGGCGGCGATCCCCGGTGATGAAGAACTGGCTGATGCTCGTGGCGGTCTGATGCTCCATCGCCCCGATCCACTTGATCTCGGCCTGGGCGTACTTCTCGCCCGCGAAGGGATAGGGGCCGGCCAGATCGGTCATCATCTCCAGCATGGCGCAGGTCGGCGCCAGGTCGATCTCCGCCTTTTCCCGATCCTGCGGGAAGACGTGGAATTCCAGGTCCACCGGCGGACTCCCGGCCGGGGCGCAAACCTCCGTCCAGCTCACGTAGTCCGTCAGGGCGATGGAGACCAGGTAGGTGGCGATGGGATAGGCCTCGCGCCAGGCGTAGCGGATCCGGCCCGGTTCCGGCTCGGTCGTCGAGACGAGCGTCCCGTTGGAGATCAGGGTCAGGCCGTCCGGGACGGTGGCCGCGAGGCTGACCAGGGCCTTGTCCGAGGGATGGTCCTTGCAGGGCCACCAGGAATGGGCGCTCCAGGGCTCCACGATGGTGGCCACCATGGGCCGGTCGTCGGCGGGATCGTCCGGAGTGCCGCCGTCGTGGGTGCGCCACATGAAACCGGCGTCGAACGACCCGTGGGGCAGGGGCCTGCCCTCCCAGGCGATGGTCAGCGTCTCGGGGCCGGCTTCGGCCAGGGGGGTGGGCAGGGTGACGACCAGGCTGTCCCCGTAGTGGGTGAAGGGCAGAGACCCGGCGCCCGAGGTGACGGCGGTGCAGTCGAGGCCCGAGACCAGATCCAGGGTGATCCGGCGCAGTCCGGACTCCAGGGCGCTCAGGCCGACGGCGACCAGTCCGGAAATCCGCCGCGCCTCGGTGTCGATCACCAGTTCCAGGTCGTAGCTCGCGACGTCGAACCCGCGGTCGTCCGCCCGGGGCGGGGGCGTCTCGTCCTTGGCGCCGTCGCCGTGAGGGACCAGGGCCCAGGGGGCGAACCCGTGGGCGGGCGAGGGGCCCGGCTGGGCCCGCCCGCCGGTGGAGGACACCAGGAGGATCAGGCCGAACCCCAGGGCCGCCGCAGCCGGGCAGGCGGATCTCAAGGGCGTTCCTGGCCGCAGTTCCAGCAGGCCGAGAAGTTCCCCTCGACCTCTTCGCCGCAGGCCGGACAGAGCCAGGGCGGGGAGGAGTCGTCCGCTTCCAGGTCCGCCAGGATCTCCAGGGCCTTCTCCCGGTCGTCGGTGTGCACCAGGAGCTTCACGCCACGGATAAGATCCAGGTGCGGCCGCATCCCCCCGCAGTTGTCGGCCTGCACCACCGCGGCCACGCCGAGGGAATCCAGGCGGTTCCTGGCCACCGCGGCGTCCAGTTCATTGAGGTACGTGGCGACCGCCACCAATCCGTCGCGCATGGGCTGTCCTTTCGGGTCGGCTTCCAGTCTGAATCTACCACGCTCCGGGCCCGCGGCCAAATGCCGGGACATCGTCCTTGAGCCGGGCGGCTCCAGCCTCGACAATACACCCGGCAGGACGCGCCGGGGCCCGAAGGGAGGATCATGGATCGCAGACGCATCGAGGAACTCGCGGACCTGGCGGCCCTGGACCTGACCCCCGGGGAGATGGACCGGCTGGAGCAGGAGCTGGGGGCGATTGCGGCCCTGTGGTCCGCTCTGCCCGCAGGGGATGGCCCGGCCGCGCCGGCCGGATCCGGGCCCGCAGGGGGAACCGCCCCGGAAATGTCCCCGGAAAAGGTGGAATGGTCTGCCCGGACGGCCGAAGCCAACGCGCCCCGGCGCGCCGCGGGGTTCTTCCTGGCCCCCGATCCCCGGCCCGAGGAGGAATCGTGACGGCCCTCTGGCGGAACCTGACCATGGGCCGGATGCTGGCCGAGTCCGGGCGCGGCGGGTCCACGCCGCACGAGGCCACCGGGGCCATGAGGGAGGCGGCAGGCCGGGAGAACTCCCGCTGGGGCGCCTACTCCTGGCTCGCCCCGAAGGCGGAGATGCAGGCTCGACACGCCGGTTTCCCGGGTCCGGACGGCGCAGGCCTGCCTGGCTCCGGCCCCCCGGGGCCTCTGGCCGGATTCGCCTGCGCGGTGAAGGCCAACCTCGCCGTCGAAGGCTGGCCATGCGATTGCGGAAGCCGGCTGCTCCAGGGCTACCTGTCCCCCTATGACGCCACCGTCGTGCGGCGCCTGCGGGCGGCGGGTTGCGGTTTCCTCGGCGTGGCGGCCATGGACGAGTTCGGGATGGGCTCGTCCTGCGAGTTCTCCTGCCATGGCCCGGTGCGCAACCCCTGGCGCCCGGACTGTACGCCGGGAGGGTCGAGCGGGGGCGGGGCTGCGGCGGTCGCGGCCGGCCTCGCCTGGTTCGCCCTCGGCAGCGACACCGGGGGAAGCGTGCGCCTTCCCGCCCACTGCTGCGGGGTGGTCGGCTTCAAGCCCACCTACGGCCGGATCTCTCGGTTCGGTCTGACCGCCTACGCCTCATCCCTGGACACCGTCGGCATCCTCGCCCGCAGCGTCGGCGACGCGGCCCTGGTCTATCAGGCCATCGCCGGCCGGGATCCGCACGACGCCACCACCGCTGTTGTCCCCGTCGCACCGTGCCCGGACGGGCCCCCGGACCGGCAGTGGCGGGTGGGAGTGGTCCGGCCCGGGCCGGCCCAGGCCCTGGAACCCGCGGCGGCGGCCAACTTCACGCAAAGTCTTGGAATCGCCGGCAAAGTCTTTGGTAAAATGAAAGATGTGGATTCGTTGATCGATGAGGTGGACGTCGGGGTCTACACCATCCTCGCCTTCGCCGAGGCCGCCAGCAACCTGGCGCGCTTCGACGGGAGCCTCTACGGGCAGCGCGGCCGGCAGGCGGAAGGAGGCCGCTCCTTCGGGCGGATGGTCCGCGCCGTCCGGTCCGCCGGATTCGGCCCCGAGGTCAAGCGGCGCATCCTGCTGGGCACCCACGTCCTGTCGACCGGGTACCGGGCCCGGACCTACGACCGCGCCCAGGCCGCCCGCCGCCGGCTCATCGCCGCCTTCGCGGAGGGTTTCTCGCGGTGCGACCTGCTGATCCTGCCGACGGCCTCGGGCGGGGCCTTCCCCCTGGGCAGCCGGCTGGCCGACCCGGCCGCGATGTACGCCACGGACCGTTTCACCGTCCCCGCCAGCCTCGCCGGGTTGCCCGCGGTGACCATCCCCACGGGCCTCGATGACAGGGGGCTGCCTTTGAGCGTCCAGCTGGTGGGCCCGCCCTGGAGCGAGGCCACCCTGCTTGCGGCCGCCCAGGCCCTGGAGGCCGAATTCCGGTTCAGGGAGCGAAAGGAGGCGCCGTGGAATCGTTGAAAGCCGGCGGCCTCCGGCCCTCGGTGGGCCTGGAGATCCACGCCCGCCTGGTCACCCGCCGCAAGCTGTTCTGCGGTTGCCCCAGCGTGGCTGATGCCGTGGATAATTCTGCCATCTGTCCCGTTTGCATGGGATTGCCAGGCACCCTGCCGGTGTTCAATGAAGATGTGCTGGAGCCGGCCGTCCGGCTCGGGCTGGCTCTGGGCTGCGCCATCCAGCCCGTCAGCCGGTTCGACCGCAAGCACTATTTCTACCCCGATCTGCCCCGCAACTTCCAGATCACCCAGCTCGAGCGGCCCCTGGGACTGGGGGGCCTCTTCGCGATCCCCCGGGGGGACGGCGGGGACGAACTGCGCGTCCGCATCCGGCGGATCCACCTCGAGGAGGATGCCGGGAGGCTGGCCGCCGGACCGGTCCCCGGGATGGTCGGGGTGGACCTGAACCGGGCGGGCGCCCCCCTGGTCGAGATCGTCACCGAACCGGACCTGGATGACGGAGCCGCCGCCCGGGCCTGGGTGTTGCGCCTGAGGCAGCTGATGGTCCACCTCGGGGTGTGCGACGGGGCATTCGAGAGCGGGAGCCTGCGCTGCGATGCCAACGTGGGATTCGTGGCCCGCGAGGGCCGTGGGGGGGCCGTCGGGGCCGGGGCGTGGACCGAACTGAAGAACCTCAACTCCCCCGGGGCGATCCAGCGGGCCGTGGACCACGAGATCGCCCGGTTGTCGCGGCGGATCGGTTCGCTGGACGCGATGCGGCGGGAAACGCGGGCCTGGGATGCCGCGGCCGCGCGGACCGTCCTTTTGCGGGTGAAGGAGGGATCGCCCGATTACCGCTACTTCCGGGAGCCGGACCTCCCGGATGTGGTCCTGCAGCAGGCCTGGATCGCGGATCAGGCCGCCCGGTTGCCCGAATCCCCCCTGGACCGGGAGCGGCGCTGGCGGGAGCGGTGGGGGCTGGCCGCGGCGGATGCCGCCGCCCTGGGCCGGGAACCGGCCGTGGCTGACTATTTCGAGGCGGTTGCGAGCGCCCTCGCTGGAGAACCCGGCGGGGTCGGTTCACCCGCCCAGGCGGCCCGCCTGGCCGCCCGCTGGGTCCTGACGGAGATCCTGGCCTTCTGGCAGGGGGTGGGGATCGACCCGGATCCCTGCCCGGTCCCGGCCGGCAAGCTGGCCTCGTTGCTGGGCCTGCTGGCCGCGGAGAGGATCAGCGGCAAGGCGGCCAAGGGGGTCCTGGAGGCCCTGCGGGCCGACCCGGAGGCCGATCCCCCGGCCCTGGTGCGTGATCTCGGCCTCGAGATGATCGTGGATCCTGACCGCATCCGGACCTGGTGCCGGGAGGTGATCGCCGCCCATCCCGCCGAGGCCGCCTCGCTGGCGTCCGGCAAGACCGGGCTGCTGGAATTCCTGGCGGGAAGGGTTCTTGCGAAGTCGGAAGGAAGAGCATCTCCTCCCCTGGTGAAAAACATCTTACGGGCTTTGATATCCCGCTGATCCCGAGGTCCGGCCCAGCCCCGTCAAGTCGGGCAGACCGTCGTGCCGCCAGACCAGCCCGCCCAGTTCCCTGCGCATGCCCACCACCATCCGGCTCACCGTCAGGGGCAGGAGGACGCGCCCGTTCTGCAGGCGCAGGGCGGACTGCTCGGCGAAGGGGACGTCGGCGTCCAGAGTCGGATCGGCGGGCCTGGCCCCCTGGGGCAGGGGGCTGGAGGCGTAGTCGGGCGAGCGGGATTCCTCCTGGAGCCAGACGGCCCTCGCGGTCACCGAGGCCAGCTGACGGCAGGCGGAGCCCCAGACGTCGTCCAGGGGCAGGATGTAGGCCCCGGCCCTGCCCGACTGGAGGGCCGCCTCGAAGACGGACCGTTCCAGGCCGAGGGCCTGGGGCACCAGGTTGCCCCGGGGGGGGCGGGTCGGCTGGAGGGGATCCCAGGCGGGGCTGGAATCCACGGGGCGCAGGGGCCGGGCGGCCCACTCGGCGATGGAGCCGGCGAGATAGGCGGCTTCCGGGTCCTCCGCCGGAAACAGGATCAGGTCCTCGTCGCGGGCCGTCGTGCGCTCCGGCCAGGCGAAATCCGGCCAGTCCCACGACTGGACCGGCACGAGGTCCAGGGGGCAGATCCGCCCCTCGGGCGCCTGGAAGCTCCAGGACCAGGCCTCGCCGGAGACGGCCACGGGATTCCTGAGGACCAGTTCGCGGGCCGACCACCCGGTGGTCCAGCGCAGGCGGTCCTCGGCGGTGGAGCCCATCCTGGCGGGGGGACAGATCAGCACCTGCATGCGGTTCCAGGGACCGGTCAGGATGCGGCGGTCTCGGGAAAGTTCGTCGCGCACGTTCCGCTTCCGGGTGACCGCCAGGTCGGCTGCCTCGCCCTCGGGCAGGATCCGCAGGCTGCTCCAGGTCGGGGGCGAGGGATGCAGGGGGTTCGGCTCGAGGACCGGCCCTTCCTCCTCTTGCCCGGGCCTGCACGGCCCGCTGCCCAGCGGCCAGGTCCATCCCTCGGCTTTGCGGCCCCTGACCGCCAGGGATGGATGGGCCAGCACGGCCGGCAGGTCGGGGACGGGCTGGGGCAGGGTGATCCTCAAGGAGCGGTCGTCCAGGATCCGCAGGCCGGGGGCGCCCGTGGGCAGGAAGGCCAGGGGCGTGGGTGCGTGCGGGGTCTGCTGCAGCCTGAAGGCCAGGGCGGTCCAGGCGGAGGCCACCGAGGCGGCCGTGACCGGGGAACCGTCCCAGAAACGGGCGTCGGTCCGCAGGGTGATGTCCCAGACCTTGCCCCCGCCGAAATCCGACCAGCGTTCGGCCAGGGCGGGGCGGACGAGGCCCTCGGAATCGATGACGGTCAGGTTCTCGTACAGATGGGCGAAGACCAGGCGCTCCGCGTCGTTCGCCGGCAGGGGGGCCCGCTCCGGGTGGACCTCGCCCGGGACGGCGACGCTCAGGGGACCGGACCAGGGTCCGGCTGCGGCGGGTCCCCGGTCCCCGTCGAGGGGGTACCGGTCCTGAACCCGGATGCCCACGGGGGGATCGGCGACCAGGAGCCGGGAGCCCTGACCGGCGCACCCGATTCCAAACAGGGCGACCAAGGTCGCCCCGATCAGGTTGAAGGCTGGATTCCGCATGGATCGATCATAGGGCATGTCCGGCGGGTTGGCCACTGCCGGAAGGAAGGGAGCCCGAGACCGGGGTTGCGGTCGGTCCGGATTGGAGAGACAATGGGCGGACATCGATTCCGTCTCGTCCCGACGTCCGAGAACGCGGCTCCCGCCGTCACCAGGAGGTGCTCCATTGAGCCGTCCCGATCCGCACAGTTACGCCGACCTCGACCAGGGCCGCATTTCGCACCAGGACCTGGACCTGTTCATCGACTTCGCCAGCCGCCGCATCGAGGGAGCCGCAACCCTGACGCTCGCCGTCCCCGCCGGGGGTCCGCTCGATCTGGACACGCGGGACCTGGAGATCACCGGGGCCACCGTGGGGGGCGAGGCCGTCCCCTTCGAACTGGCCGACCCGGACCCGGTCATGGGAACCCGGCTCAGGCTGCAGCTGCCTCCCGGGACCGTCCAGGCCACCGTCCACTTCGCCACCAGCCCGCAGGCCAGCGCTCTCCAGTGGCTGGAGCCGGCGCAGACCGACGGCGGCACCCATCCCTACCTCTTCAGCCAGTGCCAGGCCATCCACGCGCGCAGCGTCCTGCCGTGCCAGGACACCCCCCTGGCAAGGTTCACGTTCCACGCCACCGTGACCGTCCCCGAGGATCTGACCGTGGTGATGGCGGCGGCCCCGGGCGAAGCCGTGCCTTCCACCCGGGCGGGGCACCGCACCTTCACGTTCGCCATGCCCCAGTCCATCCCCAGCTACCTGTTCGCCTTCGCGGTGGGCAACATCGTCTCGAAGGATCTGGGGCCCCGTTCGCGCGTCTACACCGAGCCCGAGACCCTGGAGCGGGCGGCCTGGGAATTCGCCGAGGTGGATTCCATGCTGACCGCGGCCGAGGACGTCTTCGGCCCCTACCTGTGGGACCGCTTCGATTTCCTGGTCATGCCGTCCTCGTTCCCCTACGGGGGCATGGAGAATCCCCGCCTGACCTTCCTGACGCCGACCCTGCTCGCGGGCGACCGGTCCCTGGTCAACGTGCTCGCCCATGAGCTGGCGCACAGCTGGACCGGCAACCTGGTGACCAACGCCACCATCGACGACTTCTGGCTGAACGAGGGCTTCACGGTCTGGGCGGAGCGCTGCATCCTGGAGAAGCTGGAGGGGCCCGAGGCCAAGTCCCTGGCCGCGGCCATCGGGCGCAACGGCCTGAACGAGGCCATCGGCACCTTCGGTCCCGATTCGCCGTTCACCCGTCTCAAGACCGACGGCAAGGGCAAGGATCCCGACGAGTTCTACTCCCTGGTCCCCTACGAGAAGGGGTTCCTGCTGGTCAGCCTGCTGGAGCAGGCCGTGGGCAGCGATCGCTTCGCCGCCTTCATCAAGCGTTACATCGAGCACTTCAGCTTCACCAGCATCACCACCGAGCAGTTCCTCGAGTTCCTGGAGGCCGAACTGCCCGGCGCAGCGGAAAAGGTCGGGGCCAAGCAGTGGGTCTACCAGGCCGGCCTGCCCGCCAACGCTCCCCGGTTCACCTCGGCCAGGCTGGAGAACCTGCAGGGCCTCGCCACGGGCTGGGCGGACGGCAAGCGGCCCGACCCCGCCGCCGCGCGCTCGTGGTCGCCCGAGGACTGGCAGATCTTCCTGCAGGCCCTGCCCCGCAAGATGCCCGAGGCCGATTGCCGGTGGCTGGACGAGTCCTTCGACCTGACCAACGCCCGCAACGCCGAGATCCTCTGCAACTGGTTGCTCATCGCCGCCGGCAGCGGCTATGAACCCGCGTTCCCGCGTATCCGGGAATTCCTGGGGGAGGTGGGTCGCATGAAGTACCTCAAGCCGCTCTACAACGCCCTGCACCGCAACGAACGGACGCGGACCCTGGCGGTGGAGACCTTCGCGGACCATTCTGCGGGATACCATCCGATCGCCCGCGGGGGGATCGAGAGGATCCTGGCTCAGTAGGCCTGGGCGGGATTTTTCCGGGCAGGCTTGCCGGACCCAGCCATCCCATGCCGGCGCCCGCCTCGCGGCGGGCGCCGTCTTTTGGGCCTGGTGAGGCGCCGTTTCAGATGTCCACCGCCCTGCCGGTCCGGGCGGACCGGTAGCATGCGTCCACCACCTGCATGACCGCCACGCCGTCGGTGACCGTGACCGGGGGTGGAGCGCCGTCGCGGACGGTTCTCAACCAATCCCCGAGGACCAGCGGCAGGGTGGGGACTGCGGCCGCAATGTCGCTGCGCTCCTCGACCGGGCCCTGACGCAGGGTGATGCCCCCCTTGAGATAGTCCGCCATCAGTTGCCCGTCCTCCCCGACGGCCTCGAGCCAGCAGGCCCGACTCCGGGTGTACTTGCTGACCTCGAGGCTGACCCAGCAGCCGTCGCCGAGGACCGCCCGGGCCAGGAAGGCGTCCTCGACGGCGTGATTGAGGATCTGGTCCGTCCAGGCGGTCACCGAGGCGAATTCCCGCCCCGTGAGAAACCGGACGGTGTCGATGAGGTGCACGCCGGTGATCAGCACGGAGCCCCCGGTGGGATCGTGCGGGTCGTGCTGCCAGGCGAGGGTGGTGGGCTCCAGCCGCTGGGCCAGGCGGATCAGGTGGACCTTGCCCAGCAGGGGCCACATGTCCTTCACGGTCTTGATCACGGGATTCCACCGCAGGGTCTGGGCCAGGAACAGGGGCGTGGCCGACCTGGCGTCGAGATCCTCCAGGTGCTCGGCTTCCTGCAGGGTGGCGGTCAGGGGTTTTTCCAGCAGCAAGGGCTTGCCGGCCCCGAGCACGGCCTCGGCAAGATGACCGTGGCTGGCAGGCGGGGTGGCGATGACGACCCCGTCGACCTCCCGGTCGGCGATGAGGGCCAGGGGGTCGCGGTGGAACCGCAGGCCCAGTTCCCCGGCGAGCTTCGCGCCCGCCTCGGGGTCCCGCCGGCAAAGGGCGGTCGCGGTCAGGCCCGGAACGTCGGCCAGGGCATGCCGCAGGTAGCGGGCGCCGTGGGTCCCGGCTCCGATGACGCCGATGCGGAAGGTCATGAGTCCGTCCTTTCCCGGATGGATGCCAGGGGTGGGGCACCGGGCCATTGTAGGCCAAGTCCGCGGTTCCTGTCACGGGTCTTGGCTGCGAATCCTTTACGCACCGGGACACCGATGGGCGTCAACCGGGATTGGCGGTCGGCCGGTGGCCGGAACGCCGGAGGAACGCTTCGAGAGGCGCCCGACCGGATGTCCGGCCGAGTCAGGGCCGGAATCCGGGCCGGGAGAGAGGTCCCTGCCACGGAACTCCGCTGGCGTGCTTCTGGCTCCGGGGCGGCATCTCGAGCCCGCAGTCCGCGGGCCCGCGGCAACCTCCTCCCGGATGCGGAGTGCACCATGAACGGATTCCAACGCTGGCGGGGCGTCGCCGTCCTGGTCCTGGGGCTCATGACCGCCGCTGCCGGCCAGGCGGCGTCCCAGATCCATCTCAACGAGATCCTGGCGGATCCGGGGAGCGACTGGGACGGCGACGGCATCGTGGATTTCAAGGGCGACGAATGGATCGAGGTGATCAACCTGGGGACCGGACCGGTGGACCTCGGGGACTACTGGCTTCAGGACGAGTCGGCCGATTCCCCGCGCCTGCACCTGTCGGGCGTCCTGGATCCGGGGGAGGCGAGGGTCTTCTACGGGTCGGACGCGGTGGCCTGGCAGCTGGAGGTGGGGGTCACGACGGGTGGCTTCAGCCTCAACAACGGCGGGGATACCGTCTACCTGCTCCACAGCTATCCCGGGGACGGGGGCCATGATCTCGAGATCCTCGACACCGTGACGTTCGGGGACCACGTGGCCGACGACGACCGCAGCACGGGCTGGAACGAGGAACGGACCGAGTGGATCCTCTACGACGCCCTGTTCCCCTACACCGGGAGCATGACGCCTCCGGGCACCGGTTGCGAGCCCACGCCGGGCGAGCCCAACTACTGCCGGACCCTCGTGCCCGACAGCGGCCGGTCATTCGGCAGCATCAAGGCGGAATTCCTGTGAACCTTCCCGGCAGGATCACCCCCTCAACGGGCCGCGCGGGGATCCGTCTGACCGACTGATCCGGATCGAGGCGGGGGCCCGGCGCCGCGGCGCCGGGCCGCTCCTCCCGCCGGGGACGGGCCGGGAATGGAGTCCAGACCCGTCCTTTTTTCCGTATCTTCCGGGAGGGGCCGGAGGCAGCCAAATCCCCCGCCGTGAAGGGCTTTTCCGGGTTTTTTCTTCCCATCCCCATGTTATTCCTGTAACGTGCACGGGACGTTTCCGAAGCTGCCCCCGGCCGCGTTCGCAGCGGTCCGGCGTCGTCCGGCCGTCCGGCCGTCCGGCCGTCCGGTCAGCTTCCGTCCCGGCTTGCCCCGCAGGAGATCGCGATGCAACTCAATGAAAACCAGAAGATGATCCGCCAGATGGCCCGGGATTTCGCCAGGGCCAAGATCGCTCCGGTCGCCGCGAAGCTCGACCACTCCGGCGAGTTCCCCGAGGCCAACGTCAGGGAAATGGGCCAGCTCGGTTTCCTGGGTATGGTCGTGCCGGAGCAGTACGGCGGGCTCGGCGGCGACATCACCAGCTACGCCCTGGTGGTCGAGGAGATCTCCGCGGTCTGCGGCAGCCACGGCTTGACGGTCGCAGCCCACAACAGCCTGGGCTGCTGGCCCCTCGTTGAACTCGGCACCGAGGAACAGAAGCAGCGGTTCCTGCCTCCCGCCGCCGCGGGCGAGTCCCTGCTCAGCTTCGGCCTGACCGAGGCGGGCGCCGGCAGCGACGCCGGCGGCACCAGGACCACGGCGGTGCGCGACGGCGACCACTGGGTCCTGAACGGGACCAAGATGTGGATCACCAACAGCCACTACGCGGGCGCCATCGTGATCACCGCCAAGACCGATCCCGAGGCGGAGGGCAGCCACGGCATCAGCGCCTTCATCGTCCCCACCGACACCCCGGGCTTCACGGTGGAGAAAAAGGAGGACAAGCTGGGCATGCGGGCCAGCGACACCGCCCCGTTGACCCTCGAGGATGTCCGCATCCCCGCCGACCTGCTGCTGGGCGAGGAGGGCGAGGGCTTCAAGTACTTCATGATGACCCTCGACGGGGGGCGCATCTCCATCGCGGCGGTGGCCCTGGGCCTGGCCGAGGGCGCGTACCGGACCGCCCTGGCCTACGCCAAGGAACGCGTCCAGTTCGGCAAGCCCATCGCGAGCTTCCAGGCGGTGGAGTTCATGCTGGCGGACATGGCGACCCAGATCCAGGCCTCCCGCCAGTTGACGTACGAGGCCTGCCGCCTGAAGGACTGCGGCGAGCCCTACGCCCAGATGGCCGCCATGGCGAAGCTTCACTCCAGCGAGACGGCCATGTTCGTCACCGACAAGGCCATCCAGATCCTGGGGGGCTACGGGTACACGCGCGAGTATCCCGTCGAGCGCATGTACCGGGACGCCAAGCTGTGCACGATCGGGGAGGGGACCAGCGAGATCCAGCGCATGGTCATCGGACGATACGAACTTTCCCAGTGAGGGAATCGATCCAGTCAGGAAGGAGCTCCCGTGAGCAAGCGATCGGTCATCTGTGAGGCAGTGAGGACGCCCATCGGCAGGTTCCAGGGCGGGCTGGCGGCGGTGCGCGCCCCCCAGCTGGGCGCCGTCGTGATCAAGGATCTCATCCGGCGCACCGGGCTCGATCCCGCCGCGGTCGAGGAAGTGATCATGGGCTGCGTGTGCCAGGCCGGCCTGCAGCAGAATCCCGCACGGCAGGCGGCCATCTTCGGCGGCATCCCCACCGGGGTGAGCGCCATGACGGTCAACAAGGTCTGCGGCTCCGGCCTGAAGGCGGTGGCCCTGGCCGACCAGGCCATCCGTGCCGGCGACAAGGACTGCGTCATCGCCGGCGGATTCGAGAACATGAGCCAGATCCCCTACGCCCTGATGACCGCGCGCGACGGGCTGCGGCTGGGGGACGGCAAGGTGACCGACCTGCTGGTCCACGACGGCCTCTGGGACATCTACAACGACTTCCACATGGGCATGACCGCCGAGTGGGTGGCCGAGACCTACGGCGTCACCCGCGAGGACCAGGACGCCTATGCCGCACGCAGCCACCAGCGCGCCAGCGCCGCCTGGGACGCCGGCAGGTTCGACCGCGAGGTCGTGCCGGTCGAAGTGCCCCAGCGCAAGGGCGATCCCGTGGTCGTGGCCCGCGACGAGGGCCCCCGGGCGGACACCACCGCCGCCGGCCTGGCGAAGCTGAAACCGGCCTTCAAGCGGGACGGGGGAACGGTGACCGCCGGCAACGCCTCGTCCATCAACGACGGCGCGGCGGCCCTGCTGGTCTGCAGCGAGGAATTCGCCCGGGCCAAGGGCCTGACCATCCGCGCCTTCATCGAGGCCTCGGCCACCGGCGCCGTCGATCCGAAGGAAGTGATGATGGCGCCGGTGACCAGCGTGCGGAACCTCCTGAGGAAGACCGGGAAGACGGTCGCGGACTACGGCCTGTACGAACTCAACGAGGCCTTCAGCGCCCAGAGCCTGGGCGTGGTGCGGCAGCTCGAACTGGACGAGGACAAGGTCAACGTCAACGGCGGCGGCGTCTCCCTGGGCCACCCCATCGGTTGTTCGGGAGCGCGCATCCTGGTGACCCTGCTGCACGCCATGGAGGACCGGAAGGTACGGGACGGCATCGCCAGCCTCTGCCTCGGCGGCGGCGACGCGGTGAGCATGGCGATCTCCCTTCCCTGACGAGGTTGGCGCCGGTTCGGCGCCGGAAAGGATACGGCGATGAAAGTCACGGTGATCGGCGGAGGGACCATGGGCAACGGCATCGCCCACGTCTTCGCCCAGAACGGCCACCAGGTGGACCTGGTCGACGTGAAGCAGGAATTCCTGGACAGGGCCATGGGAACCATCGAGAAGAACCTGGGCCGCCAGGTCAAGAAGGAAGCCATCACCCAGGAGGAGGCCACCGCCACCCTGGGACGCCTGAATCCCACGACGGATCTGAATGCGGCCGCGGACAGCGACCTGGTCATCGAAGCCGTGTTCGAATCCTACGAGGTCAAGCGGGACATCTTCTCGAAGCTGGACGGGATCTGCAAGCCGGGCGCGGTCCTGGCCAGCAACACGTCCAGCATCTCCCTGACGAAGATCGCCGCCTGCACGAAGCGTCCCCAGGACGTCATCGGCATGCACTTCATGAATCCGGTGCCGGTGATGAAGCTGGTCGAGGTGATCTGCGGGCAGGCCACCGGTCCGGACACCCTCGCCAAGGTCACCCGGTGGTCGCAGGACCTGGGCAAGGTCCCGGTCACCGTGCAGGACTACCCCGGTTTCATCAGCAACCGCGTCCTGATGCCCATGATCAACGAGGCCGTCTACTGTCTGATGGAAGGCGTGGCCGACCGCGAGGCGATCGACACCGTCATGAAGCTGGGCATGGCCCATCCCATGGGACCGTTGACCCTGGCCGACTTCATCGGACTGGACGTCTGCCTGGACATCATGGAGGTCCTCCACGAGGGTTTCGGCGACGGCAAGTACCGGCCCTGCCCGCTGCTGCGGCGCATGGTCGACGCCGGCCATCTCGGCCGCAAGAGCGGCAAGGGATTCTACGATTACGCCTAGGGACAGCGGAACCAGGACCACCCACGCGAGGTGAACGCCGTGCAATTCGAATTCAGCGAGCAGCAGAGGATGATCCGGGACATGGCCCGGGATTTCGCGGCCAGGGAAGTGGCTCCCATCGCCGCGGCCATCGATCACGAGGAGCGCTTCCCCGCCGACGTGGTCAAGAAGATGGGCGAACTGGGCTTCATGGGGATCAACGTCCCCGAGCAGTACGGGGGCGCCGGTCTGGACATGGTCTGCTACGTCCTGGCCATGGAGGAGATCAGCAAGGCCTGCGCCTCCACGGGCGTGATCATGTCCGTGAACAATTCGCTGGTGTGCTGGCCCCTGGAGACCTACGGATCCGAGGATCAGAAGCGCGACTTCCTGACGCCCCTGGCCCGGGGGGAGAAGCTGGGGGCCTACTGCCTCAGCGAGCCCGGGGCGGGGACCGACGCGGCCAACCAGCAGACGATGGCCAGGCCCGATGGCGACGGCTGGATCATCAACGGGATGAAGAACTTCATCACCAACGGCGCCAACGCCGACACCCTGATCGTCTTCGCCCAGACCAACCCCGAACTGCGGCACAAGGGCATCCGCGCCTTCATCGTCGAGAGGACCGATCCGGGGTTCTCGGTGATCCGCAAGGAGGAGAAGATGGGCATCCGGGCGTCCGACACCGCCCAGCTCGCCTTCGACAACGTGACGGTCGGCCCGGAACGGGCCCTCGGGGGCGAGGGGGCCGGGTTCAAGATCGCCATGAGCACCCTGGACGGCGGCCGCATCGGCATCGCAGCCCAGGCCCTGGGCATCTGCGCCGCGGCCTACGAGGCGGCCCTGGAGTACAGCAAGCAGCGCGAGCAGTTCGGTCGGCCCATCTGCCAGTTCCAGGCGATCCAGTGGAAGATCGCCGACATGGCGACCCGGCTGGACGCCTCCCGCCTGCTCACCTACCGGGCGGCCTGGACCAAGGACCAGGGCCGGCGTTTCAGCGAGGAGGCCGCCATGGCCAAGCTGTTCGCCAGCGAGGCCAGCCACTTCATCACCAACGAGGCGGTGCAGATCTTCGGCGGCAACGGCTACTCCAAGGAGTACCCCGTCGAGCGCCACTTCCGCGACGCCAAGATCACCGAGATCTACGAGGGCACGAGCGAGGCCCAGCGGATGGTGATCTCGGGGAGTCAATTGAAGAAGTGACCGGTGAAGAAGCGACCGTCCCCCGCCGGTCGCCTCTCCGCTCCTTCCCTCCGCCGGCGACCCGGCGGAGGGATTTCTCTTGTCCGCGATGCAAATGTATTATCATTGGATCCGGTCGTCCTTCACGGGTGTCGGCGGGACGCGGGGGTTCCACCATTGGGAACGGTGTCGGGCCGGGGAGAGCTGGTCTCCCTCATCGATGATGTCGTCGAGCAGCTGGAAATGATCCGCCCCGACGCGGACCAGCTCGCCCGCGACTGCCTGGCCATCGACCGCCTCCTCGGCCCCCGCCCCGCCGCGGCCGACCTGCGGCGCATCAAGGGTCTTGCGTCCCGTGTCGCCGCCGCCGATCCGACCGACGGCGCTCCGGTCCTGGCCCTGTTCGAAAAGCTCCTGCCCCGCCTGTCCGATCCCCTGAAGGTCCTGGGCCCCCTGGTCGAGTCTCCGGACCCGGCTCTCGTCGCCGCCGCCGTCGAACTGCTGCTCGGGCCGGTCCGGCGGGGCGTGCGGCCTCTCGATCGCCCGATGCTGAAGATCTTGGCCCGCCTGGCGCCGGCGGCCGGCGAGGCGGAGGCCGAAGGCGGCGCGGAGGGCGGAGGGGACTGGCCGCCTGCCCTGGCCCAGGCGGCGGAGGTCCTGGCCCGGGATCCGGGAAGCAGGGAAAGTCTCCGGCGCCTTCTGGCCGGGGACAGGGATCCGGGCATCCGGCTCCTCGCCGCAACCCTGCTGGATCGCGAGGGGGAGCCTGCTCCCGCGGATCTGGCCGAGATCCTGCTGGGCCGGGAGGCCCATCGCATCCTGCAACCCTACCTGGAATTCACCAGGGCATCCCACCGGGATCTTCTGGACCTGACTCCCGGCCGCAAGCCCGAGCCCTCGGTCCACCGCTCGGTGGCCGCAGGGGAGGCCAGGTTCGGCAGGGCCCTGTTGCGGCAACTGATCTCGCTGATCGGCTGGGCATCGCTCAACCGGGGAATCGAGCTCCGGCACCGGGCGGAGGTGGTGATTCCCGGATACCCGCCGGCGCACCTGCCCCTGGACGACGCAGCGTTCCTGACCAGGGCGCAAGGAGTGCGGCGGGGGCCCGAACGGATCGTCGCGGTCGCCGTCGGCGAGGGACCGCCTGCACCCGTCAAGGGACGGAACGGGGGACGGTCCGGCGACCCGGTGGACCGCTTCCGGCGCCTGAACACCACCCACGCCGACCTGCTGGCCGAGATCCTCGACGTGGCGCCCCTGATCCCGGCCAAGGTGGAGCGCATCCTCGGGGCCATGGACCGCATCGTCGCCGACTACTCGACCCTGTTCGCCGGGGTTTCCGAGGAGTGCGCCATCCTGCCGGAGGTCTAAGGGGACCTCAAGGGCAGGGTCCTGGCGGAGATGGAGGGCTGGTGCGAGGGCATGCCCCTTTCCCCCGAGCTGACCCGCCTGGTCCAGATGTTCGAGGATCCGGGCAACCTGGGCCAGGTCCGCACCGTCCACGGCCTGAAGCGGTATCTCCACCAGAAGGGGTTGCGGTACGGGTTCGCCCTGGTGGACGCCGCCCAGACTCCCAACCGCACGGTCGACCTGGTTCTGGTGGACAGGCGGGGACGCCTGACGAAGGCTCCGTCCATCCGGTACGCCGAGTTCGAGAAGGCCGCGGAGATCGAGGGGGATGCGCCGTTGCCCTTCCCGGTAGGATTGCTGGTGGACGCGTGGGAGCGCCAGCTGCTCGACGGTCGGCTCCGGTTCCCCGACGTGAACGTCTACCTGTTCGGCAACGAGGTGCACTACTACTTCTTCTTCAGGAACCACCCGGTCTTCCTGCGGGTGGACTACTCCCCGCCCCAGCGGGGGGGGATGATCGACCTGGAGTACTACGGGGTGAGCAACTTCGAGCTCGACGTCCATCCCAACCTCCGGCTCGATGCGATCCGCCTGATGTTCCGCGATCTGGGCTGCGACGTGAGCCTCGACGGGACGCGCCTCCAGGTTCGCTACGACAAGGAGCGCTGCCCCGACCTCGGCGACCTCTGCGCGAAGGCGTCGGCGCTATTCCGCCTGGCCCCCTGGCTGATGGAGGTGGACTGGCAGATCGGATCCCTGGCCTACGGGCCCGAGTCCAGGGGGCTGGTGGAGGCGGCCTGGTCGGACCGGTTCGTGCGGTCCGGGGTGATCCTGCCCCGCGGCCTGTTGACGGCGGACCGGAGCCGCATCCTCAAGGGCTACGATCCCGGCCCCACCGGCCCGGTCGAACGGTCCTGGAACGGCAGGGAACCCTACGAGGATCTCTACAACGGGGAATGTCCTCCCGGATTCCTGGGCTGGGTGCGGGGGGAACTGGAAAGGCTGCGCCTGACTGCGCCGGCCGCCCTGCCCGGAGACGACTCCCGAGGCATCGGCCTCAATCTCCTGGAGGAGGAGTATCTGGGACCCTGGCGCCGGGCGCGACGATCGGGCTGGCTGGCTGCAGGAACCGAAGCTCCCGAACCTCCCCATCCCGAACTGGTCCAGCTCCTGCACGAGGCCGAGGCGTTCGCAGAGATCCTGGCAGGGGACGAGGAACTGGCCGCCGGGGCCGTCGCCCTGGCCCGCCCCATGGCCGAACTGGAGCGCTTCATCGAATTCCAGCCGACGGGCACGGTCGGCCGCCTTTGCGTCGAACGCGGCAGGCTTCCCGTCCGCGGGGGCTGGCTGACGGTCTTCCTGCTGCGGGATCAGCACCGCCTGGTGCGCATGGGGCTCGCCTGCGAGGGGGACCGCCTCTTCCGCAGGAGATCCGGACCGCGCAGCGCCTGGCAGAGCAACGTCTTGATCGATCCAGGCCGGATGTGGGCGCTGCTGAGAGGCGCCAACTACCTGGCCGGATCGGCCCGGGCGCCGGGGGGCTTCCCCGCCGGAGAACTCGACCACCTGCGGGACCTGGCATCCTCCCCGGCCACCGATCGGGGCCGGCCGCGGCTGGAGGAGGAGAAGATCCTGGGTGGGGTCAAGGCCGCTCCCGGCCGGGCGGTCGGCCGGGCCGTCTTCGGAGTCCGGGGCCGGCGGCCCGAGGACGTCGCCGGCGCCGTCCTGATCGCGCGCGAGATCCGTCCGGAGGACAATCCCTTCCTCTTCCACGCCGCCGGCGTGGTGTCCATCGGGGGTGCCGTCCTCAGCCACGCCGCCCTGGTCGCCATCCAGTACGGCAAGCCCGCCCTGCTCGCGCCCGCCCAGCTCGAACGGGATCATGGCCGGTCGGTCGCCCTGCACTTCACCACCACGGTGAGGCGCCGGCTGGACCGGGTGGTCCACGGGTTCCGGGTCAGCGTGCAGGGAGTGGTGGGCAAGCGCGCCGACCAGCTGCGCGACGGCGACCTGGTCGTCCTCGACGCCGACGAATCGGTCGTGCGCATCCTGGGCCAGGACCGGGACACCCTTTCCCTCTGGGAAGGCCTGCGCCTGCTCGGTGAAGCGGCCCGCAGCGGGGATTCGGAATCCGATGCGGCCGCCACCCTCGCCGCCCGGGCGGCCCATCTGAGAGCCCGCCACCAGGTGGAGAAGATCCTCGACCGCCTGGCGGACAAGGTCCTGGCTGCATTCGCCCTGGAGGAGATCCTGGCGGGGGCCGACCTCGCCGCGGTCCCGGAGACCGACCGCGCGCGTCTGCTGGGGCGGCTCCTGGCCAACCCCGCAGTGGCCGAGGAGGTTTCCGGGCGGCTGCGGGAGCTGGTGGATCGCCTGGAGATGTGCACGCGCCTGGCGGTGGCCGAGGCGCTGGAGGGGATTCCTGCCGCCGGCCAGCTCGGCGTGGTCCTGGGTTATCGCCTGAAGGCCCGGCGATGCCTCGAGGCCTCCCGCACCTGCGCCGCACTGCTGGCCTCGTGCGGTCAGGAGGTCGCGGTTCCCGGGAGCGACTGGACCCTGTCCGTCGACCGGGCCGCTCTACGCCGCCTGCAGGACATGTCGGCCGCGGGCCGGCAAGAGCTGGACCAGCTGGTTTCCCGGCGTCATCCCCCGGCGCGCGCCCGGCATCTGGTCCGCCACATCGAGCGGTGCGGGCAGGTTCTGGGTGGGACCGGGTCGGACTCCCGACGCCTGGCGGACGTCGGCCGGCGGCTGGAGCGTGCGACGGCGGCGGCGATGAAGCGCCATGCGGACGCCCTGGTCCTGGGCTCCTCCCAGTGCGGTTTCCCCCTGCATCCGCTGATCGGCTGGAAGGCTGCCAACCTGGGCGAGATGGAGGCCCTGGCCGGACCCGGCCTCTGCCCCGCCTGGTTCGTGGTGACCGACCGGGCCTTCGGGCTCGCGCTGGAACAGCGGGTCGCAGGGACGGTCCTGGAACAGGCCATCACCAGGATCCTGGCGGACGGGGACCTCGACTTCGAGCAGCAATCGGCCCGCATCCGAGCCCTGTGGATGGACTGCGCCCTGCCTGTGGTCCTCGCCGATGCCGTGACCGCAGCCTATCGCGGGCTGGGTCCGGACGGCGGGGGAGGTGCGGTGGCCATCCGGTCCTCCTCCCGCGACGAGGACACCGAGGTCGCGATGAAGGCCGGCGAGTTCGAGACCTACCTGAACGTCATGGGCGAGGGCGCCCTGCTCGAACACCTGCGATTGACCTGGGCCGGTCTCTGGTCCGAACGGGCCCTGCACAACCGGGCCACCATGGGGGTTGCGGACGCCCGGCCGGCCGGCGGCCTCATCGTCCAGCGCATGGTGGACGCCAGGGTGTCCGGGGTCGTCCAGACCGTGAACATCGCCCGCGGCGACCTGGGCGAGATGGTGATCAACGCCGGTCTCGGCCTCGGCGAGGGCGTCGTCTCCGGCCAGGTGGCCGCCGACCTGGTGACCGTCGTCAAGGCCCCGCGGCGCAAGGGGGAGGCGCTGGCCTTCAACTACGTCACCAACGACAAGCCCCTGATGGTCGTCCGGGACGAGCGCCGGGGCTCGGGCACCCGGCTGGTCGAGACCCTCTACCATCAGCGCCTGAGGCCGGCCCTGGAATACACCGAACTGCTGGAACTGGTGGAGAAGGTGGAGGCCCTCGAGGCCGGGTACGGCTATCCCCTGGACCTGGAGTTCGCCATCGAGGGCACGCAGGTCATGCTGTTGCAGGCCAGACCGATCGCCACCTTCCTGGCCGAACTGAACGAGACCCTGAAGCGGCACCCGCTGGATCCGCGGGCCCTCGATCCGCTGGCCCTCGATCCGCAAGTCCTGGATCCGGAACCCGAACCGGGAGCGACGATGTGATTCGCAAGAACGATTCCCTGGAGTACCACGCCGGGGGACGGCCCGGCAAGATCGGCGTCACCGCCACCAAGCCCTGCCTGACGCCGCGTGAACTCCGCCTGGCCTACCTGCCCGGGGCCACCTTCCCCGCCGAGGAGATCGCCCGCGACCCATCGGCGGTATTCAAGTACACCTCCCGCGGCAACCTGGTGGGGGTGGTCACCGACGGTTCGGCCGTGCCCGGTCTTGGCAACGTGGGGCCCTTCGCGGCCAAGCCCATGCAGGAGGGCATCGCCATCCTGTTCAAGAGGCTCGCGGACATCGACGTGTTCGACCTCGAGCTGGCCAGCCGGGACATCGACGGCATCGTGGAGACCGTGCGCATGCTCGAGCCCACCTTCGGCGGCATCAACCTCAAGGACATCCAGGCGCCCCAGGGGCTGGAGCTCTACGATCGCCTGCGGGAGATCCTGACCATCCCGGTCTACCACGAGAACCTCTACAGCACCGCCGTCGTGGCCGCGGCCGCCCTCATCAACGCCCTGGACCTGGTCGACAAGCGGGTCGGGGACGTCAAGGTGGTGATCTGCGGGGCGGGGACCGTGGGCATCGGGTGCGCCCGGCTGCTGCGGCGGCTCGGCGTCGATCCCGGCAACATGCTCATGTACAACGTCGACGGGCTGGTGCACCCGTCCGACCGGAAGCTCCACGAGTACCAGCGCGAGTTCGCGGTGTCCTCCCGGCTGAAGACCCTGGCGGCGGGAGTCAAGGGGGCCGACGTGCTCATCGGCGCCTCGGCCGGCGGCGTCTTCACCATGGAGATGATCCGCTCCATGAACCGCTATCCGGTTGTCTTCGCCCTGGCCACCCCCGAGCCGGAGATCCTCTACGAACAGGCCCGGGCCAGCCGGCAGGACGTGCTGGTGGCCACGGGGCTGGGCCCCGATCCCAACGCGGTGCTGGACGTGCTCAGCTTCCCCTACATCTTCCGCGGCGCCCTGGACGTCCAGTCGGTGAGCATCACCGAGGGGATGCTCCTGGCCGCGGCCCGCGCCCTGGCCGATCTGGCCCGAGAGGAGGTGCCCGAGGAGGTGGAGCGGGCGTACGGCGGCCTGCCCCTGAGCTTCGGACCGGAGTACCTCCTGCCCAAGCCCATCGACCCCAGGATCTTCGTGCGCGAATCCGCGGCCGTCGCGGCCCAGGCCATCGCCGAGGGGCTGGCCGAGGCTCCGGTGGACACCGTGGACTACGAGGGCCGGCTTTCCGTGCGGATCGGCACCGGCCGCGAGAAGATGCGCGAGCTGCTCATGCGCGCCCGCCGGTCACGCCCGCGCGTGGTCTTCACCGAGGGCCTGAGCGACACCGTCCTGCGCGCCTGCAGCATCCTGCTGGACGAGGGCATCGCCCAGCCCATCCTGCTGGGTCCGGCGAAGGACATCCGCAAGCGCATCGACCGGCTGGGCAGGGATCTCGGCGGGGCGGAGATCGTCGATCCCACCCGGGACCCCCGCTTCGAGACCTTCGTCGAGGAGTACTTCCGCATGCGCCGCCGCCAGGGGGTCATCAGGGCCAGCGCGGCCGAGAGGTTGCGCCAGCCGGAATACTTCGGCGCCTTCATGATGAACGGGGGCCACGCCGACATGATGATCGCCGGGTCGTCCACGCACTTCACCGAGACCCTCCGGACCGTCCTCGAGGTGATCGGGCCGGCCCCCGGGATCGACAGGGTCAGCAGCCACCACCTGGTCATGCTGCAGAACGACGTGGTGGTCCTGGCGGACTGCTCGGTCAACATCGAGCCCACGGCGGGACAGCTCGCCGAGACCGCCCTGCTGGCGGCGACGACGGCGCGGTCCCTGGGCGTCGATCCCCGCGTCGCCATGCTCTCGTTCTCGAACTTCGGCAACAACGACCACGCCTCGGCCCGGCGCGTCCAGGCGGCGGCGGCCCTGGCCCGGGAACGGGATCCAGATCTGGAGATCGACGGAGACATGCAGCTGGCCACGGCCCGCAACAAGGCCCTGCGCAGGGAGATCTTCCCCTTCTCCGACCTCACGGACGATGCGAACGTCCTGGTGTTCCCCAACCTGCAGGCCGGGACCCTCACCATGCAGTCGCTGCACCACATGGCGGGAGCGGTGCTGGTCGGTCCCATGCTCATGGGCACGCGGCTGCCCGTCCACATCCTGCAATACGGCGCCACGGTGGAGGACGTGGTGAACCTGGTGACCGTGGGAGTGGTGGAGGCCACGGTGGACTGAGACCGTCCGTCCGTCAGCCGAGGGCCCAGGCCAGGCCCAGCCGGACGCCGACGAAGGTGCCGAAGCTGGTGGTGGTCGGATCCTGATCGGCCACCGGGATCAACTCGCCGGTCAGGTCGTCGAAGAGCCCGGTGCCGGGGTCGGTGTCCCAGTGGATCCGCACCGATACGCCCAGTTCGAGGTCCAGCCGCCTGTGCAGGGGGAACCCGATCCCCGCGCCGCCCGCCGCCACGAAGTAGACCCGGTCGGTTTCCCGGTCCACGGCGTTCCTGCCCTGGGGATCGACCGACACCCAGGCGAACCGTTCGCCCGCCACGCCTGCGCCCAGCTCCACGAAGGGATGGGGCCTGCCGATCCGGGGGCGCAGCAGGTCCAGGCCCAGCATCAGGCACACGTCGCGGTAGAGGTAGTCCTCGTTGTACCGGGTGGCGTCCTCCTCGACCCGGACCAGGGATTCGGGGGCGAAGGGGGAATCCTGCCACAGGCCCTCCAACCTCACGTAGGCTGCGGTTCCCAGGCGGACCTCGAGGCCGGCGACCCAACCGGCTGCGGGGTCGAGGTCTGCGAGGAGGTCCTCCCGCGGGGCATTGAGGACCGCGGCGACTGCCAGGCGCGGCCCGCGCTCGGGGACCCCGGGTCCGGCGGTTCCGGCAGGGGGAGTGGCATCGCCGGCCCAGGCGTGGCAGGCGCAGGCGGCCAGCCAGAGGCCGAGCGATCCGGAAAGCAGGGGCAGGAGGCGGGGACGCGGCACGACGAGCTCCAGGGGGTCAGAGTGCGGGACAGGTTCCGCCCCGGGGATGGGGGCGGTCCGGCGGCCGGGACCATCATGCGGGTCCCGAGGTCGCGAGGTCAAACCGGAAATGAACCGACCGCGTCGGCGGGACCCGGACAAGGGGGAGCCCGGCCAGCGGGGGGTTGGTTTGCAGGGTTCGCTGTGGTACATTCCGGCTCCTGACCGCCTGCCGTCGAGCGGCCCACGGGCCGCGATGTCCCGATTCACCCGGCCCACGGGAGATGCCATGAACGACCTCGATCCCCGGCGTGTTCTGTGCCTGTTGGCGATCCTCTGCGCCGCCTTTGCGACCTCGTCCCCGGGGTCGGTCGCCGCCTCTCCCGGGGGGATGTCCTACGCCGATCTCTTCCCCGGGGCCACGTTCGATCCGGCCGTTCCCGACCTCGAGGATTTCGCGGGGATCCGGCCTGCCGAACGGCCCCTGCGACCGGAGGAGGTCGTCGCCTATTTCCAGCGGCTTGCCGAGACCTCGCCCCTGGCGGAACTGCGGACCTACGCGCGCACTCACGAAGGTCGGCCCCTGGTCTACCTGGCCGTGAGCGATTCGGGGACCGTGGCCGATCTCGACGGGTTCCTGGGCCGGCACGCCGCCCGCCTGGATCCCAGGCAGGGACCGACGCCCACCGCCTCGGAACTCGAGGGGGTCAAGGCCGTGGCCTGGCTGGCCTACGGCATCCATGGCGACGAACTGAGCAGCACGGACGCCGCCGCAGCCCTGGCCTACAGGCTCGTGGCCGGCACCGACGAGGAATCCCTGCGCCTGCGCCGGGAGCTGGTGATCCTCATCGACCCGTGCGAGAACCCGGACGGGCGGGCCCGCTATCTCGCCCAGATCGCGAGCTTCGCCCACGCCACGCCCAATCCCGACCAGGACGACCTTTCGCACGCCGGAGTCTGGCCCTGGGGGCGCGGGAACCACTACCTGTTCGACCTGAACCGCGACTGGTTCAGCCTGGTGCATCCGGAAAGCCGCAGGTCCGCCGTCATCGCCACCTGGCTGCCCCAGCTGATGGTGGACAGCCACGAGATGGGCGGCAACGCGACCTACCTCTTCCCTCCGGCACGACACCCCTACAATCCCCATCTTCCGGCGAGCGCCGCCAGGTGGGAGCGGGAGTTCAGCGACGATCAGGCCCGGGCCCTGGACGGCAGGGGCTATCCCTACTTTTCCGGCGAATGGAACGAGGAGTTCTTTCCCGGATACGGGTCTTCCTACGCGAAATACCTGGGAGCCGTGGGCATCCTCTACGAGATGAGCCGCACCACGGGCACCCTCCTGCACAAGCGCGACGGCACGGTGCGGACCTTCGCCCAGGCGGTGGATCATCAGGCGACGTCCTCCCTGGCCAATCTGAACACGCTCGCCGCCAACGCCCCGCAGGTCCTGGCGGACATGATCGCCGCCCGCGGGGACGCCGTCGCAGCCGGGACCGACGGCCCCGTCAAGGCGTGGGTGTTCCCGGCCGGATCCCGGCATGCCGATCGCCTGGCTGCCCTGGGCGCCCAGCTGGAGGCCCAGGGCGTCGAGGTCCTGGTCCTGGCTGAACAGTCCGCCCGGGTGTCTGGTCTGCGGCATGCGGTGACGGGGGAGGAGGAGACGCTGGAATTGCCCGCCGGATCCCTGCTGGTGCGGCTGGACCAGCCCCAGGGGGCGCTCGCCCGGGTCATCCTCGATCCCCACGTTCCCATGGACTCGACGTTCTTCCAGGACGAGCGCGAGTACCTGGAGAAGGGCAAGGGCAGCCGCCTCTACGACACCACGGCCTGGTCCCTGCCCCTCATCCGGGGGGTGTCCGCCTACTGGGCAGGCAAATTCCCCGGTGGGCGGTGGATGCGCTGGGAACGGTCCCTGCCGCCGGCCGTCGATCCTGTGCCCGCGGTCTTCAGCAGCGTGATCATCCCGGTCGACCATCCCGCCGGGCCGCGGATCCTGGTCCGGCTGTTCCAGGAAGGCGTCACCGTGAGGGTGGCGCGCAAGCCCTTCGCCATCGGGGGCCGGTCCTATTTCCCGGGGACCCTGGTCGTCCGCCGTGAAGGCAACGTGCCTGACCTGCATGAGCGCCTGGCTGCGATCCAGGGCGAACTCCTGGTCCGGATGGACGCCGTGGGGACCTCCCGGGCGGAGGAAGGCCCCGACCTCGGGGGGGCGGAGTACCCGGTCCTGGTCGAACCGCGCCTGGGAGTCTTCAGCGGCAGTCCCGTGTCGCCCTCCGAATTCGGATTCGTGTGGCACCTGCTGGACGAGACCCTGGGGCTGCGCTTCAACAGCCTGGACCTCGGGTCCTTCAACCGGATCGACCTGGCCCGCTACAACGTCCTGGTCTTCCCGCCCATCCGGGGCGGCACGGCGATGTACAGGCAGATCCTGGGTGAGCAGGGGCTGGCCCGGCTCAAGGAATGGGTGTCCGCCGGAGGCACGGCGATCGGAATGGCGGGCGGAGCGCGCCTGCTGGCCGATCCCGCGCTGGGCCTGGTCGGGACCCGCTTCCGGTCCGATGCGCTCGGGGACTTCCCGCCTCCGGTCTGGAGCATCGCCGCCCAGGAGGCCCAGGATGCGGGCCGTCCGGCGGCTCTCGGCTTGCGACCTGCACCGCAGGCAGCCGCCGGGGACGCGAAGGGCCCGCAGCCTGTCTTCCACGGGGCCCTCTACGATGTGGCTCCGGTGGTCGGTCCGGGCGCCCTGCCTTTCTGCGAGGGGCACGATCAGGGCAAACCCCTCGGCGCCGGCCCGCTGGACCTCGAGCAGTGGCTCGAGCCCGTCCTCCCTGCAGGCAGGGCGAAACCGGAAGAAGGCGACGTCCGGACGGCCGACGAGCGGTTGCGCCGGTTCATGCCCCAGGGCGCCCTGCTTGGGGTGGAACTGGATCCCGAGGCCTGGTTGAACTTCGGGCTCGGCGACGAGGCCACGGTCTGGTTCGGGAGCGACGACACCATGATCGCCGTGCCTCCCGTCATGGTGGGAGCCCTTTTCATGGACCCGGCCCGTCTGCATCGGGGCGGTCTGGTCTGGCCCGAGGCGGCGGCCCGGATCGCCCGCACGGCCTACGCGGTTCGCGAGGGGGTCGGCCGGGGACAGGCGGTCCTCTTCGCCGACCATCCGGCCTACCGCCGGTGGATGGCCGAAACCGAGCAGATGCTGACGAACGCGATCCTCCTGGGCCCGGGCCTGGGAACCCGGTGGTCGTCGCCCTGGTGACCCGACTCCCTCTCGAACTGGGCGTCCTCCGGGATTGAAGGACGACCTGCCGGGGGCTATTTTCCACCGATGGACCGCAGGCCCGCGAGGGACCGCCGAACAGGAGCCGACATGAACTTCGACCTCACCGAGAACCACAAGATGTTCCGCGACATGGTCCGGGATTTCGCCCGCAAGGAGATCGCTCCCATCGCCCGGCAGATGGACGAGGAGGGGACCATGCCCGATTCCCTCATCGCCAGGCTCCGGGAGAACGGTTTCTTCGGGCTGTCCTTTCCGGAGCAGTACGGGGGACTCGGCGTGGACACGATCACCTACGGACTGGTGGTCGAGGAACTGGCGAAGGCCAGCGCCGGCGTCTGCGTCATGCTGACCGTGCACAACAGCGTCGGCAGCTACCCGCTGGCCATGTTCGGCAGCGAGAAGACCAGGCAGCAGTTCCTGCCCCGCATGGCGGCCGGGGAGATCGCGGCCTTCTGCGTCACCGAACCCGGCGCCGGCAGCGACGCCGCCTCCCTGATCACCACCGCCCGCCGCGACGGGGATCACTACCTGCTCAACGGGAGCAAGATCTACGTCACCAACGGCGCCCGCGCCTCCTTCTTCGTCGTGGTCGCCCGCACCCCGGGGACCACGGGGCACCAGGACACCCACGCCTTCATCGTCGAGCGGGCCAGCGAGGGTCTGACCGTCGGCAAGAAGGAAGACAAGATGGGATTGCGGGCCAGCGACACCGTGGTGGTCGATCTGGAGGACGTGCGCGTTCCGGCGGACCAGCTGCTCGGCAGCGAAGGCGACGGCTTCAAGATCGCCATGGCCGCCCTCGACGGAGGCCGCATCGGCATCGCCTTCCAGGCCCTGGGCATCGGCATGGCCTGCCTGGAGGAGGCGGCCCGCTATGCCAAGGTGCGCGAACAGTTCGGCAAGCCCCTGGCCAGGCAGCCGGTGATCGGCGCCATGATCGCCGACATGGGCACCGAGCTGGAATCGGCGCGGCTGCTCGCCCTGCAGGCTGCCTGGCTCAAGGATCAGGGTCGTCCCTACG
>JAHJTW010000039.1 GCA_018829565.1 bacterium | reverse complement strand
GGTGGCCGCCGAGGAGTCGGGCCGCCTGCCGGAACGGTGGGCCGAGGGGGACCCGGTGGCCCGGGAGTTGCGGCGCCGGTTGCTGCTGCGGGCCGGGGAGATCCTGGACCTGCTGACCCCCGATCAGATCCTTGAACTGCCGCACCGCCGCGCCGTGCGGTCCGGAACTGTCGGCGCGCTGGTCCTGGCCCTGGTGTTCGGGGTCGCCGACCCCGGTGGGCTTGTCCGGGGCCTGGGCCGCCTGGCCGGTCCCCAGGTGCGGGAGGTCGTTCCCGGCAGCGGCGGTCTGTTCGGGGAACCCGGTCCCGGATTCGTGGTCGCCGGGGCGGATTGCGAGGTGGCCGCCAGGGACTTCGGCGGGGGCGACCAGGAGACCGTTTGCGAGATCAGGGTCGGGGCCGGCAACTGGCAGGCGATCCCGGCCGGGTTGACGTCGGCGCTTGCGGCCGAACCGGGTCTGCCCGCCCCGTACCGCCGCTGGACGGCCCGGATCGAGGACGTGCGCGAGGGTTTTTCCTGGAGGTTCCGGCGGGGTGAGAGGGTTTCCGAACCGCGCTTCCTGCCCGTCAGGCATCACCCGCTGGTGACGGCGATCTCCGCCAGGATCGTTCCACCGGCCTATACCCGGACCCCCGCCCAGACGGTGGCGGTCCTGCCCTCGTTCCTCGAGGTCCCGGCGGGCAGCGAGGTCCAGCTGAGGGGCAGGCTGAACCTGGGGGTGGTCGCAGCGGGACTGGCCCTGGCCTCCGGGGACACGGTCCCCCTGGCCATCGATGGCCGGGAATTCACCGGGAGCCTGACGGTCACCGGGGAAACCGCCTTCAACGTCACCCTGCGGGATTCGGTCGGCCTGGCCAACCTGGCGCCCCTCCAGTACAAGCTCGCCGCCCTCGAGGACGGCGCCCCGGTCGTGCGGCTGGAACGGCCGCAGGACGACGGCATCCTGCCCCTGGCCGGAACCGTGGAGTTGGCCGTGGATGCGGCCGACGATTTCGGCATCGCCGGCCTGGCCCTTTACCTGCGCCCCCTGGGCACCGGCGGAGATGAGGACCGATGGTACGGGGGGTTCTTCTTCCCCGGCGGGACAGGCCGGTGGTTGGCCTGGGATTCACCCGTCGGCGAGTGGCAGATCGAGGCCGACACCGACACCGCCGGTTCGGGGGGCCTGGTCCTGCGGGCCGACCTGAACCTGGCCCTGGAACGTCTGGATCTGGTGGCGGGCCAGGGTCTGGAGATCGTGGCCGAAGCACGCGACAACCGCGAGCCGGGGCCGGCCAATACGAGCCGTTCGGGAATCCTGCGCCTGATCCTGCCCTCCGCGTCGGACGTCCTCGCAGACCAGGCCCGGTCCAACGAGGACCGCAAGGCCGAGCTGGACGAGGCCCGGCGCCTGAACCAGGCCCTGGCCGCCGACCTGGACCGGCTCACCCGCGAGTTGATGAAGAATCCCGACCCGGACTGGACCCGCCAGCAGGAAATGGAGGCGGCCCTCGAACGCCACCGCGCTCTCCAGGACGAGCTGTCCTCCATCGCCGAACAGCTGCGCACGCAGCTCGAGAACATGGCGACCAACCAGCTGTCCTCGCCCCAGCAGCTGGAGAAGGCCGAGGATCTGGCCCAGCTTCTCGACCGTCAGGACAGCGATTACCTCGAAAAGCTCCTGGATAAGATGGAGTCGGGCGCGGACCGGCTGACCCCCGAGGAGATCGCCCAGGCCGTCCAGGAAGTCGCCCGGAACCAGCAGGAGCTGGCGCGCCGCATGGATGCCGCCCTGGCCATGCTCGAACGGATGAGCCGGGAGCAGGAGCTGGAGGGATTGACCTCCTTGCTGGAGAAGATGCTCCAGGACCAGCAGGAACTGGCTGATCTGACCCGGCAGCTGGCCGAGCAGAACCGGGACGCCGCCGCTGACTCCGGCGACCAGCAGGACCCGAACCGGGAAGGGGACGGCCAGGAGGAAGGCGAAACCGGCGAGGAGGACGGCAAGCGGACCGGTGAGGACCAGGAGGGTCAGGAAGGGCAGGAGGGCCCGGATGGCCAGGAAGGCCAGGACGACCAGGAGGGAGCCGACGGCGAGGAAGGTACCGAGCCGGAAGCGGGGTCCGAGGAGGAGGCTGCCCGCCTCGCCGAGCGCCAGGAAGCCCTCAACAAGGACATGGAGGAGCTGCAGAAGCGCATGGAGGCGGCCCTGGAGTCCCTGAAGGAGCAGCAGGAGAACCGGCCGCAGGACCAGCAACCCTCTCCCGAGAGCGCCATGGAGCAGGCCCTGGAGCAGGCCATGAAGGATCTGGAGCGGCAGCAGGCCGAAGGGAAGATGCAGGAGGCCAGGGACCAGCTGATGCAGATGGATCCCGAGCAGGCCGCGAAACTCCAGGAACAGGCCATGAGGGATCTCGGATCACTCTATCACGTCCTGCTCCAGTCCCAGGGCGCCATGCAGATGGCCATGCAGCAGAACCAGGTCACCTCGTTGCGGGGACTGGCCGCCGACATGCTCGCGCTGTCTCACCGCCAGGAGGAAATCTCCCGGCGCATCCCCACCCGCTTGCGGGACGTGCGATCCCTGGATCTCACGCGCGGCCAGCACCGCCTGCAGAAGGCCGCGGTGCAGGTGCGCGACGAGCTGGGCGAGCTGGCGGTCGAGGCCCCCATGCGCATCATGCCCCTGCTGAAGAAGCTGGACGGCCTGATCGAGCAGATGGGCTACGGGGTCAACGCCCTGGAGGAGAACCGGGGGACGGCCGCCCAGAGGCACGGCACCGATGCCCTGGCCGAGGCCAACAACATCATCATCGGCCTGCTCACCGAGGCGCAGGTCACCGGCCAGGGGGGATCGGGCCAGTCGTCCCCCTCCCAGGCCGACCAGCTCATGCAGATGATCAAGGAGCAGGCCAAGCTGAACGGAACCACCGAGCAGCTGCGGCAGATGCTCGCCAACCGGGGCCTCAGCCAGGAGACCCGCGCCCAGATGAAGCGTCTGGGCGAGGGGCAGGGCGAACTCGCCCGGCAGATGAAGGATCTCGCCGACCAGGAGCGCATCCGGCAGGACGGCGGCCGGTTGCTCGGGGACATGGCCCAGCTCGGCCGGGACATGGAATCGATCTCGGGGGAGATCGACGAGGGCCTGGTATCCGAGGAGACCCTGATCCGTCAGGAACGGATTCTCAGCCGCATGCTCGACGCCCGCAATTCGGCGCGGCAGCGCGACTACAGCTCGCGCCGGGAGAGCCGGACCGCCGAGCGCCTGTACGGCGACCAGGACGGCGGGCCGGGCGCAGCAGGCGATCCCCGGGTCCGCCTGCGCTACCAGCCCCTGGACACCGCTCCGCTGGACTACCGGGACCTGGTGCGCCGCTACTTCAGCGCCCTGGATTCCCTGCAGCGCCTCGACGCGGACCCCCTGCCTCCGTTGCGGGCGGGCGAAGACCGGGGGGAGATGCCGTGATCCTGCGTCCGATCCCGCACCCGGTGATCCTCCCGGCTCTCTTGCTGCTGGCCGCTGCCGCCTTCGCGCCCCTGTCGGCGGCCCAGACCCCCCGGACGGTGGACCCCGAGTCCCCCGGCCTGCAGCTGCAGCCTGCGCCCCGTCCTCCGCGCAGCGCCGATCCCCATTCCCTGTTCGATCTGCGCCGCCGCCTGCTGGAGCTGGACAAGCTGCTCTCGCTGGGCAGCATCGCCCGGGCCCAGGCCCTGCTCGACGAGCTGTCCCAGCATTCCCTGCTCCAGCGGGATCTGGTGTCGCGGCGCATCCAGCTCGCCCAGCTCCAGGGCGATCACGAGCAGGCCATCGCCATCGCCAGGGAAGCCCTGGAGATCTCGGCGCGGAATCCCGGTCTCTGGCGCAGCCTCGCCGGATCCCTGCTGGCGGCCGGCCGGCCCGATTCGGCGCGGGCGGCCATGGAGAGGTTCATCACCCAGAGCCCGAACGGACGCAGCTCGGCCGTGGTGGCCATCGAGCAGTGCCTGGATGCGGGTTATCCCGCGCTGGCGGTGGGGCTGATCGATTCGATGCGCACCCAGCTGGGCGAGCCGGGGTTCATGGCCCGGCAGATGGCCACGGTGCTGCTGTCCCTGGACCGGCAGGACGAGGCGGCCCTGCAGGTCAGCGCCGAATTGCGCAGCAATCCCTTCAACCTCTCCCTCGTGAGGACCGACCTGCTCGACGGTCTGTACGATCCCGTCCGCCACCGGGAATTCCGCGATGGGATCCGGGCGAGGGCCCAGGAACCGCGGGCGGCGGCGGCGGAGAAGGTCCTGGCCGCCAACATGGACCTGGTGCAAGGAGCGGCGGACCTGGCCTGGGAGCAGGCGGCCCCCCTGGTGGCGAATCCCGCCACCGCCCTGTTGCTCATGCAGAACGTCGCCACCCTGAACACGGAACTGGGCCTGCTGCCGGTCGACCGCCAGTACCAGGCGACCATCGATTACCTGCTGCGGGTCCTGGAGGCCTTCATGGGCCCCGATCAGCCGGACGCCCTGCTGAGGAGGAGGGCGGCCGATCAGCTTGCCGAGGTGTGCGAAAGCGCCCTGGAGGCGGGCAGCCTGGGCGCCGATCCCCGGGCTGCGGCCGACCGGTTCAGCGCGCTGCTCCGCAGGGTCCGGGAGATCAATCCCAGCAGCGAACGCCTGTACTCCTCGCAGATCAAGCTGGCGCGCTACGTCCGCAGTGAGCTGGGGGATCCCTCGGGCGCGGCCCGCAGCCTCGAACGCCTTCTCCTGGATCTCGACCTGCCGACCGAGGGCATCGCCCTGGCCCGCCTCACCCTGGGCGAATGCTATCTCGCCGCCGGGGATACGGCCCGCGGCCGCACCGTCCTGACCCAGCTCGGCCGCGATCCCCACTTCCGCGAGGCCGGTGGCTTCGCCCACTACCACCTGGCGCGCCTCGACCTGGCCGAAGGTCACTACGTCACCGCCCGGGACCGCTTCGCGGTGGTGGCCATGGACAACCCCGCGGCCTCCTACTCCAACGACGCCCTGGAACTGGGCCTGGCCATCGCCGAGGAACTGGACAATCCCACGGGCGGTCCGGAGATCATCGGCTTCTACGCCCGCGCCGTCATGTACGATCTGGTTGATCGGCCGTCCGCCCGCCTGGCGGCCCTGGAGGATTTCGTCCAGGAGGCCACCCTGCGGGTGGACCCGGATGCCAAGCAATACCTGCTGGAGCGGGGGTTGTACGAACTGGCGGGGGCGCGTGCCGAGGCGGGCGATATCGAGGGTGCGCGCCTGGCCCTGCAGACCATCTACCAGGAGCACGCCGACGGCCGTTACGCCGCCTTGGCCATGGCCGGCGAGGGTGCGCTGCTGATGGACGCCGGCCGGGCCACCGAGGCCCAGCAGGTGTGGAACCGCCTGCTCGCCCAGTATCCCGACTACCTGTTCATCGACGACGTCCGCGACGAACTGAGGAAACTGCCATGACCAGGCCGGACCGCTTCCGGATGACCGCGATGATCTTCATGCTGATGGTGTTGCTGCCGGCCGGAGGGGCCGCGGCCGCCGAGTACATCCTGATCCCCATGGACCTGGAGCAGGGGAACCACCTGCGCGCCTATGGGGTGGCCTTCCACTGCCTGGAGGCGGGCGAGAACGTCAACTGGCTGCTGAACTATCGCGGTGGCAGCTTCCTCATGGAGGACACCCAGCGGGCCCGCCTGGACGCGCGCCTGCTGGGCGTCGATTTCCGGGTCATCGACGAGGGCGAACGCGAGAGCATCCGGCAGGTGATGGCCCAGGAGAACATGGAGGAGGTCCTGCTGGAGAAGCCGCCCCGCATCGCCGTCTACAGTCCGCCCAACATGCAGCCCTGGGACGACGCTGTGACGCTCGCCCTCACCTACGCCGAGGTCTCCTACGACGTCGTGTACGACCAGGACGTGCTGGCGGGCAAGCTGGGCGATTACGACTGGCTGCACCTGCACCACGAGGATTTCACCGGGCAGTACGGGAAGTTCTACGTCTCCTTCGGGCTCGAACCCTGGTATCTGGAGCAGAAGCACTTCCACGAGGAGCTCGCGCGGGCCCTGGGCTTCACGACGGTCTGGCAACTGAAGCACGCGGTGGCCGAGACCATCCGGGCCTACGTGGACGGCGGGGGCTTCCTGTTCGCGATGTGCTCGGCGACCGACACCATCGACATCGCCCTGGCCTGGCTGCACACCGACATCTGTCCCGAGCCCTTCGACGGCACCCCCTACGATCCGACCTACCGCAGCCAGGTCGACTTCGACCTCACCTTCGCCTTCGAGGACTTCAAGCTGGTGACCAATCCGCTGGAGTACGAGTTCTCCGACCTGGACACCAGCAACTACGCCCAGATGAGGGGCGCCATGGCGGACTACTTCACCCTGTTCGCCTTCGCGGCAAAGTACGATCCGGTGCCGGCGATGCTCACCCAGAACCACGTCAACGTGATCAACGGATTCCTGGGGCAGACCACCGGTTTCCAGCGGAAGCACCTCAAGCGGGCGGTGACCGTGCTGGCGGCGGTGGAGGGGACCGACGAGGTCAAGTACATCCACGGCAAGCAGGGTATGGGGACCTGGACCTTCCTGGGGGGACACGATCCGGAGGATTACCAGCATCGGGTGGGGGATCCTCCGACCGATCTGGACCTGTATCCCACGTCTCCGGGTTATCGCCTGATCCTCAACAACGTGCTGTTTCCTGCGGCGCGGAAGAAGCCGCAAAAGACCTGAGCCCCATCCGCACCGGGGGTCCTCACGGGCTCCGTCATCCCGGGATTCCTCCATAAATGGATGGCATTAATCCCATCTTCGTGATAGGATTTCACGTTCATGGTCATCCCTTGCCGTCCCGTCATGCGGACCTCGGCAGGAATGCGCCCCTGATCCGGCCCAAGGAGTTCACCATGGATTTCCCGGTCTGCAAGAAGTGCGAGGACGGCCTCCTGCTCCCCCTATCCGATTACGGAAGGGACGGCGCGGCCATCCATTATAAAGCCTGGGTGTGTCACAATCCCCGCTGCGGTTTCAGCATCCGCATCGACAACGGGGAGATCAGCCAGGGGCGGAGGATCGGCGAGGAGGCGCGCTGACGGGCCTCATTCCGGGCTCCGGGCCGTCATGGTCCGGAGGATCCAGCCCAGGCCGATGAGAACGATCAGCGATCCCCCCGCCCAGATCCAATCGCCGGGGGTCAGGGGGGGGGGATCGGTGTAGTCGTACCCGCCGTTGAATTCCAGAGCCAGCGACACCCCGTTGTGCACCGCGTGGGCCACGATGCAGGCCCGCAGGGACCGCGTCGTCTCGAAGATGAAACCCAGGACCAGACCCACCCCGATCAGGCCGAACAGGAACCACGGCTGCCCGTGGACCAGTCCGAACAGCAGGGCCGAGATCACCACGGCGGGGGCCGGTCCCCAGGTGCGTGACGCCAGGCGCTGGACCAGGCCGCGGAAGACGATCTCCTCGGCGATGGGGGCGAAGACCACGCCGGCAGCCACGGTCAGCAGGATGCCGGGCAGGGTGTGGTCCTGGTTGTCCCGGGTGAAGGAGATCCACTGGGGGTCAGGGGGGTGCAGGCTGAGGGAAAGGGTGCCCAGCAGGGAGTTGGGGGCCAGAGAGGCCAGGGCCGTCAGCACCGAGACGGCCAGGACGGGCGCGGCGACCGGGCCGAGCCGCAGGTCCCGCGCGGCGGAGAAGCCCTGGGCGGGAAAGATGACCCCGAGCGGCAGCATGACCCCCAGGAGGGCCCCGGCGATCACCGGCAGAGACAGACCGGTCCCCAGGTTGTAGACCAGGATCTGACACAGGAAGTTGGCGCTCAGCAGCATGGCGGCCAACGCCAGGATGCGCAGGCTGCTCCAGGCGGTCCACAGGCAGGGTCCCCCGGGGCGGGGAGAATGGGGGGCGGGGCGCTGTGGATCCAGGGTCGGGATCTCCTGGCCGGGGCCTTGCTGATGAACCGCACAGATCGATTGTGCAATCGCTGACGGTTCAGGTTACTATTGGAGAGTTACCCTGTCAAAGGGAGGCGGGCCCATGAGCGAGCGCCGGATCCAGGCGGTCATCTTCGACCTCGACAACACCCTGACCGATTTCATGCGGGCCAAGGAGATGTCCATCACCGGGGCCGTGGACGCCATGATCGACGCCGGCCTGCCCGTCGCCCGGCGCGAGGCGGTGGACAGGATCTTCGCCATCTACAAGGCCCGGGGCATCGAGCACCAGCGTGTGTTCAACCTCTTCCTGGAGGAGACCATCGGCCACGTCGACGACCGCATCCTGGCGGCCGCGGTGGTCGCCTACCGGCGGGCGCGGGACGGGTCCCTGGTGCTTTATCCCCATGCCAAGATGGTCCTGAACCGCCTGCTCAAGGATGGGTACAAGCTCGCCGTGGTCAGCGACGCCCCCCGGTTCGAGGCCTGGATCCGGCTGACGAGCCTGGGCCTGCAGCACACCTTCGACCTGGTGCTCACCTTTGACGACACCGGCATCCGCAAGCCGGACCCCCGGGGGTTCACCATGGCCCTGGAGATGCTGGAGGTCCAGCCGCAACGGGCGGTCATCATCGGCGACTGGCGCGAGCGAGACATCCTGGGCGGGCAGAAGGCCGGGATGCACACGGTCTATGCCCGCTACGGCGACGAGTACTCGCAGTACGCCGACAAGATCGACGGCCCCTCGACCGAACCCGACTTCGTGGCCGACGACCTGCTGCGGCTGCTGGAGATCCTCGACACCCTCAACGGCTTTCCCGCAGGAGAGTGACCCATGCGAGTCTGCACATCCGCCCAGATGGCGGCCATCGACCGGGAGACCATCGAGGGGGGCGTATCGGGCCTGGATCTCATGGAGCGCGCGGGCGAGGCCATGGCCGAAATCCTGCTCGATTTCCTCGCCGACGAGGATCTGGACGGCGGAGTCCTGGTCCTTTGCGGCAAGGGCAACAACGGGGGTGACGGCCTGGTCGTCGCCCGGCTGCTGGAGGGCGAGGGCTGGGACGTGACGGTCATGCAGCTGGCCCGACCCGAGGATCTGTCTCCGGAAGCGGGCGCCAACTTCAAGCGCCTGCCCCGGTCGGTCGAGGTCGTGGCGGTGGAGCCGTCCGACTGGGCCGAGACCTTCGAGGAACTGAGCGAGGGGGCGTGCGTGGTGGTCGACGCCGTCTTCGGCACCGGGGTCAGGCCTCCCCTGAGGGCCGAGTACGCGACCCTGTTCCGGGCGGTCAACGATGCGGGGATGCCCTGCGTCGCCCTGGACATCCCGTCAGGGGTGGGCGGGGACGACGGCCGGGTGGATCCGGTGGCCGTCGCCTGCGACCTGACCATCACCGTGGGCCTGCCCAAGCTGGGTCTGCTGCAGGCTCCGGGGCGGGACTTCACCGGCGACATCGAGGTGGTGGACATCGGTTTCGCCGAGGAGGTCTGCAACCGGCATGCCCCGAACATCCATTATCTCGAGCGGGAGGATTACGCCGCCCTTCTGCCGTCCCGGCCCACCTGGGCCCACAAGTACCGGTTCGGGAAGTCGCTGCTGGTCGCCGGTTCGCGGAGCTACGGCGGCGCGGCTCACCTGGCGGCGCTGGGCGCCCTGCGTTCCGGCGCGGGTCTGGTCACCCTGGCGGCGCCCGATTGTCTGGAGATCGCCCTGCGCGGAGGCCTGCCCGAGGTGCTGCAGCGGCCCCTGCCCTGCACGGAAACGGGAACCATCGCCGCCCCGGGCGATGGGGCCTGGGCCGACCTGCTGGCGGGCCAGTCCGCCCTGGGGATCGGGCCAGGGCTGGACGCCGACGAGGCCACCGACGCCTGGCTGATCGGTGCGCTGGAAACCTGTCCCCTGCCCCTGGTGGTCGACGCGGACGCCCTGGGGGCCTACGCGCGACGTGAGATCCGCCCCCGCTTCGCCCACGGCCACGTGGTCATGACACCGCACCCGGGTGAATTCTCCCGCCTGTGGGGGCTGCCGGCCGCCGAGGTCCAGGCTCGGCGGTACGAACTTGCGGCCCAGGCCGCCGCCGCCTGGAACGCCGTGGTCATGCTCAAGGGGAGCCCCACGGTCATCGCCGCTCCGGACGGAAGGGTGTTCATCAATCCCAGCGGCGACGATGCCCTAGCGAGGGGCGGGTCGGGGGACGTCCTGACCGGCCTGCTCGCAGGTCTGCTGGCCCAGGGCATGCCCGCCCTGGCGGCCGCCCTGCTGGGGGCCTACGTGCACGGCCTGGCCGGCAGCCTGGCGGCGACGGCGGTGGGTTCGCGCTCGGTCCTGGTCCGGGAGGCCGCCGCGGCCCTGGGCCCGGTTCTGCTGGGGCTGGAGAAGACCGCGAGCGTCCACGGCGGCCTGCGCGAGGCCATCTGGCCCGTGTCGGAATCCGGGGATTCCGGCGGGGCCGGCGGCGGGGACGGGGAGGGGTCGTGAAGGTCCTGGGCATCGAGACCTCCTGCGACGACACCAGCGTCGCCCTGTTCGACAGCGACCGGGGGGTGACCGCCAATCTCGTATCCAGCCAGGTCGACCTGCACGGCCGCTTCGGGGGGGTGGTGCCCGAGCTCGCCTCGCGGGCGCACCTGGTCAACCTGCTGCCCCTGGTCGACGTGCTCCTGAAGGAGCAGGACCTGGAACTCCGGGAACTGGACGGGGTCGCGGTCACTGCGGGTCCCGGCCTCATCGGCGCCCTGCTGGTGGGGCTGTCCACCGGCAAGGCCCTGTGCATGGCGGCGGACCTGCCGCTGGTCGGCATCCATCACATCGAGGGGCACATCCTGGCCAACGGCCTGACCGGGGAGATGGTGACCCCTGCGGTGGTCCTGGTGGTTTCGGGCGGGCACACCGAGGTCATCCACATGCCCGGGATCGGGCGGTACGAGCGGATGGGCGCCACCCTGGACGACGCCGCGGGTGAGGCCTTCGACAAGACCGCCAAGCTGCTGGGCCTGCCCTACCCCGGGGGCCCTCCCATCGACCGTCTGGCTGGGAAAGGAACCCCGGGCCGTTTCTCCTTTCCCCGGCCCCTGCATCAGGATCCCCGCATCGTCTTCAGCTTCAGCGGCCTGAAGACGGCCGTGGGGCTGACCGTGGCCGGGCTGCCCAGGCCATTGTCCGAGCAGGACGTCGCCGACGTCTGCTGCGAACTGCAGAACGCCATCGTGGACAGCCTCTGCCAGCGGTTGTTCCAGGCTGCCGAGCGCAAGCGGGTCAAGGCCGTGTACCTGGCCGGGGGCGTCGCCGCCAACGGGGGCCTGAGGTGCGAGGTGGCCCGGCTGGCCGAGGCCCGGGGCATGCATTTCGTTCCCCCCCAGTCCGTCTATTGCACGGACAATGCGGCGATGATCGCCTATGCCGGGTTCCACCACCTTCAGGCCGGCCGCCGCGATGGGCTGGATCTGGACAGTTTCGCCCGGGCGCCCCTCGCATCGTGGCGTTGAGCCCGTCCGGCCCGGCCCGTTTCCGCCTTTGACCTTATCTGTCCCCTTTTTTTGACACGACCATCTCTTCCCCATGGCACGGACCTTGCGGAATTCCGCCCGATGCGGGTGTCAGGGAGGGATCCGCATGCAGAACTCGTCCACTGAAAAGGAAAGAAATGGCAGGAAAGGCACGCATCCTGGTGGCGGATGATGATCCCCATATCCGGAGGATTCTGCGCTATTTGCTGGAACAGGACGGTTTCGAGGTCAAGGTCGCCGCGGATGGCGACGAGGCCTGGAAGGCGGTCGCCGCCTTCCAACCGGACCTGGTCCTGCTGGACCTGATGATGCCGCAGATGGATGGATTTTCCGTCCTGGAGATCATTCGTGCCGGGTTCGAGACCGCCAGGCTGCCGGTCATCCTGCTGACGGCAAAGGGGGAGGTCTCGGACCGGGTCCGCGGCCTGCGGGGAGGAGCCAACGATTACATCGTCAAGCCTTTCCAGCCCGAGGAGCTGCTGCTGCGGGTGTCCAACCTGCTGGAGACCACCCGTCGCGAGCGGGAGGCCAATCCCCTGACGGGCCTGCCCGGAAACCGGGCGATCGAGCGGGAGATCGAGCGCCGGATCGCCAGCGGCCGGAACTTCGCCTTCATGTACATCGACATCGACCGTTTCAAGAGTTTCAACGACCACTACGGCTATTCCCGGGGGGACCGCGCCATCTCCTTCCTGGCGGGGGTCCTGGTCGGCTGCGTCCAGAAGTACGGGAACGCGGGGGACTTCGTGGGCCACGTCGGGGGGGACGATTTCGTCGTCGCCACGGAATCCGCCACGGCGCCGGATCTCGCGCGGCGCCTCATCGAGGACTTCGACGCCGGTTCGGGCGACCTCCATGATCCCGAGGACCTGGCCCGGGGCTACCTGGAAGTGAAGAACCGCGCCGGGGAATTCACGCAGTTCCCCCTGATCAGCCTGACGGTGGCCCTGATCGAGAACATCGCCGGGCGATTCGAACATCCGGCCGAGCTTAGCGACACGCTCGCCGAGCTGAAACAGTACGGAAAGACCATGGTCCACAGCGTGGTGGTCCGGGAACGCCGCGGGAGCACCAGCGCGGCCGACCGGTTCGACCTGACCACGTCGGGGAAAAGCCATACCTGAGCGGAAGGTGTCCATGTCCTACCGAGGTCTTTCGGGGAACGGGGTGTGCGGGGACTGCGACCAGGTGTCGGCCGTCCTGAAGCTGATCGCCCGGACCCGGAAACTCCCTGTCATGCCCGAACTCGCCCTCGGCATCCTCGACGTCTACGGGAGGCTGGACGGCGTCCGGGAGGCGGCCGTGTTCCTGGATCCCCAGGTCGCGGCCACTCTGGACCCCGGCTGCGGGCGCCGGTCCCAGTACCTGGCCGTCCTGGGGCCCGGGCAGGGTGAACCGGCCTGGATCAGCGCCCCGTCCGCCTGGCGGCGCCGGGCGTTCGCGGTCCTCGGGCAGGACGGCGCCGGGATCCCGGCCGAGGGCAGGGGGCCCTGGGGGGAAGCCCTCCCCTGGCCGTCGGCGACCTGGTCGGACCAGGACGCCTGGCTGGGGCTGAACCTGGACCTCCACGGGGATCCGGCGCTGGGCCTGCTGCTGGTCATCGGCGCGGCCGAGTGGCCGGCCGCCGGGAATCCGGCCCGCAGCCGGCTCGTCCAGCTCAAGGACGTCATGGAGCCGGTCCTGGCCATCTGGTCGGAGGCGTCCTCCCTGCGATCGCGGCTGCGCCAGGCCGCCACCGAGACGCGCGCCCTCAGCCGCATCAACCAGCTCCAGGGGCGCTTCGTGGCCATGGCCACCCACGAATTCAAGACGCCGCTGACCTCCATCACCGCCTACGCCGACGTCCTCATGGGCCAGATCACCGACGAGCAGTTTCCCCATGCGACCGAGTTCCTGGACGTGATCCGCACCGAGGCCGGCCGCCTGCTGCGCATGGTCAACCGGATCCTGGATTTCAGCAGGCTTGAGTACGGTTCGAACCTGCTGGACATGCGCCTGCTCGACCTGGAGCCCATGGTCCGCGAGACCGTCCGCTCCCTGCATCCGGCCATCCAGGAAAAGCACCAGTCGGTGACGGTGGCCGCCCCGCGCCGCCTGCCCCGGGTGGAAGGTGACGCGGACCTGATCCGCCAGGTGCTGGTCAACCTCATCGGCAACGCGGTGAAGTACACCCCGGACCGCGGCCGCATCGCCGTCGATCTGGCCGAGCTGGAGGCAGCCGTCTCGGTCAAGGTGCTGGACGACGGGCCGGGCATCGACCCGCAGGACATGAAGCGCATCTTCCGGGAGTTCTTCCGCGCGGGAGGCGCCGCGGGCAAGCAGGACGGGACGGGTCTGGGCCTGGCCATCGCCAGGCACATCGTCAACATCCACGGAGGGACCATCTCCGTCCAGCCCCGGACCGGAGGAGGGTCGGACTTCACCTTCCTGCTGCCGAAGGCGGCGGACGTCTGGGCGCCCCTGCCGGGCTACCTCGCCAAGGGGAACGACCCGGCCGGAGCCCGCATGCTCCTGGTCCACCTGATGCGCCTGCTGGCCGAACTGTCGGGGTCCCGGGCATCCGTGCTGCTGGTCCGCGACGGCGAAGGCGGGCTGCTGCCCGTCTGCGGGATGGGCCTTGACCCCGGGTTGCCCGAGCCCGCGGCGTTCACCGAGGATCGCGCCTGGTCCGGATTCCTGGAGACAGGGTTGATGCTCCAGGCCGGGCCCGAGACGCGCGGCCTGCTGCAGAGCCTGCCCGGTCTGGCCGAGGACCTGGACCGGGGGGGGGACTGGGTGGTGGCCCCGGTGGCGCGCCAGAACAAGGTGCTGGGGGCGGTCTTGCTGGGCAAGCGGCGCCGGCCCGGCTCCCTGGATGCGGCCGACGCCGAGCAGATCCAGGTCCTGGTCGATCTCGCCCACACGGTCCTGTCCCGGATGGATCACGAGCCGGCCAAGCTGGCCGAGGCGATGCGGGCGTTGATCCAGACCCGCCGGGGAGGCATCCCGACGGCAACCGCCGGATCCCTGCAGCTGGTGCGAAGGCTGGCCCGGCGGCTGGGAGTGTCGCGGCGGAACCTGGCCTCCCTGCAGATCGCGGCCGCCCTCCACGACGTCGGGATGGCGAGGGTGGAGGAGGACATCCGGCTGGGCGAGGGGCGCCTCAGCTGGGACGAGAAGGACGCCGTGGACGGCCACGTGGACATCGGCCTGGATCTCATGCGGCCCCTGATCCCCGACCACGCGGTCGAGACCATCATCCGCCACCACCACGAGAGGGTGGACGGCAACGGCTACCCCGAAGGGCTGAGGGGCGAGGCCATCCCCCTGGGGTCGCGCATCCTGGCGGTGGTGGACGCCTGGTTCAGTCTGACGACGGACCGGCCCTACCGGCGCGCGCTGGTCCCCGGGGAGGCCCTCCAGGAGATCCGGAGCCACGCCGGCGCCCAGTTCGATCCGGCGGTGGTGGAGGCGTTCGTGGCCCTGATGGAGGGAGCGGAGGACCTGGCCGCCGGTGCACGGTCGGGAACGGGACCTGATCCGCAGGACAAGGAGCAACCATGATCGGTGCGGCACGCATTCTCATCGTCGATGACGAGAAACCCCTGACCCTGCTGCTGACCCAGGCCTTCGAGCAGGACGGCCATCTGGTGGCCAGCGCGGCGGACGGGATCGACTGCATGAACAAGATGGCCTCCTTCCGCCCCGACGTGGTGATCATGGACATCATGATGCCCAAGCTCGACGGGGTCGACACGACCCGCCTGATCCGACGCAACCGCAGCTACGCCGACACGATCATCGTGGCCCTGTCGGCCCGCAGCGACGAGAACACCCGGCAACGGATGAAGGACGCCGGGGCGAACATCTTCATGCGCAAGCCGTTCGCGGTGGCCAAGCTGGTGGGCCGGGTGGCCCAGCTGCTGGAGTCCCGTTCCGGCAAGGCCTGATTCAGGGGGAAACGATCCGGTGACGCCCATCCTGGCTGCGACCCGACCCGAGACCCTCCTGCAGGGAGCCCTGACCGGCGCCCTCGGGGCGGTTTCGGTGCCCGCCACGGTGGTGGTCCTGCTGGTGATCCTGACCGGGGTTTCGGTTTGGGGCGTCATGATGGCGCGGCGGGCGGCTGCGACGCGCCGCTCCGGGGACGCCAAGGTCTGGGCCCTGGAGCAGCAGCTGCAGGGATTGCGGGGACTGGCCGCCGACGCGGAGAGGGACCGCGAGGAGATGGCCGAGGTCCTCGGCCTGCAGAAACGGAAGACCGAGGCCCTGCGGAGCCGCAGCAGGATCCTCGAGAAGATCCTGGCCATCAGCGCCCGCTTCAACGCCACCCGGAACATGGGCGAGCTGGTCGACAAGATCACCGCCGCCGTCGAGGAAGTCGGGGGATTCCGCAAGTCGGTCCTCTATCTATGGTCGGACAAGACCCGGGCCTACGAGGCCAGGGGCTTCGCGGGGATCTCCAGCCTCAGCAAGTCCCAGCTGGCGGGGATGCAGGTGTCCGGCGAGGAGTTCGCCCAGCTGACCGACCCTCGCTTCCGCTACTCCAACTGCTTCCTGGTCCTCCAGGATTCCCGGGGGATCGGGGACGGTCTGTTCGCCGATCTGGATGATTCCCCTGTCCCGGGGATCATGGCCCGGGACTGGTCTGCGGCCCACCTGCTGATCGCCCCGCTGACCACGGCCACGGGCGAGACCCTGGGTTACCTGAGCCTGGACGAGCCCGCCGACGGGCTCATTCCGGGGATGGTGGAGATCCGGCAGCTGGAGTTCCTGGTCTACCAGGCGACCATCGCCCTGGAGTCGGCGGCCGTGTACGACCGCCTGGCGAGCAACAACGCCGAGCTGTCGCTGGCCTCCGAGAAGCTGAACAGCCTGGCCGACATGAAGACAAACTTCGTGGCCAACGTTTCCCACGAACTGCGCACGCCCCTCACCTCGATCTCCGCCTACGCCGAGCTGCTGCAGAGCCAGATGGGTTCGCTCTCGGAGGAGGCCCGCGGGGAATTCCTCAAGGTCATCCACAACGAGAGCCTCAAGCTCACCGGGATCATCAACGACATCCTGGACATCGGCGAGATGGAGAACGGGCGGCCCCGCCTGCACCGGGAGGAGGCCGACATCGTCTCGCTGGTCCGGCACCTCGAGGAGTCGTGGCGGAGCCGGGCCCTCGAGCGGGACATCACCCTCGAGGTCCGCGCCGGCGCCGAGAGCATCGTGCTGCCCGGCGACAAGACCCTGCTGAACCAGCTGCTGACCAAGCTGGTCGGCAACGCCTTCAAGTTCAACCGGGACGGGGGCCGGGTGACCATCACGGTCGAGGAGACCGGCACGGCGGTCCGCATGACGGTGGAGGACACGGGCATCGGCATCCCCGAGGACAAGCTGGGTCAGATCTTCGAGAGCTTCTACCAGGTGGACGGTTCGGCCACCCGGGAACACAACGGGCAGGGGCTGGGGCTGGCCATCTGCCACGACATCGTCACCCATCACGACGGCCGCATCTGGGCCGAGAATCTCCAGCCCCAGGGGGCCCGGTTCACCGTCCTGCTGCCCCGGCGGCCGGCCGTCTTGCAGTCGATCCAGCCGGGAGACCGCTACGTCGCCAACCTGGATCCGGGCGAGTTCGTCCAGCGGATGATGCACTGGATCAGCGAATCCCTCGGCGCCCAGGTCGTGACCCTCATGCAGCCCGATGCGGGCGACGACTACCTGCAGATCAAGGCCGCCATCGGCCTGCCCGAATCGGTGGTCCAGAGCGCACGCATCCGCAAGGGCTCGGGGGTGGCGGGCAAGGTCTGGGCCACGGGCAGGACCATCCTGGTGGAGGACCTGACCCGCGACCAGAGGTTCCTGCACGAGGTCAACGAACCGCGCTATTCCACGCCCTCGCTGCTGTGCGTGCCGCTGGTCAGGGACAGGGATCTGATCGGGGTCCTGGCGGTCAACAACCGGCAGGACGGCCGTCCCCTCGACGACGACGACCGCCTGCTGCTCGAGGCGATGGCGCCCCGTTTGACCAGGATGCTGACGGTCATGGACACCTGGCAGGGCAGCGCCCGCGAGTTCGGGGCCCTGGGCGAGACCCTGCGGTCGGTGACCCCGGTGGGCCGGCCCGGCCGGGAAAGCATCCTCGACGTGTGCCGGGAGGCCTGTCTGGCCACGGCCCGGCGCCTGATGCTGCCGGACGAGGACCTGCAGCCCCTGGCCTTCACCCTGGAGTTCCACGACGTCGGCATGAGGGCGGTTCCGCCCCAGCTGCTCAACCGCCCCGGCCCGCTGGACGACCCGGCCCGCCTCCTGGTCCGGCAACACGTGGAGGTGGGTCTGGAGATCCTGGCTCCCCTGGACCCCGGGCCCAGGGCCCGCCAGCTGGTCCTCCACCACCACGAGAATTTCGACGGCACCGGTTACCCGGCGGGGCTCGCGGGCGAGGCCATCCCCCTGGGGGCGAGGCTGCTGCGCCTGACCGACACCATGGCGGCCCTGCTGTGTCCCCGGCCGTGGCGCCCCGCCCTGTCGCTGGACGAGGCGCTGGCGGAGGTGCGCAAGGGCAGCGGAAGCGCCTATTGCCCCCGCCTGACCGAACCCTTCCTGAGGGAGATCGAGGAACGGCGGGACCGCATCCTGTCCCTGCAGGCCTTCGGGGAAGAGGACATGGCGCTGCACCGGCCCGCTCTCGACCGCCGGGGCATGATCCCGATCCGCCCCTGATCCGAGGGGATAATCTGTCAACCCCCTGCCCCTTTTGCCGATAGGATGGACGACCCGGAAGGACACCCCTCAAGGAGGAGACCCATGCGCAGGGTGCTGATCGCCGACGACGAGCTCAATATCCGTAACATCCTGGAATTCAGCCTGAACGCCGAGGGTTTCGACGTCATCGTTGCGGAGAACGGGCAGGACGCCATCGAACTGGCCCGCACCGAGGCTCCCGATCTGATCATCCTCGACGTGATGATGCCCGGTCTCAGCGGCATCGACACCTGCGCCCGTCTCAAGCGGGAGAGCGCGACCGCCCAGATCCCGGTCATCCTGCTGACGGCCAAGTCCCACCGGGAGGACCGCGAGGCCGGCCTGGCGGTGGGCGCCGACCAGTACATCACCAAGCCATTCAGTCCCCACACCGTCATCGCAGCGGTCTCGGGCCTGCTGAGCGTGGCGCGCTGACGCCCGGGGGCGACGGCCGATCCGGTTGACGTCACCGGGGATGGACGCATCCCCTGCCTCCGCTTACTATGCCTCCCGATCACCTCAGCCCGGATCAGCCAGCCCGCAGCGGGACTGCGGACTGGCTGATCCTGGTCAGGCCCTGCCGCCGTCTCCGGGAGAAGGCATGGACCCGCGTCCCCAGCTGCTGGAAATCGCCCTGCCGGTCCCCCTGGACCGGACCTTCTCCTATGGGCACGGGCGGGTCGCCCCCGGGGGCGTCCGGGCCCAGATCGGCGATCTGGTCGTGGCGCCGTTCGGTCGGCGGCGGGAAGTCATCGGGCTGGTGGTCGGGGCCGCGGACCTCGAACCAGGGCGGACCAGCGTGGAGGGCGCGGACCTGAAGGACGTCCTCCGGGTTCTGCCGCCGGAATACCGCATCGCCGGGGACAGGCTGCGTCTGGCCCGCTGGCTGGCCGGCTACTACGCCCTGCCCCTGGGCGAGGTCGTGCCGCTGTTCCATCCGCCCGCGCCGGGCACGAGGACCAGGGCCGGGGGCCCAAAGGCGGCGCCGCCGTATCCCCTGCACGACCCCAAGGACATCGTCCTGACTCCCGACCAGCGCCGGCCGGTGGCCGCGGCGGTGGACCTGCTGGACGCCGAGGCCTACGGCGCCCTGCTGCTGCACGGGGTGACCGGCAGCGGCAAGACGGAGGTCTACCTGACGGTCATCGCGGAGGCGCTGGCCCGGGGCAGGGACGCGATCTATCTCCTGCCGGAAATCGCCCTGACTCCCCAGACCCTGGCCCGGATCACCGTCCGGTTCGGGGACCAGGTGGCCGCGATCCACAGCGGGCTGTCGGCGGGGGAGCGTTGCCGGGTCCACGAAGCCGCGGCGCGAGGGGAGATCAAGGTGGTGGTGGGCCCGCGGTCGGCCCTGTTCGCGCCGCTGCGCCGGCTGGGGGCCATCGTCGTGGACGAGGAGCACGACCACTCCTACAAGCAGGACGAGAAGCCCCGCTACCATGCGCGTCACGCCGCCCTCGTGCGGGGGCGGGAGAACCGGGCGGTGGTGATCCTGGGTTCGGCCACGCCCGATCTGGAAACCGTGACGGGAGCCGAGTCGGGCCTGTTCGCCCTTCACGGACTGCCCGAACGGGTCGGGGCCGGGGATCTGCCGCCGGTGGAGATCGTGGACATGCGGGGATCCACCTCGCTCGAGGGCTTCACGCCGACTTTGACCGAGGCTCTGGGGCAGGTCCTCGAGGACGGGCGCCAGGCGTTGATCTATTACAACCGCCGCGGGTTCGCCCGGGTCATCCAGTGCTCGGCCTGCGGCGAGGCGGCCGAGTGCCCCAACTGCGACATCGCCCTGACCGTGCACTTGCGCCCGCGCCGCCTGCTCTGCCACTACTGCGGCCTGACCCGGCCGATCCCCGAGGTCTGCCCGACCTGCGGGGCCGACGCCTTCCTGCCCGCGGGCGGGGGGACCGAGAAGGTGGAACTCAACCTGCAGGCCCACTTCCCCGAGGCCCGCATCCTGCGCTTCGACCACGATACGACCCGCCGGCGGGGCAGCCACCAGCGCATCCTGTCGGCCTTCGCCGAGGGCCGGGCCGACATCCTGATCGGCACCCAGATGATCGCCAAGGGCCACCACTTTCCCGCGGTCGCCCTGGTCGGAGTCCTCGCCGCCGACGACGGGCTCGCCATGCCCGACTTCCGCGCCGCCGAACGCACCTTCCAGCTGTTGACCCAGGTCGCCGGCCGGTCGGGGCGAACCGGGATCGGCAAGGTCATCTTCCAGACCTGGAAACCGGATGACACGGTCATCCAGGCGGCGGCCGGGCACGACCAGCAGGCGTTCCTGGTCCAGGAATTGCCCACCCGGCGGGCGCTGGGGTATCCGCCGTACCGGCGGCTGGCGCGGGTCGGGTTGCTGGGCCGGAAGCAGGGCATGGTCCTGGAGGCGGCCTCCGGGCTGGCCGCAGCCCTGAGGGGGCAATTCGCCGCTCCTCGGCTGACGGTCCTGGGACCGGCCCCGGCGGTGTTCGCCCGGCTGCAGGACCGGTTCCGCTTCCAGATCCTGGTCAAGGGCTCGCTGACCCAGAAGGAGAAGGCCTGGCTGGCATCCTGTTGCCGCGGATTGAAGGAGACCTACCGGGGACTGGACGTCTTCCACGACATCGATCCCACGGCGATGTTCTGACCCGGCCGGCGCGGGTTTCGGTTCAGTTCGGACAGAGTATGCCGAAAAAACCAATGATTATTTGAAGTCTGGAGCGATTCTGGTAGAATGGTGGCCGGAATCGACCGCCGGCGGGGTGTCGGCGGTTTCGTTCGCCTCCCGGGAAAGGTACGACATGCAAGGCAGAAAGACCTGCAGGACCGGACAGCTGACCCTTGCCCTCTTGGCCTTGGCCGCCCTGGCGGCTCCCATCGCCGCGGCCGCCGACCGGCCGGCCGCCATGGAGGCTCCCGACCTCCAGGACATCCAGCGCCGCATCGACGAGAACGGCTGGAGCTTCGAGGTCACCGACCGCTTCAGCAGCACCATCACTCCCGAGCAGCGCGCCAACCTGCGGGGCTACAATCCCCCTCCGGGTTACGAGGACGAACTGCGCAGACACCTGAAGATCTACCCCGTCGACAAGGCCCTTCCCTCCAGCCTGGACTGGCGGGATCTCGACGGGGTCACCTCCGTCAAGAACCAGGGCGATTGCGGATCCTGCTGGGCCTTCGCCGCCACCGCGGAGATGGAATCCTTCGTGAAGATCTATTACGGGCAGGAACTGGATCTGAGCGAGCAGCAAGTCGTCTCCTGCAACCCCTACGGGGCCGGGTGCGGCGGCGGCTGGGCTTCGGCGGCCTATTACGTGTTCCGCAATGAAGGCGCCGTCATGGAGAACTGCGCACCCTACGTGGGGATGGATCCCCCGACCGCGCCCTGCACCCAGGACGACTTCCTGAAGTATGCGACGATCACCGGCTGGAACTACATCGCCAACGACGTGGCCCAGATCAAGGCCGCCCTGCAGACCGGGCCGGTCTGCACCGCCATCGACGCCGGTCCGGAATTCGAGGCGTACGGCGGGGGCTGCTACGACGTCCCCGGGGGGATGACCAACCACCTGGTGCTCATCGTCGGCTACGACGACCGGGCCTGCAACGGCAACGGCGCCTGGATCATCAAGAACAGCTGGGGCGCGGATTTCGGGCAGGCGGGATACATCGAGGTCCAGTACGGGGCCGGGTCCACGGGCACCAGCTGCACCCAGCTGGTCTACTCGCCGCCGCCGACGACGATCACTCTCGACCCCTTCCTGGGCCAGGAGCCCCTGTACGGGGACCAGGAACTGGAGTTGACCTGGACGACCAGCGGCGATCCCGCCGCCACGGTGGACATCTGGGTCGGGCTCGCCGGCGACTGCCACGACGTTCCGGTCGCCACGGGCGTTCCCAACACCGGCAGCTACCTGTGGACCGTCCCCAACCACGGCACTTCCTACGCCAGCCTGGTGGTGTTCCCCGGCGGGAACAGCCTGCAGGGCTTCGATCTGCCCGACCGCAATCTCGAGATCATCGGGCACAAGGTCCGCTACGTATCCCCGTCGGGAAGCAACACCGCTCCCTACGAGACGCCGCAGACCGCAGCCCACACCATCGGGGCCGCGGTCACCGCCTGCACCGGCACCGATACGGTCCTGGTCGTGGGCGGAGACTTCAGCGGGTCGGTGACGGTGGCCTCGACCGTCCGGCTGCTCGGGTCTTGGGATCCCACCTTCACCGTCCAGGATCCGGAGGTCCATCCCACCCGGTTGCAAGGCGGGGGATCGGCCCTGAAGTTCTTCGCGGCCAGCGGCGACTACGGCCTGGTCGAGAAGTTCGTCTTCCATGACTGCGTCGGCGGCAACTACTCCCAGCCGATGCCCGGGGTCCACGGCGGGGCCATCTACAGCATCAACGCCTCCCCGACCATCCGGGATTGCGTCTTCCAGGCCAACCGCGCGGCGCTGGGCTCAGGTTTCGGGGTCGGGGGCGCGCTCTGCCTCGTGGGAGGGGCTCCGGTGATCGAGAACTGCACCTTCACCGGCAACATCGCCACCCGGGGCGGAGCCGCCGGTGTGTTCTCGGGGGCCTCGGCCAGCTTCGTCGACTGCGACCTGACGGCCAACAGCTGCAGCGACAGCCTGCCCGACTACTTCGGAGCGGGACTTTTCGTCAAGGACGCGACCGCGGTCCTCCAGGGATCCACCCTGGTGAGCAACGGCGGCTCTTACCAGGGCGGCGGCATCTACCTCGACGGCGGTCAGGTCGAACTGATCGATGCGGTCCTGAGGAACAACCGCGCCAACCAGAGCGGGGGCGGAGTGCAGGCAGCCGGGGGATCGCTGGTCATGACCCGCGCCACGGTCGAGGGCAACTCGGCGGGGGCGTCGTTCGGCGGGGGCGTGATGGCCGAGGGGACCGACCTGGTCCTGCGGAACGTCCGGTTCACCGGGAACGCGTCGGCCAGCCTGGGCGGGGCCCTGTACACCTCTGCGGTGACCGGCCTGGTCGAGAACTGCCTGGTCGACGGGAACACCGGGGCCCTCGTCGGGGGCCTGGTGATCCTCAGCGACGCCGGGTTCGCCCTGCGCAACACGGTCATCTACGGGAACACCGGCGGCGGCCTGCTGGGCGGGGGCGCGGCGTTCTCGGCCGACTACAACAACCTCTGGAACAACAGCGGCGGGGATTACATCTCCACCGAACCGGGCCCCAACGACCTGGGTTGCGAGCCCCTGTTCGTGGACCTCGGCGGCGGCGATCCGGGCCTGGGCGTCCATTCGCCCCTGATCGACGCGGGCCAGCCGGGTTGCCTCGATCCCGACGGCTCCCCCTCGGACGTCGGCCTGTGCGGGGGGCCCGAGGCTGACTTCCCCGCCCCGGCCAGGGTGGGCGGCCTGGCACTGGCCGCCCTGGAGGGCGGCAGCTATCGGCTGGACTGGGTGCCCAACGTCGAGCCCGACGTGGACCACTACGTGGTCTACCGGGATTCGGCCGAGGTCTTCGTCCCGGCGGCGGGCAAGGCGCTGGGCCAGGTGACCCATCCCACGGCTACCTTCACGGACACCCCACCCTTCGCCGAGGGATACTACCTGGTGGTGGCCGTCGATTCCCAGGGCCACGCCGGCGGGTATTCCGAAGCGATCCCCTTCTCCTCGTCCGGGCTATCCGCGGCCGGGGATCCCGTCGTGCCGACGGTCCTGGGCATCCGGGGCATCTATCCCAATCCCTTCAACCCCACCACGACCATCATGTTCGAGGTCCCGCGGGACGGCCGCGTCCGGCTGGAGGTCTTCGACGTGCGCGGCCGGAAGGTCTGCGGGCTGGTGGATGAGGTCCTGCCGGCAGGTGCGCACCGCGTCACCTGGAGGGGGCAGGATGAACGGGGTTCGGCCGCGGCCTCGGGCATCTACTTCGCCCGGCTCGATGACGGCCAACGCAGGGTGACCACCAAGATGGTGCTGGCCCGATAGGGCACAGGGATCGCCGACGATCCGACGACGCCCACGGCTGCGGCCGTGGGCGTCAGTCCAACCAGCGCAGGATCTCCTCGGTCCGCACCTGTCCGAAGATGTTCATCTGACCCAGCCCGCGGGGCAGCACCCAGTTCAGCCCCTGGCGGCTGGTCTGCTTCTTGTCGCCCTGGAGCATCCGCTCCAGCTCGGCCGGATCGGGCGCGGGATGGCTCACCGGCAGCCCGCAGGCTTCCAGCAATTCCACCATCTGCACGGCCGCGGGCAGGGGGCAATCGCCCCGCTGGGCGGCGACCCGGAAGACGACGGCCATGCCGATGGCGACGGCCTGCCCGTGGGAGAGAGGGGGCCCGTTGCGGTGGCTGATGGCCTCCAGGGCGTGGCCCAGGGTGTGACCCAGATTGAGGCTGCGCCGCAGGCCGCCTTCCTGGAAGTCCCGCGTGACGATGCGGGCCTTGACCGAGGCCGCCCGTCCGATCCACGAGGTCCAGTCGAGACTGCCGAGCACCCCGGGCACGGGGCGGTCCGCATCCGGACCGGCGAAGAGGGTGAACAGTCGCGGTCTGGCCTCGTGCATCTCCCGGAAGAGCTCCGGATCGCCGATGGCCGCGGTCTTGATGAGCTCGGCCAGGCCGTCGCGCCAGGCGCCGCGAGGCAGCGAGGAGAGGAACCCGGGATCGGCGAGGATTCCCGAGGCGGGATGGAAGCAGCCCACCGGGTTCTTCAGTCCGGCGGCGTTGACGGCGGTCTTGCCGCCGATGCTGGCGTCCACCATGGCCAGCAGGGTCGTGGGGACGGACACGAAGCCCACTCCCCGGCACCAGGTCGCCGCCGCCATTCCCGCCAGGTCCAGCACGGCCCCGCCGCCGATCCCCACGATGACCCCGTCCCGGCGAAGACCGCATTCGGCCAGCCAGCCGTAGACTTCCTCCAGTTTCGCCAGGGTCTTGCACCCCTCTCCGCCGGAGAGGATGAGGGTCCTGGGGGAGGGGTGGCCGCAGGACTGGTGGATCTGTTCGAGCCAGGGAGCGTGGCCGGAGGCGACCGCCTGGTCGAGGATGACGACCGGAGGGGGGTGGGGGACGAACGCCCCCAGTTCGAGGCCGGCCAGTGGGCCCAGCACGAAGGTGCTGGACCGGCCCCCGAGGGTCATGCCGATGCGGATCGGGCGTGTGCTCAAGATGAAAATCTCCAGGGAAAAGGTCCGCGGAAAACCCAGTCGGTCGTGGGTGTTTTCTGTCGGCCAGGGAACCGGCAAGTCCTTGTAGTGAAAGTGACTATCATTATCGCAAGGCCTCCGAATCCGGCGGGGGTTTCCCTTGTTTCCGCCGTCGGGGAGGACTACTTTAGCCATGCCGGAGCATCGGATTCTACACTCCGGCCGCGATGATTACCACCAAAGGAGTGATCTCCATGAGTTCCCCAAACGCTGCAGCCGCCACCGGCCAGATGGTCGAGATTCGCTGGCACGCGCGGGGCGGGCAGGGCGCCAAGACGGCGGCCATGTTCCTGGCCGAGGCGGTGCTGGAAAAGGGCAAGTACGGTCAGGGATTCCCCGAATACGGCCCCGAGCGCCGCGGCGCCCCCATGCGGGGCTATACCCGCATCAGCGAGAAGCCCATCCGCCGGCATTGCATGATCGAGAATCCGGGCATCGTCATCGTCCTGGATCCGAGCCTGCTGGATTCCCCCGCGGCCGGCGTGACCGCCGGCACGGGCAAGGGCACCGTGTTCCTGGTCAACACCACCGAATCGCCCGCCTTCATCCGCGACAAGCTGAAGGTCAAGGACTCCAAGGTCTTCACCGTCGATGCCACCGGCATCGCTCTCGATACCATCGGCCGCCCGATCCCCAACATGCCCATGATCGGCGCCCTGCTGGCCGTGGACGACATGATGACCGTCGAGGAGCTCAAGGGGGCCCTGGTCGGCCAGCTCAGCAGCAAGTTTTCCCAGGCCGTGATCGACGGCAACCTGGCCGCCGTGGACCGGGCCAACAAGGAGTTGGTGTCCGAATGAGTTTCATCAAGACCAAAGAGCTGCCTGAAGGCGGCATCATCCGTGAGGCGGGCAACGCCCACGACTACAAGACCGGCGACTGGCGGACCTTCGTTCCGCAGTTCGTCGAGGAGAACTGCATCCACTGCATGTTCTGCTGGATCTACTGCCCCGATTCGGCCATCGAGATCGACACCTCCGGCGGGAAGCCCCTGATGAAGGGCATCATCCTGGATCACTGCAAGGGCTGCGGCATCTGCGCCCACGAGTGTCCTCCCGTCAAGAAGGGCAAGGCCGCCCTGGTCATGGTCCGCGAAGAGAAGTAGCGCCCAGCGCCGGAAAGGATGGAGTCATGGAACAGAAACTCGTGGCGCTGTCGGGGAACGAAGCGGTGGCCTACGCCTTCAAGCAGGCCAAACCCCACGTGGCGTCCGCCTTCCCCATCACGCCCCAGACCGAGATGATGCACAAGTACGCCGAGTTCGTGGCCAACGGCGAATCGACCACGGAGATGATCCTGGTCGAGAGCGAGCATTCGGCCATGAGCGCGGCCGTGGGTTCTGCCGCCGCCGGCGCCCGCACCTTCACGGCCACCAGCAGCGCCGGGTTCGCCCTGATGTGGGAGATCGTCTACATCGCCGCCTCCCTGCGCCTGCCCATCTGCATGGCCCTGGTGAACCGGGCCCTCAGCGGCAACATCAACATCCACTGCGACCACAGCGACAGCATGGGCGGCCGTGACGCCGGCTGGATCCACCTGTTCAGCGAGAACGCCCAGGAAGCCTACGACAACGCCGTGATGTCCTGGCGGATCGCCGAGCACATGGACGTCCGCCTGCCGGTGATGGTCAACTACGACGGCTTCATCATCAGCCACACCGCCGACAGCCTGCACATGCTGCCCGACGACGCGGCCTACGACTTCATCGGCAAGTACAAGCACGCCTACACGCTGCTGGACGTCGAGAACCCCATCACCGTCGGTCCCCTGGATCTGACCGATTACTACTTCGAGCACAAGACCAGCCAGCTGGCCGCCTACGCCAAGGCCGCCGAGGTGGTCCAGAAGGTCAGCGAGGAGTACGGCGCCCTGACCGGCCGCACGTACGAGTACTGCGAGGAGTACAAGCTGGACGACGCCGACATGGTCATGGTGATCCTGGGGTCGAGCGCCGGCACCGCCAAGGACGTCATCGACGATTACCGGGCCAAGGGCGTCAAGGTCGGGCTGCTGAAGATCCGGATGTTCCGCCCCTTCCCGGCGAAGTACATCGCCGATAAGCTCGCCGGCCGCAAGGCCGTCGCGGTGCTCGACCGTTCGGCCAGCTTCGGCGGGTTCGGCGGTCCGGTGTTCACCGAGGTGCGTTCGGCGATGTACGGCCAGCAGGTGCCCCTGCACGGCTACATCTACGGGCTGGGCGGACGCGACTTCGACCTCGGACAGGTCGCCACCGTCATCGAGAACCTGAAGAAGGTCGCCGCCGGCGGCCGGGTCGAGGACATCAACCTGCTGGGCGTCAGGCTCTAGGAAAGGAGGCACGGACATGGCCGTCAATCTCAAGACATTGACCCAGAACGAAGACCTCCTCAGCGGAGGGCATCGGGCCTGCGCCGGTTGCACGGGGTCGAACATCCTGCGTCAGATCATGCTGACCGCGGGGAAGGACACCGTTGTCGGCGGGGCCACCGGGTGCATGGAGGTGGTCACCACCATCTTCCCCTACACCGCCTGGCGGACCTCGTTCATCCACAGCGCGTTCGAGAACTGCGCCGCGACCATCAGCGGCGTCGAGACCGCGTTCCGGTCCCTGAAGAAGCACGGCGACCTGCCGGTGCAGCGCGAGAAGATGAACTTCATCGCGTTCGGCGGGGACGGCGGCACCTACGACATCGGCATCCAGTCGCTGTCCGGGGCCATGGAGCGTGGCCACAACATGCTGTACGTCTGCTACGACAACGAGGCGTACATGAACACCGGCATCCAGCGCTCGAGCGCGACGCCCCTGGGCGCACACACCTCGACCGCCCCGGCCGGATCGGTGAAGCAGGGCAAGGAGCAGAACCGCAAGGATCTGACCAGGATCATGGTCGCCCACAACATCCCGTACGTGGCCCAGACCACGCCCTATCACTGGAAGGACCTGGCCACCAAGGTGGAGAAGGCCCTGGCCGTTGACGGGCCGGCGTTCATCAACATCCTGATGCCCTGCACCGTGGGCTGGCACTTCGACACCGCCATCGGCATGGACATCGCCCGCGAAGCGGTCGAGACCAACTTCTGGCCGCTGTTCGAGGTGGAGAACGGGGTCTACAAGATCAACCACAAGCCGAAGGAACGGCTGCCCATCGCCGACTGGATGAAGAAGCAGGGCCGGTTCAAGCACCTGTTCAAGCCCGGGAACGAGCACCTGCTCGAACGCAGCCAGCAGCACATCGATTCCGAGTGGAGCAAGCTGCTGAAGCTGGAGGAGATGACCCAGGGCTGATCGCCCTCGATGGTCCATCGCAGCAATGGCCGGTCCCCGTGAAGGGACCGGCCATTCTCGTCAGGGGCGGGATGCGGGCCGCAGGACCGAGGGGGCCGACAGGATCAGCCCGATGGTCCCGATTGCGAGCGGCAGGACGGTCAGCGGAAACCGGTCCGCCTGGACCAGGATGACCAGGTCGTTGATCCCGACGAAGAACAGGATGAAGGCGTAGAGCCACCAGGTCCAGGCCTGGCCCGCAGGCCAGCCCCTGGCCGCCAGGATCGACGCCGCCAGCCCGTTGGCCACGAGATTGACCGCCCCGAAGTGGGGCCAGCCCGTCCGCACGATGATCAGGAGCCCCATCATCACGGGGATGAGCCCTGCCAGAGCGCCCGCCAGGATACCCGCCGATCTCGCCATGTCCGCCCCCCATTGATTCCGGTTGCTTCGCCCTCCAAAAAAGATATAATAACTCCTCTTTTGAGGGGAGACCAGATGACATTGCTGCACCGGACCCTGATGCGGGGCTGGGGCCATTCGCCTGTGGGCATGATCGCCCTGGCGACCTGGGCCTGGTGGGCGCCGCTGATCACCTGGCAGGATCGCTGGGGGGATTTCGTCCACCATTTCCCCATGACCCTGACCATGGTCGTCGGATCCTTCATCGCCGGGGCCACGAGCGAGGGTGGGGGGGCCGTGGCCTTCCCGGTTTTGACCCTCGTCTTCGGGGTCGCTCCCCCCATCGCCCGGGATTTCGCCCTGATGATCCAGTCCGTGGGCATGACCGCCGCCGCGGTGACCATCATCCGGGCGCGGATTCCCGTGGCCTGGGCCGCGGTGGCGCCGGTCAGCCTGGGCGGAGCCCTCGGACTGGTCGGCGGCCTCACGTGGCTGTCACCCCTGATGCCTCCGGCCCTGGTCAAGATCTTCTTCTGCTGCCTGTGGTTGAGCTTCGCGGTGGCCTTGCACCTGGTCAGCCTGAGGGGGTCCGCCGGCCAGACCGACGATTTCCGCCCCGGCGAGTGCGGTCTGCCCGTTCCCGCCCTGTTCGGGATCGGTCTGCTGGGAGGAGTGATCTCGTCCCTGGTGGGATCGGGGATCGACATCCTGACCTTCGCCTTCCTGACCCTGCATTCCCGGCTGCACGAGCGGGTCGCCACGCCGACTTCGGTGATCCTGATGGCCGTCAACGCCGTCGTGGGGTTCAGCTGGCAGGGGGCAGTGCGGGGGGTGATCGACCCTCAGGCCTGGTCGTTCTGGTACGTCTGCGTCCCCGTGGTCGTCCTGGGTGCTCCCCTGGGCGCCTGGTTCATCCGGAATCGCTCCTCGGCCTTCATCCGGCGCCTGCTGTACGTGTGCATCGGGGCGCAGTTCATCGGTGCGGTGTTCATCCTGCCCTTCAGCCCCTCACTGTTCCTGGTGGGCAGTTCGACCTTCGCCGCAGGATCGCTCCTGTTCGTCCTGCTCGGCCGGCGGGGCGCCCGGCGGCTGCTGGAACGTGCCCGGTCCCTCGAAACCGATCCACTTGTAGCGACATCCAGGAGGGGAGACCCGTGTCCGGATCCCGGAACCTGATTCCCCATCTCCTGATGGCGGTCTTCCTGGCCGGGGGCTGGTGGTTGATCAGGCCCCGGGCCGTCGCCCTGCCGGACACGGGCCTGGTCTTCACCGAGATCTCCGCACCGGCCGGGGCGTCCAACGTGCACCGGCCCTGCATCCTCTCCGAGCGCTTCGCCAACATCATGCCCTGGTTGACCGGGGCCGGCGCCGCGGTGGCTGCCGGCGACTTCGACGGTGACGGATGGGTGGACTTCTACGTGACCAACAGCGGGCGCGGGGTGCCCAACCGCCTGTTCCGGAACCGGGGCGACGGGACCTTCACCGACGTGGCCTCCCGGGCGGGCGTGGCCGCCTGCAACGACGAGGGCGCCACCATGGACGCGGCCTTCCTGGACTACGACAACGACGGGGACCAGGACCTCTACGTGGCGCGCTGGGGCGCCGGAAACCTCCTGTTCGAGAACCGTGGGGACGGGACCTTCCGGGAGCGGAGCCGGGAGGCCGGGGCCGACGTCTGGGGTTATCCCAACGGGGTGCTGGTCTTCGACCACGATCGGGACGGCCTGCCCGACATCCTCCTGGCCCACTACTTCGCCGCCGAGGTCGAGGACCCGCAGAGCGGCCGGCTCGTCCGCAACGACCTGTGGAATCCGGTCACCACCAGGGTCATGCACGAGACCACCACCAGCGCCCGCAACGGCGGGTCGAACGTCCTGCTGCACAACCGGGGGGACGGCCGGTTCGTCCGCGCCGAGACCGAACTGGGCCTGGTGGAGACGGGCTGGTCCCTCGATGCGGGGGCTGGCGACCTGGACAACGACGGCTGGCCCGACCTCTACGTGGCCAACGACTACGGTCCGGACGACGTCTACCTCAACGAGGGCGGAACCAGGTTCGTCCGCATCCAGGACGGGCAGGGGCGGCCGGGAATCGGCCGGGACTGGTGGAAGGGCATGAACGTCGACCTGGCCGACGTGGACGGCAACGGCTACCTGGACATCTACGTGGCCAACATCCTCGTCCCCGGTCACATCGTCGAGGGCAACATGCTGTGGATGGGGTACCCGGATCCCAGTCGGCCGGGCGGCGTCCGCCACGACAATCTCGGCGAGAAGAGCGGCGCCATGGACGGAGGATGGGGCTGGGGCGCCCGGTTCGGCGACTTCAACAACGACGGGCTGTGCGACCTGCTGGCCGTCACCGGGTTCGTCAGCGGCGTCGATCCCCGCCGCCAGTACTGGTTCGCCCTCCAGGAACTGAGCGCCCAGCACAAGGGCAACATCGCCGATGCGGCCAACTGGCTGCCCATGGAGGACCTCGACCTGGCCGGCCACCAGTCCAGCCGGCTGTTCCTGCAGGCGCCGGGCCCGGGGTCCCGCCTGCCCAGGTTCGTCGACGCGGCCGCTTCCTGCGGCCTGACCGACCGCCACGACGGTCGGGGCGTCGCCCTGGCCGACATCGACCGGGACGGGGATCTGGACGTCTACATCGCGAACCAGAACGGACCCAGCTGCCTGTACCGCAACGACGGGACCCCCGGGCCCGGCGCCCGCTGGCTGGGAGTCCTTCTGGAAGGCGATCCGGCCGGTCGGCCGGGCGCTGGCGGACGCATCCTGGCCTCCAGCCGCGACGCCTGGGGCGCCAGGGTGACCGTCCATGCCGGTGAGCGCCGCTGGCTTCAGGAGGTGGCCGCCGCCAACGGGTTTTCCAGCCAGAGCCAGAACCGCCTCCACTTCGGCCTGGGATCCGTGGCCGCGGTGGACTCGGTGGTGGTCCGCTGGCCGAGCGGTCTGAGGGAGTCGGCGCCCGGTCACCTGCTGACCCTGGACAGGGACTACCGCTGGCGGGAAGGCCGGATCGGGGCGGAACTCAGCGGGGGGCTGCCATGAGCGTGCGGTTGAGGGTGGTCGCACCGAGCCTGCGCGATCCCCGTGTGACCCTGCTGGGCGCATTGTCCACCTACACCGTGCTGGGCCAGTTCGTCCTGTTCTTCGACATCCGGCCGCTGGAGCTGGCGGCCTGCCTGGTCACGAGCGGTCTCCTGGACCTGGTCATGACCGTGGCGATGAAGCGCCGGCTGGAGATCCCCCTGAGCGGTTTGATCACCGGCCTGAGCATCGGCCTGCTGCTGGAGAGCTACGATCTGCGGGTCTTCTTCCTGGCGTCGGGGTGGGGGGTCATGTCCAAGTACCTGGTGCGGTACGAGGGACGCCACCTGTTCAATCCTTCCAACTTCGCCGTGGTGGCGGCCCTGGTCCTGGCCCACGGATCGGCGGCGGTTTCCCAGGGGGCCCAGTGGGGCAATCACGTCGGGTTCGCCCTTGTCATCCTCGTCCTCGGGTCGCTGATGATGATCCGCGTGGGGCGTTTCCCCGTGGTGGCCGGCTGGCTGGCAGGGTACGTCGCCATGGGATTCATGCGCATCCTGGCCGGACAGGGGGGACTGGTCTTCACCCTGGGGCCGATGACCAGCGCGGAATTCGCTCTCTTCTCCTTCTCCATGCTGCCGGATCCCAAGACCTCCCCCGCCGAAGTCCCCACCCAGTTCGCCTGGGGTCTGGGACTGGGGCTGATGGACGGGATCATGCGCCTGGCGGGAATCAAGTACTCCATGTTCTTCGCCCTGTTCGCCTTCTGTGCAGCCAGACCCTGGATCGAGAAGATCGGGCAGCGACTGTTCCGGCCGGGAGCGCTGCTGGCGTCCCGCTCCTGATCCCCGCGATCTGTAAATTGATATTACATATCAAGTTATCTCGACAAATCCTACCGTTTATATATGTTATTTTTTTATGCAAAACTGTTAAACAAATATCTTGATCCCCCGGAATCCGCTGTCTAACCTTCCCGGAAGGAAGTCAATAAACGTTTACTTCTGCCGTGGAGGTTGAACGATGTTGCGCCTCTTGCTGCCGGCCTCGATGGTGGTGGCCCTCGCATTCCTGCTACCGGGAACCGCGCCGGCGATCGCCGGAACGGGCTATCTCGACCAGTTCGAAATTCCCGCAGATGCGGCTTACGCCGGGGCGCAATCCTGCCTCGACTGCCACGACGACGTCGCCGCCTCCTACGCCCACTCTCCTCATGCCGTCGACCTGGGACTGGCCGTTCCGGGAACCGGAGCGGCTTCCTGCGAGGCCTGCCACGGGCCGGGCAGCCTGCACGTCGCCGGCGATGGCGAAGGCTTCATCCTCGGCGCCGAACATCTCGGCGGCCTGGACGATGACGGCCTGGTCCTGATGTGCACCCAGTGCCACTCGGGGCAGGGGCTCGTCTGGGGGGAGGGCTCCCACGCGGGGACGGGAACGACCTGCGCTTCGTGCCATGCGGACCAGGTCCACTTCGCGGTCCAGGCCCTACCTGCGGCCGACTACCGCAATCCCGCCGAGTTCTGTCTCCAGTGCCATCCCGACCAGGTGGCCGATTTCCGGATGCCGTTCCGTCACCGGGTGCTCGAAGGCCAGGTCTCGTGTGCCGACTGCCACGATCCCCACGCAGGCTTCGCGACGGGCTGGAACGGGCTCAACGAGACCTGCCTGGCCTGCCACGTCGAGATGAGCGGGCCGTTCGTCTTCGAGCATGAGGGCGTCGCGGGTGAGGACTGCACCATCTGCCACCGGCCCCACGGATCGCTCAACGACAAGCTGCTGGTCCAGGACGGCAACGGGCTGTGCCTGCAGTGCCACTTCGAATCCGGCCTCACCTTCGGCGACACGGGGCACCAGGGGGTCCTGGTCAACGAGGCCCGGTGCTACGACTGCCACGGCGAGGTGCACGGATCCCATACCTCCCCAACCCTGGGTTACAACTAGGAAGGAGCGAGGCCATGAAGAAGTTTCCCATGATGACGATGGCGGGAGCGGCCCTGGCCCTTCTGATCTGTGCCGGGACGGCTGCAGCCGGCGATCTGCCTGTCCAGGCCCCCCGGTTCTGGGCGCCGGCCGGCGACCTGGTCGGTCAAGAGGACCATTTCGCAGGCACGTTCCTGGTCCTGGACGATCACGGCAGCACCGCCAAGATCGCCGAGGACTGGCAACTGATCGAGCAGTACGCGGGTGAAGGGCTTTTCCGCTGGTCCGGCAAGGGACTCAGCGGAGGCGACCTGGTCCTGCGCGGGTACGGAACCACCCGGACCGGGGATTTCAACGGTCGCTTCGGGGCGTCCTGCTCGCGGCCCGGCCGCATGGTCTGGAACCTGGACTACCGGCTCTTCGACAACTTCTACGACACGACCAGCGAGATGCGCACCTACGCCTTCAGCCTCGGTTCGGAGCCGCCCGTCCTGGACCCGGCCCCGGTCCTGGGCTGGAACCGCGGACGGTTCGGTCTGCGCTACCACCTGGCCGACGGGTTCGACGCCCGGGTCGGCTACGTCAGGATGGCCCGCGACGGCGACAAGAGCAGTCTCGATCGTCTCCACGGCTCGACCGTCGAGTACGCCCAGGTTCCCGGACGCAAGATTCTCGACCTGACCTCGCAGGAGTTCACCGTGGGCTTCAGCCTGGCCCGGGGGAACCTCGACACGGACCTGGAGCTGGGCTACCGGGGATACGACGGCACCCGGACGGTCGATGCCGACCGGACCGTCGCCGACGACCACAAGACGACCAGCGCCCGCCTGGACCTGGCCTACGACATGGGCTCGAGCCTGCGCCTGCTCGGCGGGGGATCCCTCGCCAAGGTGGAGAACGACGGCAGCGAGACCCGGGACGGCGTGGGCCGCCCGCTGACCACCGAGACCGACCTGAGCGCCGGCCGGCTGGGGGCCATCGCCAGGCTGGGCGATTCCGCCGTGCTGCGACTGGGCGCGGTGGTCCAGGCCCGGAACACCGAAGGCGACGTCGATGCCGGGACCGACGAGGTCCTGGCGGTGGACCGGGAGCGCAAGAGCACCGACCTGAGGGCCCGCCTCACCTACACGGGAATCTCCAGGACCAGGCTGCAGGGCCACGTCGGCTACAAGACGTCCGACCTGGACGAGGTGACCACCTCCGGCGGACTGCCCGGAGGCCTGGTCGAAGCGGCCCAGATCGTGGCCCAGGAAAAGACCACCTTCAACGCGGGTTTCGACGCCAGCAGGCGCCTGAGCCGCAAGGTCTCCCTGCGGCTGGACTTCGGCTACTCCGGGACCGAGACCGACGAGTTGACCACCAACGCCAACGGCGGGACCGACCTGTGGTACTTCGCCATGGGCGACCGCAAGCAGGACCGGATGGACTGGCGGGTCGCCCTGCAGCTGCGGCCCCTGACGACCCTGCGGCTGGACGTCGGCCACCAGACCGACGAGAGGACCTTCGAGCGCGAGGACGAGTTTTCCTCCAAGACCGAGTGGAAGGCGCAGCACGGGTTCGCCGGCCTCTCGTGGGCCGCCCACGAGCGCGTCACCTTCACCGGGAATTTCACCTACGGGGTGGAGGAGTTCACCTTGACCGGCGGCCCCGAACCCACCGCCGGCCTGGGCCCCCTGCGCTACGACGGCACGACCCTGCGGTTCATGCCCGGGGCCTGCGTGCGGCTCAGCGGGAAGTGGTCGCTCGAGGGCTACTACGAGGGCGTCCGCTACGAGGACACCGGGGATGAAGGGGTCATCGACGTCCTGGAGGCGGACCACGACCGGACCACCATCCGCTCGTCCTACCGGCTGGGCGAGCCCCTGACGGTGACGGCGACCTACCGCCGGTACGAGTTCGACGAGAACCGCTGGGACGACACCATCACCGACCTGTACGCCCTGTCCCTGTCGGGGAGGTTCTAGGCGGTGACCAGCGACCGGCGGCAGCAGATCCTGACCGAGGCGACGTCCCTGTTCGCCAGGCTGGGCGCGACAGGAACCTCCATGCGGAGGATCGCCAGGAGCTGCGGTATCACCGAGGCCGCCATCTACCGCCATTTCGAGAACAAGGCGGATCTCTACCAGGAAGCCATCCGCCAGAAGGCCACCCGCCACGACCTGAGGGGCCAGCTGGAAGGCATGGCCGGCGTGGGAGACGTCGAAGACGTCCTCGGCGGCGTGGCCCGGGCGATCCTGGCCCTGGCCAACAGGGATCCCGAGCTGATGCGCCTGATGTTCAAGAACAGCTTCGACGGCGGCGAGGTCGCCGGGGTGCTGTTCCGGGAGGTCAGGTTGCCGTTCATCGCGTTTTTGAAGGAAGAGCTCCAGAAGCGGATCGACGCCGGCGAGATCCGGCCCGTCGACCCGTTCATCACCGCCCGCTGTTTCGTGGGCATGGTCATGGATTGCGCCCTGAACGTCGGGGTCTGGACCACGGTTTCGGAGGCGGAATTCCAGGCCGACGACGTGATCTGCAACAACGTTCCGATTTTTGCCCGAGGCCTGAAACGCGACGCCGTCGGTTGAGGCGGCGCCAACCCAGGAGAGTCCCATGAGACGTGCACTATCCCTGATGGCCGTGACGGCGCTGGTCCTCCTGGCGCTCTGGGGGTGTGAAAACGACACATCCAACCAGATCGCCGGGATCGATGACGGCGGCCCCACCACGACGGACATGACCTGCGTGGGCTGCCACTCGAGCGAGGAGATGCTGAAGGCCGCCCTGGGCGATCCCCAGGGGGCGGAAATCTACACGTGGAACAAGGACGACGGCTGAGGTGGCGAAGTACCCGCGCTGGAAGCGTGGGAAAAGGTCATCATCACCGGCCGCTACGGCACCGAGTTCCTGAACAGCCCCCACGGGCCCGACTACGAGGGCGACGACGTCGCTCACGTCCTGACCTGCCAGATGTGCCATGGCGGGGCGCCCGACCGCTCCTTCGCCACCATGGAACAGGCCCATGCAGGTATCGTGAGGGATCCGAGCGCTCCCGGACAGTCGGGCTGTCTGGCCTGCCATGCCGAGGACGATCCCGAATCCGCCTGCTCCATGTGCCACGAGGCGGAGGCCGACGCCAACCGCTTCAGCCTGCACAGCCGGCAATGGGGATACGTCACCGCGATCGAGGACCGCTGCAACTGCACCTTCGACGGGGAAGGCAATCCCGGCTACCAGGCCCGCTGCGCCGGTTGCCACACCACCTGCGGGCAGTGCCATGTCAGCCGTCCCAACAGCGTGGGCGGCGGGTTCCCGAAATTCGGGGGCGTGGCCTATGCGGGCCACAGGTTCTCCCGCACCCCGGACATGAACGAACAGTGCACCGCCTGCCACGGCAGCCGGGTGGGCGTGGACTACAAGGGCGAACTCGCGGGCAACCTGCCGGACGTCCACCGCGACCGGGGCTACAAGTGCGAGCTCTGCCACAAGGCCGACGAGATCCACGGGGATCCCAGCCACACCGAGAGCAACCATTACGATCACCGCTACGAGGTGGCGAACATGCCGCGGTGCGAGGATTGCCACGGCGACGAGGCCGGCTGGGACAATGCCTACCACGCCGCCCACGTGAACGGCTTCGCCGGGGACGCCAACCTGCAGTGCCAGGTCTGCCACTCGCAGCCCTACAAGAACTGCACGAACTGCCACAACCTGCAGACCGCTGCGGGCGAGAGCTACGACATCGAGCCCTCGGTGGTCCAGCTGAAGATCGCCCGCAATCCGAGTCCTTACCGGACGGAGTACGACTTCGTCGTGGTCAGGCACACGCCGATCGACCCGGAGACCTTCGCCAACTGGAATCTGAGCCTGCCCGGTTACCTGAGCAAGTCGACCTGGCAGTACTCCTCTCCGCACAACGTCCGCAGGTGGACGGAGCAGACGACCGTGCCCGAGGGGGCGTCCTGCTCGGTCACCTGCCACCAGTCGCCCGACGGCCCCGAGGGGTTCCTCCTGAGGGAATCCGATCTCTACGACGGCCAGGGGGCGCGGCTGGTCGACTACGACGCCAACATCGGCATCGTGATCCGGGAGGACTTCCCGGGCAAGAAGTAGCGTCAAGGGGCCGCCCGCGAGGGCGGGCGGCCATCAACCATGGCGGCTCAGGGGGCTGCCGAACGGGGCAAGTTCGCCCGTACAAGGAGTGGGAACGATGTTGAAACGCTGGACCTGGCTTGTTCTGGTCATGATCGCCCTGACCGCCTTCTGGGGCTGTTCCGACGACGACGACCCGACGGACGTGACCACCGAGACCGCCTTCGAGATCATGGCGGCCGCCGGTGCCGACTACATCAACGACAGCGTCGACTGCCCGGGCGTGATCAGCGCCCAGACTCTGCATGACAACCTGGACGCCTATACCGTGATCGACATCCGGAGGGAGGCCGACTACCTGAACGGCCACATCCCCGGCGCCTACAACAGCAGTCTGGCCACCATCCTCGACGATCTGGCCGCCAAGTCCATCCCCACCGACAAGCCCTACGTGGTGACCTGCTATTCCGGCCAGAGCGCCGGCTTCGTCAAGATCGCCATGGAACTGATGGGTTACGATGACGTCAAGACCCTGGGCTTCGGCATGTGCTCCTGGAACGAGGCCACCGCGGGCGGCTACTATACCAACCGCGGCAACACCCTGGCGAATCCCGAAACCGAGAACAACAACGGGGACCTCGTCGAGTACGCCTACCCGGTGCTGGGCGAATCGAAGGACACCGTCGTCGCCGACCGGGTCTCCCTGACGCTGGCCGGCGGCTTCAAGGCCAAGACCTACACGAGCATCATGGACAACCTGGAGAGCTACTTCATCGTCAACTACTTCGGAGAGGCCGATTACCTGGGAAACGGCACCGCCGGCGTTCCGGGACACATCCCCGGGGCCTTCCAGTTCACCCCGTACCAGAGCCTGGGCATCGAGCAGATGCTGAAGTACCTGCCCACGGACATGCCCATCGTGGTGTACTGCTGGACAGGCCAGCACAGCTCCCAGGTCACCGCGTACCTGAACATGCTGGGCTACGAGGCCTACAGCCTGAGCTACGGGTCCAACAACCTGTTCTACGACAGCCTCACGGCCCACAAGTGGACCGGTCCGGCGGACTACGACATGGAAATGGGCCCGGCTCCCACCGCTGAATTCTCCACCATCTCCGGCGCGGTCGAGGCCTACATCAACGACGCCACCGATTGCCCCGGCGTCATCACCGCCCAGAACCTCTACGACAACCTGGCCACCTACACGGTGATCGACATCCGGTCGGCCACGGATTTCGCCACCCTGGGTCACATCGAGGGCGCCCACAACACGACCCTGGCCAACGTCCTGACCTACGTGGACGGCCTGGGTCTCACGGCTTCCGATCCGATCTGTCTGGTGTGCTACTCGGGGCAGAGCGCCGGGCACGCCAAGGTGGCCCTGGAGCTGTCCGGGTACGAGAACGTCAAGACCCTGGGCTTCGGCATGTCCTCCTGGAACGCCGCGACCGCGGGGCCGTGGAACTCGAATACGGGCAACCACCTGACCAACCCCGAGACCACCAACAACAACGGCGACCTGGTCGGACATGCCTACCCGACGCTGACCGGCGCCACGCTGGACGACCGGATCCAGACCATGTTGACCAACGGGTTCAAGGGTAAGAAGTACGTGGACATCCAGGACTACCTGGACGACTACTTCGTCGTGAACTACTTCGGCGAGGCCGATTACCTGGGCACCGGGGGTTCCGGCGTCCCCGGCCACATCCCCGGTTCCTTCCAGTTCACGCCGTACGAGAGCCTCGAGGTGGGCGGCATGCTGGCCAACCTGCCGACGGACATGCCCATCGTCGTGTACTGCTGGACGGGCCAGCACAGCTCGCAGGTCACCGCCGCCCTGAACATCCTGGGCTACGAGGCCTACAGCCTGACCTACGGGTCCAACAACCTGTTCTACGACCTGCTGACCGCCCACAAGTGGACGGCTCCGGCGGACTTCCCCCTGTCGTTCGACTAGGGGCCTACCGGCACCGATTGTAGATTGGGAGGGAGGGGCTGCGGCCCCTCCTTCTTTTCTCTGGAATTCAGGTCGGGATTGCCCTTGATGGGGTCAACCTTGTGGTTTCGCAATGCCCTTGACACCCAGACCACGATCTGGGACAATATCTGCCTCGCCCCCTATCGCCCAGGTTCCCGGGTTCGCCCCCCGCCGGGATATATCAATTCGCGTTCTCTTTGCGTCGGAATACAGCGCAGGATTATGCACATTTCCTTCAGAATTATGACCGACGGAACGGTCCTCTGATTCACCGAGCGAGGTGATTCAGCCCCTTGGCGCCCTGGACAGGCCTCAGCGTATGCATTCGATGTCCATTTGGGATTGTGTTCATCATCTTTCCACTGACCAAGAAGGGGGCGCATCCATGCGATATGTCAACTTTTCCACGAGGCTGATGCCCATGGTGGCGGCGATGGTGCTGCTGGCAGGGGTGGCGGGGGCCCAGACACAGTATGTCTCGGGGCTCGGCGATGAGGGCTGGTATTCCGACGACACTCGCGACCTGACTGGCGCGGATCTCGTCGGACTCAACTCGACGCTTCACGGCCGCCCGGGACAGACCCCGACTGCGGCAGATGATCTCGCAATCGCCCAGATTCTCTCCTTTGTGGCTCCTCCTCTCGGTTCTACCTTGGGCAACATCCTCAAGATCACGCAGGGCGACAACAATTTAACCAAGGGGACCATCAGCGCGGTCAACCTCGCTGGTTGGGCGCCGGCCTCCGACGTCCTGGACGCGGGTTTCTACGCATCCTACCGGTGGTACAAGGAACCGAATCCTACCGAACGGGCCCTGGCATTCCGTCTCATGTTCAAGTCACAGAACTGGACCGCCTCGCAGGCTGGCTTCACGGCCACGCGCAGCGGCGAACCCACCTGGGACCTGGGGCTCGTGTTTGTACCCGATAGCTCAACGCCAAACGCCTGGAACACCCATAACGTCGACCTCAACAACGGCACCTGGTTCCTCTACGGCCAGTCCGGCAACTCATACTGGGCCGACACGTTCGGTACGGCAACGCCCAACGGAACGATCGCCAAGACCCTGGCGGACTGGCAGGCCGATACGACGTGGGGGCCGGTGCTGTTCGGCGCCAACTCCGTCGTGTCCGGCATTCAGCTAGGTCTCGGATCGTGGCAGCGCAACTGCAATGCGTACATCGAATGGATGCAGACGTCCATCTACAACAGCGGGGTACCCGTGTTCTTCGGTGAACTGCCCCCGGTCCACAACGTGACGCAGGACACGTACTTCGGGACCATACAGGCAGCCATCGACGCGGCGGCGCCGGGAGACGTCATCCAGGTGGCTGGCGGGACTTACCGGGAACAGCTCTATATCGACAAGGATCTGACCCTGGCCGGGGCGGGGATGCTCCAGACCACCGTCGAGGCCCCCGATCTCATCGACCGGACCACCTTCGGCATCACCACCTGGACGGGGTCGGCCCGCACGGTCGACGCAGTCATCGCCGCCGTGGGTGCCACCGTCCATGTGACCGGCCTGAAGGTCGACGGCCGGGATACCGGCCCTGACAACTTCTACGGCATCTATTTCCATGACAGCAACGGGTCGGTGACCTCCTGCGAAGTGGCGGGGATCACCTATCCGTCGGGCCCCGGCGCCCAGCGGGTGGTGAGCATGTCCTTCAGCCACGGGCCGGTCACCGGACCGTTCACCATCGACGTCTCCGGCAACCTGATCCCCAGTTTCCAGAAGGGCGGGATCTATGTCGGCGGCCCCGAGATGGTGTTCACCGTGGACGAGAACGAGGTGCATTCCTATCCCACGCCCGACATCGCCGGCAACGGGATCCAGCTGTCCTACGGTGCGACGGGATCCACCTACATGAATGAAGTCTCGGGGGTCGGTTATACCGGCACGGACTGGTCCGGAACCGGAATCC
>JAHJTW010000003.1 GCA_018829565.1 bacterium | reverse complement strand
CAGGGCGACAGCCCACGCGGCCCCCGCCCACCACAGGGGCGCTTTCCCCTCGGCATCCAGGCAGAGACAGGCCGCAAAGGCCATCAGGGCGACGGCCAGCGGGGCGTACACTTCGGCATATCCCATGAAGATCTGCAGGATGGGAGCCGAAACCAGCAGGCCGAAGAGCAGGGATCGGCCGGCGGGCCGGCATTCCAGACGGCGGGCCGCCCAGGCGGCGGCCCCCACGTAGACGGCGCCCGACAGGATGCTGCCCCAAGCCATGACGGAATACGCCTGGGATTCAGGGCCGGCGCCCAGCCACTGGAAAGCCTGGGCGTACAGGAAATAGGTCATGAAATCGAAGCCGTGGAAGATCACGCCCTTGGCCAGGTTGTCGGCAAGGGTCGCGCCGTCCCCCAGCAGGTGGACGCGGTCTTGCAGCAGGAAGAACACCAGCCCGCCCAGCGCCGGCGCCACCCCGTAGGCCAAGGCCCGCCGCTCCAGGAAGGCAGCCCCCCGCCCCCCGGCGAGGATGCCCCCCAGCCACCGGCCGACGGGAGTCCAGACGGCGGCGAAACCGGCAAGCGGAACCAGGATGCGCCAGGGCGCCGGCAACCACGCCAGGTGATTGAATCCCCAAAGGGCGGGGCCCGGAAGCCAGGCGGCCGCAGCCTCCAGGAGCAGGAGAGCCGAAAGGCCCAGCCTCAGGGGCAGCAGGATTCGGTCCTGGTGAAGGACGGATCCGCTCACGTCGCCTTCCCCGGTCCGGCGCCTTCGGCCTCGTCGTGATCGTCAACGGCCTCCACGGGATCCGCCTGCCTCCTCCAGCCCCGATCCTCCAGCCAGGTCCCGACCTGGTCCTGCTTTTCCGCCAGGATCAGCCATCTGATCACCGTGCCCTTGCCCCACCGGGTGCGTTCGTCCACGAGTTCCAGCTTGCCCTTGCCGTCGACGACGAACAGGGGCAACATCTGGGCCAGGGATTCGCGGTCCAGGAGGAACGGGACGTCCTGCGGCTCATCCTCACGGCGCCAATCCTCCAGCACCGTCAGGTCCCGTCGGACCCGGACCGCCCACAGCTCCGCGTCGATTTCCCCGCCGAACAGCAGGCGGATGCCCGATTCGCCGAAATGCTCGGCCGTGACGCCCCCGTGATTGCGTTCCCCCAGGGCGTAGGCCATGGGAACCTTGGCCTCCTGGCGGGCCTTGGTGGCGAACAGGAGATTCACGGCCTCGTTGTTCGTGGCCCCCACGGCCGCCCGCCGCGTGTCCATCTGGGCCCGCAGCATCACCCTCTCGGTCAGGGCGTTGCCGAACACCACGCGCAGGCCTGCTTCCTCCGCTTCGTGGCACAGCGCCGGATTGGCGTCGATGACGGCGACGTCGTGACCGTGGTCCTGGAGTTGCCCGGCCAGCAGACGCCCCAGGGGATTGGCGCCCAGAACGGCGATCCCCTTGCCCCCCGGCCGCTGGACCTTCAACAGCCGCGCCACCAGCCCGGCGGTGGCGCCCTGGACCACGACCGTCGCGGCGATGACCAGGAAGACCAGCGACCTCAACTGGCCGCCGTACTCGCCTCCCGCGTGGTCTATCCGTTCGGCGAAGAGGGACGCCACCGCCGCGGCCACGATGCCCCGCGGCGCCACCCACGCCAGGAAGGCCTTCTCCCGCCAGCCCAGAGCCGACCCCACGCTGCACGCCAGGATGTTCAGGGGCCGGACCACGAACATCAGGACCAGGACCACCAGAACCCCCGAACGGCCGAGGTCCTGGACCTCGGCCACGCGCACGTCGGCGGCCAGCAGGACGAACAGCATGCCGATCAGCAGCGTCGTCAATTGCTCCTTGAATTCCCTGATCTCACGCTCGCTGCGGGGGCCGGTGTTGCCGACCACGGCTCCGGCCGTGATCGCCGCCATGATGCCCGATTCGGGTGTGATGGCGTTGCTCACCTGGTAAAGGGCGAGCGTGAAGGAAAGCGTGAAGATGGTCTCGTAGCCCTCGGGCACCAGCGTGTGCCAGCGCAGCAGCAGTCCCATCACGCCGCCGCCGAGCGCCCCGACCGCCATTCCGGCCAGCAGGCGGGTCGGTGCGCTCAAGGCTCCCGCAGCGAACGAGGTGCCCAGGGCGATCTCCAGGGCGACGACCGCGATCACCGCCCCGACCGCGTCGATCAACACCCCTTCGCTCTCGAGGATCGTCTCCAGGTTGCGCCGCACCTTGATGCGGCGCAGCAGGGGCGTCACCACGGTGGGCCCGGTCACGATGACCAGCGTGCCGAACAGCAGGGACGGGGTCCAGCTCCAGCCCAGGAGGAAGCGGGCGGCGAGCGCCCCCCCGGCGGTGGTCACCACCACCCCGAGGGTCAACAGCCGGCGGATGATGCCGCCTTCCCGGCGCATCCTCCGGATGTTCAGGTTCAACCCGCCGTCGAAGAGGATGACGGCCACCGCGAATCCGGTGAGGATCTCCAGGGCGCCGCCGAGGACGTCGGGATCGAGGACTCCCAGCAGGTCGGGTCCCAGGGCCACCCCGGCGCCCAGCAACAGAACGATGCCCGGGATCCGCAGATGCCGGGCGAGCGACTGGGCCAGCACCCCGACCATCAGGGCCAGGGCGACGACCAGGGCCGGATTTTGGGAAAAACCGCCGTGCATGGACGTCAACGCCTCCAGGAACGTTCCTGCATCATCCCCAGCACCGGGAGCGGCGTCAACCCGTAACACCGGCGTCCGATTCCGGAAACAGTGCTGGCGTTCGCACCTTCCAATCGCAATATTGCGTCCTGTCCCCAGAATGCCGGTCGACCGGAGGTCAAGTCATGAGCCTCACCGCCTTCCTCCTGTTCTCCTTCTCCTCCCTGTTCGCGGTCGTCGACCCCCTGGGAGGCATCCCCTTCTTCAGCGGCCTGACCTCGCACATGGATCGCCGGCGCAAGCGCCGGACCCTGATCAAGGCCCTGATCACCGCCTTCTTCATCCTGAGCGCCTTCACCCTGCTCGGCCGGCAGCTCCTGCACATGTTCGGCATCACCATCGACGCCTTCCGCATCGCCGGCGGCGTCATCTTCTTCGGGATCGGCCTGGACATGCTCCAGTCCCGCCCGCGGCGCTGGCGGACCGGCATCCGCACCTCCTACGCCCAGGACACCGAGATGCATCCCCCCCATGAGGACCACGACGATCCGGCCATCACGCCGCTGGCCATCCCCCTGCTGGCGGGACCGGGTTCCATCACCACCGTCATGGTGCTGACGCCCCAGGCCCCCGGCCAGCTCGGGCCGTTGTTCGTGCTGGGGGTGGTGGCCCTGATCCTCGCCGTGACCGGAGTCATTCTCATGGGCGCCGACGCCGTCCTGGCCCGGCTCGGTCACACGGGCCTGAAGATCATCGAGAAGCTGATGGGATTGTTGCTGACGGTCATCGCCGTCCAGCTCGTCATCGACGGGGTCGGTCCGGTCATCCGGCGGATGATCGCCTAGCCCCGACGGCTTGCGTGCGGGCCCGCTGCAGCGGCGGGCATGAATTGACAGGCGCCGGGAGTTGGCCTAGGGTCGATTCGCGGCACGAAGTGAATCTTCATAATTGCAGGGAGGCAAATCGATGGTCCCTTCCTTGTCGAGGCGAGGCCGTCCGGGCCCGCGGCTCTGGTTGCTGGCGGTCGTCCTGGGCTGCTGGGCGTTCACCGGTTTCGCGGCCGGGACTGCCACGGCCCAGGATCACGAGCAACAGGCTGACGACCATTCCGCCGCCCAGGAGGCGGTCGAAACCGCTCCTGCGCATGCCGAGGGCCAGGCCGGGACTCAGGGCCACGATCAAGGCCACGGCGACGCCCACGGCTCCGGCCACGCCGATCCCGTCGGCGCCCTGCCGCTCTGGACCGCCATCCCCTTCGCGGGAATCCTGCTGTCCATCGCCCTGTTCCCCCTCGTCGCCCCGCACTTCTGGCACCGCCACTTCCCCAAGGT
>JAHJTW010000038.1 GCA_018829565.1 bacterium | reverse complement strand
TGATCGGGGTCGGTGGTCCCGTTGTAGTCGTCGAGGTGGCAGGACTCGCAGGCGGTCGGCGTGCCCGTGTAGCCCGCCGTGTGGCAGCTCGCGCAGTCCACCGAGAGGTGTTCACCCGTCAGGGGGAACGCCGTCTGATCGTGGTCGATCTGGGCGCCGTCCCAGTCCGTGGTCTGGTGGCACTGGGCGCAGTCCAGGGGGAAACCGCTGCCGGCGTGGTCCGGATCGTCCGCCTCGTTGTAATCGTCGAGGTGGCACGACTGGCAAGCGGTGGGGGTGCCCGTGTAGCCCGCCGTGTGGCAGCTGGCGCAGTCCACCTCCACATGTTCGCCCGTCAGGGGGAAGGAGGTCAGGTCATGGTCGAAGGATGCCGGCTGCCAGGCCTGGGTCGAGTGGCACTGCGTGCAATCCTGCGGGAATCCTCCCGCTTCGTGGTCGGGGTCGTCGGTATCGTTGAAGTCCTCCAGGTGGCAGGAGGCGCAATCCAGGGGCAGCGCCGAGAAATCGGTGGTGTGGCAACTCATGCATTCCAGACCGGCATGGCCGCCTTCCAGGGGAAACGCCGGGGAATGGACGAAGTCCCCTGGCCCCCAGGTCGCGGCGAACACGCCATGGCACCGGACGCAATCGGTTCCCAGGCCCGCGGCGGCATGGGGCGGATTGCTGGTGGCCTCGTACTGGGCGGCATGGCACTGGAAGCAGTCCGAGGGCGTCCCTGCGTAGTCCGAGGCGACGGCCCCGACGTGGCAGGCCTCGCAGTCCAGACGGGCATGGGCTCCCACCAGGGGCAGCGGCGTGGCGTCGTGGCGACGGACCAGTTCGTCGCGGTCGGTCCAGCCGTCGGGCGTGTGGCACTCCTCGCAGGCCGGCCCCAGCCGTCCCTTGTGGAAGTCGTCATGGCAGTCGGCGCACCGGATGCCCACGAAGGCGAAACGGAGATCCTGGTGGCAATCGCGGCATTCCACGTGCCCGTGCAGACCCTCCAGGGTGAATCCGGTCACGGCGTGGTCGAACCCCTCCGGTGAGCGGGTCACCCGCCAGGATTCCTCGGTGTGGCAGGCCGAACATTCCAGGGACATCGATCCGTGCGGATTGACGCTCTCGGCTCCCCCGGCGCCGGAAGCCCCGGCCCAGACGGTCAAGAGGACGAGAAGGGAAGGGCGGATGCTCATGGTTCCATCCTTCGGGGAGCGGGATCGCCCGCATGGCATTCGGCGCAGGTCACCGGCAGTGGTTTGAAGCGCACCATGGTCCCTGCGGGGGTCTCTTCAGCTTGGTGACAGGCGCGGCACGGGGTCCGTTCGTGGCCGCCCCGCAGGGGGAACCGCGAATCCCGCTCGTGGTCGAACTTCTCGGCCAACCAGTCCTGGTTGACGTGGCAGCGGGCGCAATCGACACCGCCTGCTGCATCGTCCCACTTGCCCGCGAACTGGCCCTGATGGGGATCGGGGTGGCACTCGCGGCAGACCCGGGGCGCACCCTTGAAGACCAGGCGGCCGGCCTGGCCCTCGATCGGGGGATGGCATTGCCGGCAGGCGGCCTGCCGGTGGCGGCCCTCCAGGGGAAACGACGTGCGGTCATGGTCGAACCCGCCCGCCGCGGCTGTAGCCCGCCAGGACGATTCGGTGTGGCACTGGGCGCACTCCAGCCGGCCGCTGCCCCGGACAGGATCCGAGACGGCCTCCCCGTGGGGATTCCCATGGCAGGAACCGCAGCTCCGGTGCTCCGGAGCGAGATCCAGGATCGCCAGGCCGTCCTGCTCGGGACGGTGGCAGGCCCCGCAGGGAACCGCCAGGTGGGCGCCGCGCAGAGGGAAGGAGCCCTGGCCGTGACGTTCCAGGGCGTATCCTGCGGGTCGGAACCCCTCCACCGTGTGGCATCCCTCGCACTGGAGCCACTGCGGCCGGCTTCTCGCTTCACCCGCATGCTCGTCCCTGTGGCAATCGGAACACCGGGCGAAGGCCGGTCTGGCCCGGCCCTCTGCCACCCCGTGGCACCGCGAGCATTCCAGACCCGCATGGCGTCCCCGCAAGGGATACCTGGTGCGGTCGTGGTCAAAGGATCCGCCGCTGATCCTGCGCCAGTCCTCGGTCGTGTGGCAATCGGTGCAGGAAGGGCCGAGAGCGCCGGCGTGGGCGTCCTTGTGGCAGGAAACGCAGGTGGCGTGGTCGACCGGCTTGTAGCGGGGCGTGGGATCGGCGCCCGCCAGGATGGACTCGGGCCGGTGGCACTTGGCGCACTCGGTTCCCACGTGCTTGCCGGTCAGGGCGAACGCCGTCCTGGCATGGTCGAATCCGGGAGGATCCTTGAAGGTCTCCTGACCGTGACAGGCGGCGCAATCGGCCGGCAACTGGCCCTGGTGGCGATCCTTGTGGCAGGCGGTGCAGGCGGTATCCAGTCCCAGATAGGTGCGCCCCAGGTCCTTGCCCATGGCCCGCAGCCGGCCGGGATCCTGGACGTATTTGACGGTGTGGCACTGGCGGCAGTCCAGGCGGGCGTGGCGGCCCTCGAGCTTGAACCCCACGTCCTGGTGGGCGAACCCGTCCTTGCCCAGGGGCCAGTAGAGCAGGTCGTAGTCCTCGCCGTTGTGCTCGACGTGGCAATCCACGCAATCCTGGAAATCCTCCAGGGAATGCAAGCCCCTGCCCTCGTCGCGCATGGCCTGGATCTCCGTGTGGCACTTCAGGCACTGGGGCTGGACCTGGCGGTCCCCCAGACTGTGGCATTCGTTGCAGTTGCGGATGCCCTCGAGGTGCGCGTGAGGCCGGCTCAGCTTCCCCGGCGACAGCTGGGCCGTGGCGAATCCCGGGCTGAGGCCCAGTGCGAGCACCATGCAGATCGACACGAAAAAGGACGATGGCGTCCCGCATTGGAACCGGCCGACCGGACCCTGTCTTTCTTGAATCAAAGAAACCCTCCCCCCCCCACGAGTCCTCAGACGATCCAGGTATAGCCCAGGGTCACCGCCACCGCGACATGGACGATCATCACCAGGATCATGATGATCGCAAACGGTTTATGGAATACGTGCCAGTAATGGAACAGGTCGTTGATCTGGCGGAAGAGGTGGAGCCTGCGGGTCAGCAGGACCCACCGCCGGGCCAGATCCACCACCTCATCGGGTCTTTGCCCATCAATTCCCATCGCCCAGCTATGCAATCGGCGGGCCAGCCCCAGGTTGACCACCGGCAGGACCAGGAGGGTCGCCACGGTCGACCGGGCCCCCAGACGGTCCAGGGCGATCCGATCGAGGGCGTCGGTGGCGGCCTGGTCCATCCCGAACCGCTCCGAAAGCTGGACGAGCAGCTCTTCCCTGCCGTCCTCGATGGCCTGCTCGGAAAGGGCCTCGCCCAGGACGTTGCGGGGGATCTGCTGGTAGAGGTAGCGGCCGAAGACCCCGCTGAGCGCCACCGCCGCCATGGAGTAGTAGCTGACCGCGACCAGCCCCTCCACCTTGAAGGCGGTATGGAGGGTGATCAGGACGGGGCCCGCCACCCCCAGGAAGATGTGGTAGCGCAGCCAGGTCCGCAGGGGGCCCAGGTTGCGCAGGCGGCGATTGCGCTTCCGCACCGAATAGAGCAGCAACAGCAGGACCATGGCGCTGCCGAGGATGCCCAGGCCGTGGCCGACGTCCCCTGCGGACCGGAAAACCCGGAACCCCTCGTGGTGAGGTCGCTCGGCGTAAGGCGTCGCGTAGTAATCCCAACCCTGGACCAGGACCGAGAGGACCAGGGCGGCCACGGCCAGGGAAAGCGCCCCCAGCAGCACGGAGTGGCCGGACATTATCGGTTTCAAGTGATCGACCCCCCACAAAAAAGATTTCAATTGTCTTATAATACCGGAATCGGAGGGAGTACAGTCAAAATCCCCGGTGCGGCTGGGCCGGCTACCCCCCGGATGGTAGACATCCGGAGCGTGGCACATTAGCTTAGCCGTGACCCGCGCCCCCGCCCGGGGCGAACCCCGTCCGCAAGAAAGGCCGATCCGCTCATGACCGACGATCGCGATCCCCGCGAATCCGGGCCCGCCGCAGGGTCCGAGGATGCCGGCGTGGACTTCATCCGCGCCCAGATCAAGGACGACCTGGCCGCCGGCCGCAACGAGGGCCGGGTCCACACCCGGTTCCCGCCCGAGCCCAACGGCTACCTGCACATCGGCCATGCCAAGAGCATCCTGCTGAACCACGGCATCGCCCGCGAATTCGGCGGGAAGTTCAACCTGCGGTTCGACGACACCAATCCCGAGAAGGAAGAGACCGAGTACGTCGATTCCATCAAGGCGGACGTGCGCTGGCTGGGCGCCGACTGGGAGGACCGGGAGTTCTACGCCTCGGACTACTTCGACCAGCTCTACGCCTGGGCCCAGCACCTGATCCGCACCGGCAAGGCCTACGTCTGCAGCCTGAACGACGAGCAGATCCGCGAGTTCCGCGGCACCGTGACGGAGCCCGGCCGGCCCAGCCCCGACCGCGACCGTCCCGCCGAGGAAAGCCTCCGGCTGTTCGAGGGGATGAAGAACGGCGAGTTCGACGAGGGCCGTTACACCCTGCGCGCGAAGATCGACATGGCGCACCCCAACATGAAGATGCGGGATCCCCTGCTCTACCGCATCCGCAAGGCGCACCACCACCGTACCGGCGACACCTGGTGCATCTATCCCTTCTACGATTTCGCCCACGGGCAGAGCGACGCCATCGAGGGCATCACCCACTCCATCTGCACCCTGGAGTTCGAGGTCAACCGGCCCCTCTACGACTGGTTCATCGAGAACCTGCCGGTGCCCCACCGCCCGCGGCAGATCGAGTTCGCCCGCCTGAACCTCACCTACACGGTGATGAGCAAGCGCAAGCTGCTGCAACTGGTGAAGGAGGGGCGCGTCACCGGCTGGGACGACCCGCGCATGCCGACGATCAGCGGTCTGCGCCGCCTGGGCTACACCCCCTCGTCCATCCGGAAGTTCACCGAGCGGATCGGCGTCGCCAAGCGCGACTCCACCGTCGACCTGGATCTGTTGAAGTGGGCCTTGCGGGAGGAACTGAACCGGACCGCCCCGCGGGTGATGGGCGTGCTGCGGCCGTTGAAGGTCGTCCTTGTCAACTACCCCGAGGACCAGGTCGAACCGATCACCTGCATCAACAACCCCGAGGATCCGGACGCGGGCACCCGCCAGGTTCCCTTCTGCCGGGAGCTGTGGATCGAGCAGGACGACTTCCGCGAGGACGCCCCCAACAAGTTCTTCCGGCTGAAGCCCGGCGGCGAGGTGCGCCTGAAGCACGCCTACTACATCACCTGCGACGAGGTGGTGAAGGATCCGGCCACCGGTGAGGTCGTCGAACTGCGTTGCTCCTACGATCCGGCCACCCGCGGGGGGGATTCCCCCGACGGCCGCAAGGTCAAGGGCACCCTGCACTGGGTGTCGGCCCGCCACGCCTTCAACACCGA
>JAHJTW010000037.1 GCA_018829565.1 bacterium | reverse complement strand
CCCGGCCGCCGTGCAGATCACCCGCCGCAACAACGCCCGTCTGCCTGGCGGCGACGAGCTGCGCGTGAAGACCGGCGACTTCCGGACTCTCGAACCTCTCGAGAACCGGATCATCGTCTGCAATCCTCCTTACGGGATCCGCATGAAGCAGGGGGACGACATGGCGGCCTTCCTCCAGGACTTCGGGGATTTCCTCAAGCAGAAGTGCACCGGCAGCGAGGCCTGGGTCTATCTGGGCGACCCGGAGCTGACCAAGCTGGTGGGGCTCAAGGCCGCGAGGCGCATTCCCCTGCGCAACGGCGGTCTCGACGGCAGGCTGGTGAAGTATGAACTCTACTGAGCGGCGTCTGGCGCTCCTGCTCTGGTTGCTGCTGGTCGCGACCTCCTCCTGCGCCACCGCCCGGCCGCGCACCGTCGCCCCGGTCCTGTTGCAGCTGGCCGGACCGGTCGCCGACCGCAGGGCCGAGGTCTCCGGCCTGACCTGGAAGGGCGATACCCTGGCGGTGCTGCCGCAGTTTCCCGACATCTTCGGTCCCGAGGACGTCCTCGGTTTCTTCGCCGTGAGCAAAGCCGAGATCCTGGCCGCGGTGGACGATCCGACCGGAACGGTGGTGGAACCGCGGATGATCGAGTGCCGCAGCCCGGGATTGCTGCGCATCGTCCGCGGTTTCGACGGGCTCGAGGCCATGGGCATCGCCGGGGACGTCTGCTACCTGACCGCCGAGGCCAAGGAGGACACTTCCATGGCGGGCTACCTGGTCAGCGGTCGCTACCAGTTCCACGACGGCAAGGTGACTATCGACCTGACCCACCTTTCCTCCATCCCCCTGGGTCTGAACATCCCCAACATCGCTGAGGAATCCCTGGTCATCGACGGCCGGCGGGTGTTGACCTTCAGCGAAGCCAACGGGCGCAACGTCAACCCCGAACCGCGGGCCAAGGTCTTCGGCCTGGACCTGCAGTACCAGGGGTCCCTCCCCTTCCCCGCCATCGAGTACCGCGTCACCGACGCCACGGCCCTGGATGCGGACGGCCGCTTCTGGGTGATGAACTACTTCTTCCCCCCCGACGGGGGGGTCCTGCAGCCCGCTCCCGACCCGGAAGTCGCACGCTTCGGCGCTCCCGAGGGCTTCGACCCCGGCGGCTGCATCGAACGGCTTCTGGAACTGCAATTGACCCCGGAGGGCATCGTCCGCACCGATACCCCGCCGCTCTGGCTCGAACTGCAACCGGACGGCGAATGCCGCAACTGGGAAGCCCTGGTCCGTCTGGACGACCGGGGATTCCTCATCATGACCGACAAGTACCCCACCACCCTGCTGGCCTTCGTGCCATTTACCCGGGAGGATCAGCCGTGAGCACCGAGCCGTCCGTCACCCTGGTCATCAACAACGACGGCATGGGCGTCGCCGATCCCGCCCTCGCCCACAAGCTGGTCACGACCTTCCTGAACATGCTGGACCTCGATGACCGCCTGCCCGGGGTGATCTGTCTCTACGCCGGCGGCGTCAAGCTGGCCGTTACCGGGTCGCCGGTCCTGGAGGAGCTGCAGTCCCTGGCGGACAAGGGGGTGCGCCTGATCGTCTGCACGACGTGCCTGAACCACTTCGGTCTGCTCGATGAACTGCAGGTCGGCGTCGCCGGCGGCATGAAGGACATCGTCGAGGCGCAGTGGGAGGCGGACAAGGTGATCACGCTCTGAACCGGCCTCCGGTCCTGCCTGAAAAAAACGAACCCCCGCCGCAGCGGGGGTTCGTCTGTCGAGGGCGGGTCCCCGGTTGGGACCGGCTACTTGATCAAGGTCATCTTCTCCTGCAGCACGGTCGCCCCGGAAGTCAGGCGGTAGAAGTACACGCCGGCGGCCGAGGGCTGTTCCTTGCCGTCCTTGCCGTCCCACACCACGCGGTGATCGCCGGCCTGCCGCGGCTCGTCCAGCAGCGTGCGAACCAGGCGCCCGCGGGGGTCGAAGATCTCCAGCTTGACCCTGCCGTCGGCGGGCAGGCTGAAGGAGATGTTGGTCATGGGATTGAAGGGGTTGGGATAGTTGCGGCCCAGGGTCACCGCGCGCGGCGTGTCCTCGACCCCGCTGATCCCGTTGGGCAGGATCTCGATGTTGTCGATGGCCCAGCCCCAGCCCGTCACGTAGCCGTCGGCATAGAGCCGGAAACGCAGCAGGATGGTGTCCCCGGCGGAGAAGGTGTTGTTCAGGTTGATCGTGCGGTTGCGGTACATCGACGAATTGCCGCTCTGCCCGCCGTTGAAGGCCGTTTCCCAGACGGCGTACTCGCGGCAATCCCAGGCGCCGGCGACGGTCTGCCAGGTGATGCCGTCCAGCGAACCCTCGACCGTCACGTAGTCCCAGAATCCGCTGTCGCCGAACACCGTGCCGGGATCGCCGGGCTCGACGATGGCGATCTCGTCGAAGCTCAGGTCGGTCTGGCTGGCGATGCGGATGGGCACGGTCAGCATGGCCACCGGAGCGCTGTTGTCGGTGTACCAGTGGGAGGTGTGCAGGGCGGGGTCCGAGAACCCGCCCGGGGTGGCGATGAAGAACTCGGTCATCGCCATATCCGCGCCGCTGCTCAGGTCGCTGGTGTACGTGAAGGTGGGCACTCCCAGGGCGTAGACGGTCACGTCGCGGGAGACGGAATCGTAGGTGACGCCGCCCTTGTAGGCCCGGGCGAACACGGTCTTCGTGT
>JAHJTW010000036.1 GCA_018829565.1 bacterium | reverse complement strand
CCGTCGCCGTCGCCGGGAACACCCGCACCCGGCAGCCCTCGCGGACCAGCCGCCGCAGGATGCTCTTCTTCACCCCGCAGTCCAGCACCGCGACCTCGAAGGGCCGCTCGCAGGCGGGTTCTTCGGGGAACCGGACCATGTGGGGCGTGGTGACCTTCGCCACCCAGTCCACGGCGTCGATGGGGGGCAGGGCGCGGGCGCGGGTGACCAGAACGTCGGGATCCCCCTGCCCGATCACCCCCCGGCAGGCCCCGCCGTCGCGCAGGCCGATGGTCAGGGCGCGGGTGTCCACCCCCGTCAGGGCGGGCACGCCGGCCCGGCGCAGGACCTGGTCCAGATCGTACTCGCTGCGGCGGTGGAAGCTGCGGCGGCAGAAGTCGCGCACGATGACGGCCTGCGGGTGGATCCGCGGCGACTCGCTGTCGTCCCGGTGGATGCCGTAGTTGCCGATGTGGGAGGCGGTGAAGACGACGATCTGGCCGGCGTAGCTGGGATCGGTGAGGATTTCCTGGTAGCCGGTCATCCCCGTGTGGAAGACGACCTCGCCGCCGGCGTCGAGGGGGGCGCCGAGGCGGCGTCCGCGGAAGATCAGCCCCGTTTCCAGGGCCAGGCAGGCATCCATGGGCATTTCCTTTCGGGCTCGCGGGCCGCGATTAAAGGACCGGCGGCAGGTTAAGCGCCGGCGGGCCGCCTGTCAAGGAAGGGGGCCGGGAAGGGGTGCCCGGTGGGCCTCCCGGGGGGCTTTTCGGAGCGCCGTTCCGGAGGCAAAAGAATGATTGCCAACTCCTTGCCCCTGTTCTATCATTTACCCGGCTTCTGAGAAAAGATAGACCTTCCTCGGGCCTTCCCGGCCGGTAGATTTTCTCTCGACTTCTCGGAAACTGGAACCCTCGCCCGCGGCGTCGCCGCGGTCTGCGCAGGGTGAGGATTGAAGGAACCCGTTCGACTCCGGTTGGACGGCAGGATCTTCCGCAGGCCCGCTTCTGGGTCCGTGGAGGAGTGAGGTCCGGCGCGGTGCCGGATCGACGTTGAGGCTGAGGGGTTTTCCGGATAAGGCCGGCAATCCTGAAGGCTTGATTCCGCCGGTGCGACCGGCATTTGGAGAAGAAGAGAGATGAAGAAGATCTACGTGGGTAACCTGCCCTTCAGCGCCACCAACGAGGAAATCCAGGACCTGTTCGGCCAGCACGGCACGGTCCACAGCGTGGCTCTGATCAACGACCGTGAGACCGGCCGTCCCCGCGGCTTCGGCTTCGTGGAGATGGACGACGACGCTGCCATGGCGGCCATCCAGGCCCTCGACGGCCAGGAGATGGGCGGCCGCAGCCTGCGGGTCAACGAGGCCCAGGATCGGCCCCGCGGCGGCGGTGGCGGCGGCGGTGGTGGCCGTGGTGGTTACGGCGGCGGCGGTGGCGGCCGCGGCTGGTAAGCTGCGAGTCCCCCGAGCCCACTGACCGGATCCGGCGCAAGCCGGCCGGAACCCCGCACCCGAGAGGGTGCGGGGTTTTTTGATGCCCGTGTGATTTCGATCCTGGTTATTCCGTTTCACCTCCGAAAGGTCGCTGCCGACACGCGCCGTCTCGGACTCCCGGGCCCCGGCGCCGAGCCTCGTTCCAGGAGGGTGACCCGTGGGTTCCAAGCGTATTTTCCTCATTCTGGCGGCCTTGCTGGCCCTGGCCGCCGCCGGCCAGGCTCTGGCCATCCCCGAGATTCCGACGAACTTCAGCTACCAGGGCATGGTCCTGTACCGTGGCGTCCCGTACGACGGGACCGCGGACTTCAAGTTCGCCCTCGTGGATTCGGTCAGCGGCACCTACTTCTGGTCCAACGACGGGTCGCGCCGGGAGCCGGCGGTGTCGATCCCGCTGGACGTCGACAACGGCCTGTTCAGCGTCCTGATCGGCGGCCCCCTCATGGCGGACATCGATCCGGCCATGAGCGGGGATTTCATCGCCAACCAGGCCTTGCGGGTCTGGGTCGATCTGGGGGAGGGATTCGTCCAGATGGGGGACCAACCGGTGTCCATGGTCCTGTTCTCCCACCGGTCGAACTTCGCCGATCAGTCCCCGGGGCCGTTCACGGCCTGGGGCCAGGTCTGGTCGCGTTCGGGCGGTTTCAAGTTCCCCGACGGCACCGTCCAGACCACCGCCTCGACGGGCGGAGGGGGCACCGTGGGAACCCTGGACCAGTCCTATGACAGCGGCGGGGCGGGCGCGGGACGATTCATCATTGCGGACGCGGGCGCCGTCTCCATCAACGGGAACGACGGCCTGGCGATCCAGGGCCGCACCTATGCGGTGGGAGGAGTCGCCATCGGGACCCTCAACGCGGGCGAGGCTCCTCTGCACGTCGACGGCAACAACTGGGACCTGACGAACACCTACGGCGACGTGATGATCGGCGATCCCACCTACAGCCTGCGGTTCGGCATGGCCACCGACGGGCTGGGCGCCGGGACGGCTCGCATCCGGCCCGTGGGGGGCACGAACCGCCTCTACCTGGGCGCCGGGATCTATGACGTGGTGAAGGTCGACACGGTCGGATTCCACGTCACCAAGGGGCCCTTCCAGGTGTACGACGACGGCCAGGTCTACGTGGCGGGCGACTTCGGCTCGGGCCAGACCAACGCGGCGGTGCGCGCCCAGAACACCAACGCGGGCGGCATCGGCCTGTGGGCCGAAACGCAGGGCAACGACGCCACCATCGTGGCCAAGCAGAGCGGCACCGGCCCCCTGTTCAAGGGCTTCGAGGGGGCCACCGAGCGCTTCCGGGTCGACAAGGACGGCCGGGTCGTGGGCCGGTACCTGCAGGTCTCGGCGGGCGAGTTCCAGGTCGACGCCGACGGCCAGACCCGCGTGGTCGGCGACTTCGGTTCCGGTCAGACGGGAGCGGCGTTCCGGGCCGAGAACACGAACGCCGGCGGCATCGCGCTCTGGGCAGCGGCCCAGGGCACCGACGCCACCATGGTCCTGGAGCAGGACGGCACCGGGGACATGGTGCGAGGATTCCTGAACGGTTCGCTGAAATACCGTGTCCTCAACTCCGGCGAGGTGGTCACCCCGTCGGTGACGATCACCGGCGGGGCCGACCTCAGCGAGCCCTTCACCATGACCGAGGCTCTCGAGCAGATCGAGCCGGGCTCGGTTCTGGTCATCGACCCGGAGAACCCGGGCAGCCTTACCTTGAGCGACCAGCCCTACGACAAGCGCGTGGCCGGCATCGCCAGCGGAGCCGGCGGCGTCAACCCCGGCCTGACCCTCAGCCAGCAGGGCGTGCTTGACGGGGGACTGCAAGTCGCCCTGACCGGCAGGGTCTACGTGCGGGCGAGCGCCGAGAACGGGGCCATCGAGCCCGGCGACATGATCACCACCTCGGCCACGCCGGGCGTGGCCATGAAGGCCTCGGATCATGCCCGGTCCTACGGTGCTGTGGTCGGCAAGGCGATGACGGCCCTGAATTCCGGCGAGGGCCTGGTGCTGGTCCTCGTCGGGCTGCAGTGAGGGGGCCGTCATGAATCGCAGCCCGACGATCCGTTTCGAGATCCTGGCCATTGCCATCATTCTGGGGGCGACGGCGGTCCTGGCCGCCGTCCAGCCGCCCGATTTCACCCGCACCGTGATGGGGGCCGGAGGCAACGTCCAGACCAGGGAGCCGATCACCCTCAAATCGACCGCGGGCCAGTCCGTGGTCGGATCGACCTTCTCCGACCGCGGGGATCTCCAGATCCGTTCGGGCTTCTGGCAGCCCGAAGACGGCCTGTCCGGCGCGCCAGGTGAGGAGATCCCGCAGAAGCCGGTCCTCTTCGGCAACGCGCCCAATCCTTTCAACCCCATGACCGAGATCCGCTTCGCGGTCGGCCGTGAACCGTCCCACGCCTGCATCCGGATCTACGATCTTCAGGGCCGCCTGGTGCGAACGCTCCTGGACGAGGTCGTTCAGCCGGGCATCCGCACGGTGACCTGGCGCGGGCGCACCGATGGCGGCGGCGAGGCGGCCTCCGGGGTGTACTTCTACCGCCTCGAGGTCGCGGGCGAGGTGTTCAACCGCAAGATGCTCCTGGTCAAGTAGGGGTCGATCCTTGGAACGGGGTGGAACGATGTTCAGGACGAATCATCTTATTATGGACTTCGGAATGATGGCGCTGATCCTGATGCTTGCGGCCTCGACGCCCACCGGGGCCATGGCCCAGGACGTGCTGGATACGCCGGACCTGGTGCGTATCACTGCGCCGTCCGGACGCGAAGAGGGAGTAGCGGGCGATGGCCCGGTCTGGAAGGAGGACGTGAAACGGGTCGAGAATGCGGTAGGCAACGTCACTCCGCCCGACCTTTACATGGAATCCCTCCGGGCACTGGGAACCCTCGACATGCTGCGTGGCCGGGCGAACATGACCGAGGACGACAAGGTCATCGACCAGTGGGTGCGCGTGGGGCCGGTAGGCAACTTCGGGTCGCCGTCGCGCAACGGCCGCATCTCGGGAATCCAGATCCTCCGGGACGGTTCCTACTATCGGCTCTACGCCGGCGCCTGCCAGGGCGGTCTGTGGTACTGCAATTCGCTGACCCTGTCCAACTGGAACGACATCGGGCGCAATCTGCCCAATCCCTCGGTACGGGCCTTTACCGTCGATCCGGACGATTTCAGTCACATCATCGTTGGCACCGGGGATCATCGCCGGTATACAGGCGCAGGCATGTTCGAGACCTTCGACGCGGGCGCGACCTGGTCGACCAAGACCCTGCCCATCGGCACCCCTGAGTACTTCTACCGCATCCTCGATCTGGGGGACGACCCGGTGTCTGGTCTGCGGCGTCTGGTCGCGGCAAGCAGCGGGGGAATCCTCTACTCAGCCGACAACGGGGCGACCTGGCAGCGCGGCCAGGATACCGGCGGGGTCTCTCTCGGGAGCCGGTGGTCCGACGTCATCAGACACCCCACCGATCCCAGCTGGCTTTACGGAGTTCGCTGCGACTGGACCGTTGGCGGCAACTCGGGCATCTACCTCTCCCAGGATTATGGTGAGACCTGGGCCAAGTTCAGCGGCACGGGTCTGCCACCGTCAGAGGACTGGACCCGGGGGTCGCTGGCCATCAGCAAGAGCACACCGGGAACCCTGGCCCTCATGCTCACCAACGGCAACGTCCTGCGCGGGATCTACAAATCGACCAACATCGGCTTCAACTGGACCGACATCACCGGCGAGCTGATCGATCCCGGGGCGGGGTATTCCTTCGGCGGCGATCAGGTCTGGCACGCCCAGGCCATCGCCTTCCATCCGGACGATGCGAATTTCATCATCGTGGCGGGGGTCGGGCTTGCCTCCACCCATGACGGCGGGTCCACCTGGGAGCTCGGCGAGGACGAGACGGGTATCGACTACGGCCACGTCGATTTCACCCAGCTGTACTTCAGCGACATCACCGGCTCGAACCTCATGTGGATGGGCAACGACGGGGGCATCTACTACCACCGGTTCAGCACCGGCTCCACCTATTCGGTCATGGGCAACTCCACCTACGGTCTGGCCTGCAGCGAGATCGACTACATGGATGCCGAACGCCTCATCAGGGGGATCGGATTGCAGGACAACGGAACCGTTCTGTCCTACGACGGTGGTGCGACCTGGGACTTCATCGAGGACGGAGACGGAGCCGACGTCGAGATCTTCGACAACGTCGACGGGGACGTCTTCTACAACAACGGCTACTGGGGCGGCGTACCGACCTGGAAGACCTGGCGTCTGTACCGGGACGGCGCCAAGGAGTTCACCAACAATCCCGACGTCTACATGCCGCGGGTCTTTTATTCCCCCTACACGGGAACGGCTTACACCTACGGTTCCACAGACCTGTACTCCATGAGTGCTGGGGGGGCGCTCGCCTGGACGCAGGTCTACTCGAACTGGCAGACTCTGCCATACCGGACCCGAAACCTGTGGAGCGGCTATGGACGCGAGGAATCCTTCTGGATCACCTACTGGAGCGACGTCGCCGGAGGCAATGACGGGGACGAGGACCTGACGTACATCTTCCACGGGCCGGCTGGCTGGGACGAGAAGCACTGGGAGAACTTCAACGGGTCAGGGAATCCCGTCCTCTGGGTCACTCCCTCGAACGAATGGCCCGACGAGGCCTGGGTCGGGATCAAGACGACTCCCGGATTCGCCAAGATCTATCACCTGCTCGCCGGAGGCGACACCAAGATCAACATCACAGGGAACCTGTCCTCGGTTTCCGAGGTCCGCACCATTGCCGTCACACCTTTCGATCCCGAGGTCATCTACGCCGGCACCGACCTGGGCGTCTACCGCACCACCGACGGCGGAACGACCTGGTCGCCGTTCATGAACGGACTGCCCATCGGGCGCTGTGCCGAGCTCCACTTCGTCGAGGACCACACCCACACCGGCCATCACACCCTGGTCCTGGGTATGGACGGGCGGGGTGTATGGAAGTGCGAGATCTCTGCGCCCCCGATCCTCTGGGTCGACGGCCGCAGGGCCACTTCCGGCGAAGGCTCTCGCTGGAGCGCCTACAAGACCGTGGCCGAGGCCGTGGCCGTGGCCCCGGCGGGATCGATCATCGCCATCCATGCCGACAGCTACAGCGAGCCCCAGACCATCGACCGGAACGTGAAGCTGGTGACCTGGCAGGGGAATACGCTCATTCACTGAGCCGGCATTCCGCTCGAGGGAGCCCGGGAATGAATAGGAAAGGTTCCTTGATGATGGTGGTGGTCCTGGCCGGAGGGCTGGTGCTGGCCGCCGCCATCGCCCCGGGACCCGGCCGGAGTCAGACTCCGCAGCCGGACCCGGTGTTGCCGCCGCTGGACGGCCCGATCACGGGGCGGTCCCCGCGGGAGCCGGGGACGCCCGGGGCAGGACCGGTCTGGCTGGAAGATGCGGACAAGGTCGAACGGGGCGTCGAGACCCAGATGGATCCGGACGAACAGATGGCCGCTCTGCGGGCCCTGGGAACTTTGGATGTGATCCGCGGCCGGGGACTCGACCGCGACAAGTCCACCCTCGACCAGTGGGTCAGCCTCGGTCCCGTGGGCGGTTTCGGCGACGCCGGCTCGCCGGAGATGAACGGTCGCATCTCGGGCATCCAGATGGTGCCGGAAACGACCGGCTACACCATGTTCGTGGGGGCTTGTCAGGGCGGACTGTGGCGCATGCGGTCCACGGCCTTCGCCTATTGGACGGACATCGGCGTGAACCTGCCCAATCCCTCCGTGCGGGCGATAGCCGTCGATCCGGACGACCACGACCACATCTTCGTGGGCACCGGGGACCACCGGCGCTACCTCGGGGCCGGCATGTTCGTCACCGCCGACGGGGGCGCCACCTGGGACCAGGTGGACGTGCCGGTGCCGACACCTCGTTACTACTACCGGATCCTGTACCTGGGGAATTCCTCGAATCCGGCGACCCAGCGCATGGTCGCCGCCTGCAGCGAAGGAATCGTGTATTCGTCCGACGGAGGCCAGACCTGGCAGAACGGCCGCCTGGCCCAGGGAGGCATCCTGGATGATTACTGGACGGATGTCGTGGCACACCCCCTGGATCCCAGCATCCTCTTCGCCCCTCGCTGCGACGTCTTCGCCGGCGGGAATTCCGGCTTCTACCGTTCGGATGATTACGGGGAGACCTGGGTCCGGATGACCGATCCCGATCTACCCGCTTCGGACAGCTGGTACCGTTCCACCATGGCGATCTCCCCCTCAGATCCGGACATCCTCGTGGGAATGGTGTCCTATCCCAATCGGCTGGTCGGCGTCTACAAGAGCACCGACGGCGTCGTCGACTGGACGGTGATCACAAGCAACCTGATCGACGGAGATTACATCTTCGGCAGCGACCAGATCTACCACGCCCAGGCGTTGACCATCCATCCGCTGGACCCGGACCACATCATCATCGGCGGGGTGAGCGTCGCCGAGTCCCTGGACGGAGGCGCGACCTGGCTCCTGGGTTACGACGCCCTGGAAGCCGGCCACGCGGACGTGACTCAGCTCTATTTCAGCCCCTTGACGGGAAACGACATCCTGTGGATCTGCAACGACGGCGGCATTTACTACCACTACTTCCCGGGCGACGCCACCTACGACGCCCTCGGCAACGGGACCACCGGTCTGGTCTGTTCGGAGATCGATCACCTGGCCGCCCGGCGCGACATCCGGGGCATCGGGCTCCAGGACAACGGAACCCTCAGATCCGATGATGCAGGCCTGACGTGGGAGCAGATTGCCCCCGCGGACGGCGCCGACTTCGAGATCTTCGATCCGGAGCAGAACAACGTCTTCTACACCGTCGGGGTCGTTCCCGTCGAACCCCGGTGGCGCATCTACCGCAAGTACGGCCAGGGTGTCAGCGAGTTCATGGATCATCCGGGCGAAAACCGCTTCTTCATGTTCTACCAGCCCCTGAACAACACGCTCTACACCGCGCTGCCTCAGAGCATCATCGAGATCGACGCGGACGCGGGGGTGGGCAAGGGTGAACTGGCCTGGACCTACACGGCGGGAAATTTCCAGGGGGGCGATTACCTCATCAGACGATTCTGGGGCAGCCCCGCCCGCGAGGACGTCTTCTTCGTCAGCTACTGGACTCCCGATGAGAGGGATCTGACCATCGCCCACAAGGAGGGCCCGGACTGGGTGATCGATCATTTCGAGGGGTTCAACCCGGCGGATGGAAACATCGACTGGGTGGCCCCGTCCCGGGAGTGGCCTGGCGAGGCCTGGGTGGCGGTCGAATCGGATCCAGGGAATCCGAAGATCTATCACCTGCGGGATTTCGGAGCGGTGAAGACGGACATCACGGGCAATCTTGCGGTCCTGAACAGGGTCCACTGTCTCGAGGTGATGCCCTTCGATCCGGACGTGATCTGGGCCGGAACCGACCTGGGGGTCTACCGCACCCTCGACGGCGGGGAATCCTGGGAGCCCTACATGGAGGGATTGCCCGTCGGCAAGTGCGCCGAGCTGAAGCTTGTGGTCGACCCCGACCACCAGGGGCAGCACACCCTGGCCCTGGCCATGGACGGCAAGGGAGCCTGGACCAGGGCCGTCTCCATGCCGGACATCGTCTTCGTCGACCCCGGCAACACCTCCGGCACGGAGGACGGATCTTTCGAGCACCCATTCAACACCCTGGCCGAGGGCGTGGCCGCGGCGCCGTCCGGGGCCATCGTGGCCATGCACACCTTCGTATACGACGAACCCCAGACAATCAGCCGGAACCTCAAACTGGTCACCTGGGGCGGTGTCAGCAACATCCGTTGACGGAAGTCCCACTCCTGGTTCGAATTTCTCCCCATGACAGAGATCACATTCCTGTGATAGAATTAACAGAGAATCCGTCCCGATATCGTGCTCCGTGTGATTTTTCATCCAGGACTTGTGTTTCACATGAGAGAGACCCGACAGGACAGCGACAGGCAGGACGCGCAGGATCTTGCGCTCTTTCTCGTCGGCTCAGATACCAGGGCCGGGCGGGAGGCCGCCGCGCGACTGCTGGGTCGTCACCAGGCCCGGGTCTACCTCTGGTGCTACCGCTTCGTGCGGGATCACGACTTGGCCCTGGACCTGGCGCAGGACGTCCTGCTGGCGGCCTACCAGAAGTTGCCGGAATACGAGCACCGGGCGCGATTCTCGTCCTGGCTGTTCATCATCGCCAGGAACCGCTGCTTGAGCGAGGTCCGGCGGCCGACCTGGCAGGCGGCCCTGGAAATCGATCCGGACGAATTGACGTCCGGCAACCCTGGTCCCGTCCAGGCCCTGGAGGAACGGGATCTGTGGCGGTTCCTGGGCCACCATCTGGACCGGCAGGAGCTGGACGCCTTGCACCTGCGTTGCGTGGAAGGGATTCCCGTGGACAGCATCACTGAAATCCTCGGCATCGACGGACCATCGGGGGCCCGCGGCGTCCTTCAGCGGGCGCGACGCAAGCTCAGGGCCGCCTTCGGAACGGAAGAAGGGATGCGCAGAGGACTTGCCCATGACGCCTGATTGCTTCGGCCCCGAGGATCTGGACTCCCTGGTGGATGGGACGGCCTCGCAGGCCTTGCAGGGCCACCTGGAAGCCTGCCGGGAATGTCGTCTCCTGTTGGCGGAATACCGGAGCTTCCTGGCCGCGGAACCGACCGCCGGCGCCGATCCCGCCGCTGCGGACGCCCGCCTGGACCGCTTGTGGGACCGAGTCCCCGCCCCCTCCTGGAGGGTCGTGCGACCCCGCCGGACCTTCTTTTCCGGCCCCGCCTGGCGCCCCACCCTGGCCGCAGCCTGCATCGCCGCCGCCCTTTTGCTGGTGCTGATCCCCCGGGTGGATGGGCCCGGCGACGGACCTTCCGGCGTGATGCGGGGAACCGACCCCGCCGGAACAGGTTTCCTGCTCGATACGCTCGAAACGTTGCCGTCTGGGAGGATCCGGGTGACCTGGTCGGCCTTCGCAGGCGCCGACGGCTACCGGGTCGAGGTGCTGGACCAGGAGCTCACGGTGGTCCACCGCCAGGACGCCGCCGAGGGGGAACTGGAGGCGCAGGTCGTGCCCGATTCGCTGCCGGAGGGTGCAGGTCCCTTCTTCGTGCGGTCCTTGGCCCTGGCTGCGGGTTCGGAACTCGAACGGACCCCCTTGCGCGAACTACCCGGGTCCCCGTGAGCCGCCGGGTTTCTCCCCCTCTTTCCGTTCTTCTCGCCCTGCTGTTTCTCGTTCCCGCCTTCGCCCTGGCTGCGGGACCGACGCCCGCCACTCAGGCCGCCCTGGCCCCCATCGATTCCCTCTGGGGGGAATGGCTCCGCGACGAGGCCCTGGCCGCAGTCGAGGCTGCCATACCCCAGGCGCGGGCCGCCGCGGACTCCTCGCTGCTGGCCCATCTTCTCTGGCGCCAGGGGAACTTCCTCGTGGCCCGGGGCGGTATGGCCGCCGCATCGGCCCCCCTGGAGGAGGCGGTTCTGCTGGCCGAGGCCCTGCGCGATACATCCGCACTGTGCGCCGGCCTGCGCTGGCTGTCCCTGACCACCGGGAACCGGGGGGAGGCCGAAAGGACCCGGAGCATCCTCGAACGGTTGATCGACACCGCCGCGGCCGCCGGCGACCGGCGCCACCAGGGATGGGGGCACGTGGGGCTGGCCTACCAGGCCTGGACCATGGGCCGGGCGCAAGCGGCCCTGGACCATTACGAGAAGGCCGCTGGATTTTTCGAGGGCACCGAGGACGTCGAGGGCACCATCTGGGCCCACAGCGGCATCGCCCTGGCCTGCTCGGACGCAGGGGAGTATCCGCTCGCCCTGGAAAGCTACCGCTACAACCTGGACCAGGCCCGCACCCACAACCTGCCCGCAGCCGAGACCACGGCCCTGAACAACCTCGGCACCCTGGAATACTCGCTGGGCAGGGCCGACCTGGCCCTCGAGCACTTCGAGGAAGCCCTGGCCGTTTCCCGGCGCATCGGCCGGCTGCAGTCGCAGCCCACACCGATGCACAACATCGCCCTGTGCCTGGCCGAACTCGGCCGGATCGAGGAGGCGCGCCGCACCCTCGAGGACGCCCTTCGCATCAGCCAGGAAGTCGGTTTCCAGCAGATGATCGATAACTCCCGGTTGAAGCTGGCGGAACACCTGTACGCCACCGGCAAGGGCGAGGAGGCCCGCCTCCGGTTCCAGGAGATCGTCGCGGATTCCCAGGAGGTGCGCATCCACACGCTGACGGACGCCCTGCTCGGACTGGCGTCGATCAGCCAGAATGAAGGGGGCTTCGCCGAAGCCGTCTCCCTGCTGGAGCGGGCCGAATACCTGCTGTCCGGAGGGCAGGACCATTACCGGCTGCTGAAGGTCAGGGGTCGCAGGGGAATGGTCCTGCTGGGGGCCGGGCGCACGCAGGAGGCGCTCGAAGTGTTTCGCCGGACCACGGAGGACGCCCGCCGTTCCGGCATCCAGGACTTCGTTGTGGACGGCCTCTATGAAATCGGCCGGTCGCATCTGCAAATGGATAGTCCGGACAGCGCCCTGGCGTATTTCCGGGCCGCGGCGGACGAATGGGAACGGGAGAGGAAGCTGCTGCTTTCTCCCCAGTGGCGGGAGCAACGGGGAGTGCGGGGCGCGAGGATCTTCCCCGACCTGGTCCGCCTGCTCTGGCTGCAGGGGGAACGGGAGGCGGCCTGGGATCGGCTCCAGGCTTACAAGGCGCGGACGCTGCTCGAGCGGATGCTGGGGCCCGGGCGGCGCTTCGACCGGGTCATGGCGGATGAGGGGCCGGCAACCGTCCGCCTTCCGGAATTCCGGGAGACCGTCCTGAAGCCCGGGGATCTCCTGCTGGACTACGCCCTGGGACGGGACCTGTCCGTCGTTCTGGCGGTGACCCTCGACACCCTGGCCCTGGTGGAACTGCCGCCCGAGCCGGAACTCTCGGCTCGGGTTCACGACTTCCATGCTCTCCTCGGGGATCCCGACGCGGGCTCCCCGACCGCCCTCCGGTCGGTGAGCGGGCACATGACGGACCTCGTCCTGGGAGGCCTCGCCCCGCTTGCGGCGTCCGCCGACAGGGTCGTCGTCTGTCCCGACGGCGTCCTCAACCTTCTCCCGTTCGGGATCCTTCCCCTGTCGCAACCCGATCCCGGCGAAGGCCCCCTGTGGACCCGGACCCCGTCAGCCAGCATCCTGATCCGCCTGCTCCGGGAGGAATCCCCTCCGGCCGGCCCGCAGGATGCCCATCCCTGGACCATGGCGGCCTTCGCGGGAGCCGGCGGGGATGGGAAACTCCCGGGCACCGGTGCGGAGGCCGACTGGCTGGCGCGCACCTTCGCGGGAGTGGAGCACCATCATTCCCCTGGGGCGGACCCAGGCAGCATGGGGTCGATCCTGACGGGGCGGGACATCCTCCACATCGCCTCCCACACCGAGATCAACGACCAGAGCCCCTGGCAATCGGCGGTGATCATCTCCGGCGGATCGGAATCCGGGCGCTGGCAGGCGGACGCCATCGCCGGACAGAATCTCGACGTGCGGCTGGCCGTTCTGTCCAGCTGCAGCACCGGTTCAGGCCGCGTCATCTCGGGGGAGGGCGTGATGGGTCTGACCGCTGCCTTCTTCAGTGCGGGCGTCCCGGCGGTCGTCTCCAGCCTGTGGCCGGTGGATGACGGGGCGACAGGGGATTTCATGAAGGCCTTCTATCTCTCCTTCGGCAAGGGGAAGGACGTGGCGGGGGCCCTGGCGGAAGCCCAGGCCAGGCTCCGCAGTCAACCGGCCACCGCTCATCCCTGTTACTGGGCGGGGTTCGTCGCGGCGGGGGACGGGCGTCAGTCTCCGCAGATCGCGCGCCGTTCCTCTCCGGGCAGGATGCTCGCCTGGCTGGCGATCCCCCTGCTCGGCGCGGCGCTCGCCATCCGGCGGGCCCGCCGTTAGCGATTGACATCCCGGCGTTTAGAAGATATTCCTTGTCAGTTTTCAGGTTTCGAACAGGTCCAATCGCCCGTCCTGTCCGGGAGACCCCCGGACCCTGAGGCCAGGCCAACAGGAGGGAACTTCCATGCTGAAGGAATTCAAGGAATTCGCGATGCGGGGCAACGTGGTCGACATGGCCGTCGGCATCGTCATCGGCGCCGCGTTCGGCACCATCGTCAAGTCGCTGGTCGCCGACGTGATCATGCCGCCCATCGGTCTATTGCTCGGCGGGGTGGATTTCACCAACCTGTTCGTGGTGCTGAAGGCCGGTGCGGATGTCGCCGCGCCCTATGCCTCCCTCGCCGATGCCCAGGCCGCCGGCGCGGTGACCATCAACTACGGCGCCTTCATCAACACGGTGATCAGCTTCATCATCGTGGCCTTCGCCATCTTCATGCTGATCAAGGCCATGAACTCCGCCAAGCGGAAGGAAGTGCCTGCCCCCGCGGCTGCTCCCACCACCAAGAAGTGCCCCAAGTGCCTGAGCGAGATTCCCCTGGCCGCCACCAGGTGCGCCTTCTGCACCTCGGACGTGCAGTAATCTGCCCGGTACGTTCCCTGAAGCCGCCCGCTCGGTGCGGGCGGCTTTTCCGTGGTGCGTGGACAGTCCCCGCCGAGGGCCGTACAATCGTCCGGATATGATCCTGTCGCCCGGAACCAACGGCCTGCGCCGCCTCCTGCTCCTCGCCCTGCCGGCGATCGTCGCGATCGTCTGCCTGCAGGCGCCGTCTCCGGTCGGGGCCCGCACGCCCCTGGAGCAGGCCTGGTCCCGCTATGACGGCTGGACCCTAGCCGGTTTCCGGCTCGAGGGGGCGCCTCCCGAACTCGCCGGCGAACTCCGCAAGGGGCTGGCCCTGGCGGGGGAGGGGAGGTTCCTGCGGTCCCGCGAGTACCCCGAATTCTCCACGCGGCTGTTGAGGGAGGACCTGGCCCGCATCCGGCTGTTCCTGGCCCGCGAGGGCTGGCCGGCCGCCGAGGTCGAACCGGCGGCGGTGGTCCCCGATGCCCGGAAGCGGAGGTTCCGGCTGATCCTGCGCGTGGATCCGGGGCCGGAGGTCCGCATCGCCCGCATCGCATGGGAGGGTTGGCCCGAGGCCATGGCGCGGCCCGATTCCAGCGAGTCGGCCCTGGTGAAACATGGCGAACGCTTCGGCGACCGCCGGCTCGAGGCCGCTCGCACCTTCCTGCTCCAGCACCTGATGGACCACGGCTACGCCCTGGCCTCGGTCGAGGCCGCTGTCAGGCCGCTGAACGCCCGGTCTGTCGCGGTCGATTTCGCTTTCGATCCGGGTGACCGCTACGACATCACCAGCGTGACCGTGAAGGGGAGCAGTCCCGACCTCGAGGGAGTGACCCGGCGGCTCATCGGCATCGATCCTCCGCGTCGGTTCTCCCGGACCCT
>JAHJTW010000337.1 GCA_018829565.1 bacterium | reverse complement strand
TTTCGCCCGGACCCGTCCCTCGGTCTGGAGCAGGGCCACCGACCGGGCGATCAGGTCGTCGAAGTCGAGCATGCCGGTGCGGCACAGGTGTTCCTCGTAGAGGGCGAAGGCGCGGACCTCGGCCCTGCCCCGCGGTCCGGCCGCGGCCGCCCGTGACCACGCCTCGCCCGGTCCGATCATGTCGGCCAGCTTGAACCGGCCGACCGCATCCTGCGCCGCGGCGCCGTTGAAGGCGCCGCATCCGGGCTCACAGGCCGCCGCTTCCCGGGCGATCTCCTCCCACACGGCGTCCTCGACGGTGCCGATCCGGTTCCGCAGCCGCCCTTCCTCCCGGAGGATCCAGAGCCCCAGGCCGTGGAAGCTGCGCACCTGGACGCCTTCGAGCCCCTGGGCCCCGAGCCGCGCCGCCATCTCCCGGCAGGCGTCGCGGTTGAAGGTGGAGCAGAGGATGCGCCCGCAGGGCGTGCCGCGGCGGTGCAGCTCGCGCACCCGCTCGACCAGCACGGTGGTCTTGCCGCTGCCGGCCGGGGCGATGATCTGCACCACACCGTCGCCCGCGGCCACGGCGGCGTTCTGCTCGGGATCGAGACGGGGCACCAGGAGCGCCGGGGTGTCCCTGCGCAGGGACAGCCTCCCCAACAATCGTCGCCACCGCGATGGCGGCGGGTCCGCGGCGACCGGGACCGGTTCGGCGTAGACCGCGGCCAGGTGCCGCAACCGTTCGAGGGTCCAGGGACAGCGCCACCCCGGGTCGATGAACGCGGCCGGGTCGAGTTCCTCGAGCCCCTTGTCGGCGTGCACCCGCAGCGTACATCCCGCCCGGAAGGCCGGTTCGACGACGTAGCCCAGCAGGACTTCCAGATCCTCCACGGTTGAGCAGCGGACACCGAGGACCGCGATCCGGGGGTGGTCCTGGAAAACCGCCACCAAGGGAGCAGCTGGATTCTCCAGTCCCTTCCGGGTCCCGCACCGGGCCTTGATGGCAGCGACGCCTGCCGCGAATCGCGGCCAAGCCAGGAGGTGGAAACCCGCACGGGACAGCCGGGAAGGGTCGCCAGATCCCGTCCACCATTCGAGGCGTCGGATTCGCTGGGCCATCGGTCCGGCAGCCAATTCCTGTTCCGGGAGAGGGCGGTTTGGGGCAATTCCCGCACCATTTGGGCGGTTCGAGGCGATCCCATTCCACAGAGGGTGGGGGTCAGGGATCTTCAGCAACATCAAGCGGAATAATAGGTATCTGTATGATCTATAAGGGCTTTGTTCATTGAAAATTATCCTCGGTTATGGTATGCTCAAATGAATGCAATCCCATGTCGTAGATATCTTTCCCCTCCATTGACGGGGAATCGCCAAGGAATACGGCGTTTCTTGACGAATCATCAAATGAGCAAAATCGGAGGGTGATCCGCATGACCACCCACCAGGTGCCGGTCGGGGAAACCACCACCATATTCGAAAATGGCGGAGTGCAAGAGTCCATTCCCGCGATCTCCGTCATCCCGGGCTCCCTGAAATTCACCTACCAGGCCTTCCCTGGGGGAGCGGACTGGGTGTTCGAATGGGAGACCGGCATCAAGACCGACCTGGCCCTGGACGCGGTGCAATGGGCGGTGTCGGGGGACTGCCCCGCGACCCTGCCCGGAGTCTACGGGGCAGGCGATCCGGATGTGGAGATCTCGGGTTACCCGACAACGACGGGGTACCACCATGTCCTGATCCTGCGGAACCAGATCTGCGGAGGGTCCGGCTGTTCGGTCACGTTCCAGGCCTACAGCGGGCTGGATTCGGAGCATGAGGTCTGGAGCGTGTGGTCGGGGGCCTATCGGTTCAAGGTCTGTATGCAGCCCTGAAGACCGGGGGGCGTGATTCAGGCCCACCTGAAGGAGTCGCGATGAGGTTCTGGAATGTGATGGTTGCCGGCATGATCCTGGCGGCGGGGCCGGTCACGGGCGCCGGCGGTGCGACCTGGAGGGTCGAGCGAGACGGGAGCGGCGATTTCACGACGTTGCAACCGGCCTTGGATGCCTGCGCGGCGGGGGATACCGTCCTGATCGGTCCGGGGGAATATCCGGAGATGACCCCACAGTACCTGCCGAATGCTGGTGGGTGGCTCGATATTTCCGGGTTGGTGAAGGATCCCGATCTGACCCTTATCGGGTCCGGTCCCGACGATACCATCGTTGGCCCGGCGGCATACGCCGGGAGGGAAAGCAAGGCGATCGCCTTCGATCTGTCGGGTGACCTGCGGATCGAGAACCTGACATTGAGGAATTCGGGAAATGGGATTTGGCTGGATTATGGCAGGTTGTTCGTGGAGGGGTGCCATTTTCTTGGGAATGAAACAGGAATTGGTTGGTATTCTTCTGGTGAGGGAGGAGGTGTCTGGAACTCCCATTTCCACTCCACCATATTGTACAACCATGGGATCACATTGTTGGGGACGGGGACGGGCATCGTGATCGAGGGGTGCACCTTGGAGGTGAGTTCCCTTTTGTTTCATGCGGTGCAAGGTGTTGTTGTTCAGGGTTGTGACCTGTTTGATGGCGGCTTGGGAGTGCAATTGCAAGGAGGGGCCGCCATCGAATTTCACGGTTGTCGGATATATGATAAAACAGGTGTAGGAATAGGGATGGTGCCAGGGTATAGCCGCGCAGTTATTCAGGATTGTGAAATTTCTGGAGGTATGGATGCGGTTAACGTCACGGGTTATGGAAACGAACTGGTCGTCACCAATTCGATTCTGACCGGAGGTTCACGGAGCGTCGTCAAACTAGATAATCCTGGGCCAGCCAATATTCGTTATTCAGAGCTTCACAAGGGCTCCAGTGACATCATAGTGCTTTGTTCTCAGTATGATGATACGGGGGGTGTCAGCCATGATTTCCGCGGCAACTACTGGGGGACGACCAACCCTGATCAGATTGCGGAGTGGATCTGGGACCGGCACGATGACCCGGTCTGGGCGAATGCCGAGGTCCTCTACACCCCTTTCGCCACCGGAGACACCGATCTGGTGATCGCCCTATCCCCGATCGACCCTGAGATCCTCATTCCCGCCTGCGGCGGCAGCTTCCAGTACGACGCCTCCATCGAGAACAACACGGCCGGTGACATCGTGGCCGATCTTGCGATCGAGGCGGTGATGCCCGACGGCACCAGCTACCCGGTGATGACGCTGCCCGGGGTGCTGCTTGCGGGGGCGTCGGTGAGGACGCGGATCGGGATCGTGCAGGAGGTGCCTGCGGCGGCTCCTGCCGGGGCATATACCTATCGGGTGTCGGCCAGCCTGGGCGACACCCTGCTGGTGGATGCGGGCGAGTTCCCGTTCGAGAAGCAAGGCGGAGCGGTGGCGGCGTCGGGAGACCTGCGCTGGCCGGTGATCGGCTGGGAGGAGGAAAGCGAGGATCGGCCCTCGCTTCCTGAGGGTTCGCTGGCCTTCGTCCTTCACGAGGCGGTCCCCAACCCGTTCAACCCCACCACGACGGTGGCCTTCGACCTTCCTGCACCGGAGACCGTCAGCCTGCTGGTGTTCGACGTGAAGGGTCGGCTGGTCCGGACCCTTCTGGACCGCCAGACCTTCCCCCAGGGTCGCCACGAGGTCCGGTGGGACGGCCGGGACCAGGCGGGCGGTCAGGCGGCCAGCGGGACGTACTTCTTCCGGCTTGAGGGGGGGGGCCGGGGGCGGACGACCAGAGGAGTGCTCCTCAAGTAACGCCGTGCGGGCAGGATGCCCGACTCTGCGATCGAGCGGGGAGTCACTTGTGGGTAGGTTCAATGCCATCTGGAATCCATATTGTTGATGAAGGAGATGATGATGAGTATCCTATCGAGGCTGAGCGTGGTCCTGGTCGTCCTGATCCTGGGTGCCGGGCGGCTGGGAGCGGCCGAGGTTCCCGTGCTCCCGGACGGGTACGTGGTCCTGGACAGCATGACTTCCCACACCTGCCTGGCCGTCCGGGTGTCCGTGCCTCCGGGTCAGGCGGTTTCGGGAATACGGTGGTTCAACGGGGCCACGGAACCGGGATTCGATCGGATCCTGGTCGCCGGCGGTTCCGGGTTGTTTCCGCCGACCTTGGCCGAGGCGGTTCCGGTTGTCGAAGATATCCCCGGGGCGCAGGAGGATTGGTCGGACCTGGAGTTTTCCGAACCCGTAGGCAGCACCACGGGTAGTCTGTTCCTGATCATGAAGTACCCTGCGGATTACGTGCCACCGGATGGTGGGCCCCCCCTGGGGGTGGGATATCGAAATGTCGAGAACAGGTCCGATCATTTCGTGACCGATGACGGCTCGGATTGGATCAAAGTCAGTTCCCGGTGCCAGCTGATGATGGAGCCGGTCTTCTGCGCCCTGACCGACACGACGTTGGTCAAGAGCATGCAGCCGAGCGAGGCGGACGAGCAGGACTTGCCGTTGCCGAAGGTGCTGGCGCTGGATGTCTATCCCAATCCCTTCAACCCCCAGGCGACGATCCGGCTCGCCTTGCCTCAGGATACGGCTTGCTCCCTGAAGGTCTATGACGTCAGGGGCCGCCTGGTCCGGGATTTCCGGCCGGGAACTCTGCCTGCGGGTTTCCACGAATTCGTCTGGAGAGGCCGGGATGATCGCGAACAGCCGGTCGGCAGCGGGGTCTATTTCGCCAGGATCATGGCCGGCGGCAAAACCTTGGGCCGGCGGATGGTTTTGATCAAGTAGTCCGCGTTTTGATATTGCAACGTTGGGGGTCGGGAATGTGCTACCCCGCAATGCAACCTGGATGCCTCATCCGGCTGCCTAATCAGATTGGAATCTCGGTCTGATATTCTGTATAATAATCGGATCAAGATACCAATGGTGGATGGGCCCGGTGCTGGGTTCGTTGCATTCAGGGGATGCCCAACATGAAGCTGTATGCCCGTTTCGCAGTTTTCTGCCTCCTTCTCGCCCAGCTCCAGCCAGCAATGGCCGCCGAGACGCCCTGGAACGACGATCCGGAGAGTTATCGCCAGGACGTCCTGGAACACCGCCGCCTCGAGGCCGAGCTGAAGAGTTCCCTGGTGAAGGGGTTGGCTGCCGCCGTCGCCGCCAGGACCGCGAACCAGGACCTCTTCGACGTCCACCACTACGACCTGGATCTCGACCTGAATCCCACCACCAGGATCCTGACCGGAACGGTCATCACCACGGCCGAGGTGACCGGGACCTCCCTCTCGACCCTGGATCTGAACCTCGCCTCGAACATGACCGTCCTGGGCGCCACGGCCGGCGGCGCGGCGACAACGATTTCCCGCAGCGGAGACGTCTTGACGGTGAACCTCGACCGGAGCTACGCCACCGGGGAGACGGTGGTCGTGACCGTCAGCTACAGCGGCAATCCTGCGGGGGAATACTTCGGCTGGAGCAGCTATGCCGGCAGCCCGATGATCTGGACCCTGAGCGAGCCCTTCGGCGCGCGGGACTGGTGGCCCTGCAAGGATCTCAACACCGACAAGGCCGATTCCCTGGACATCCGGGTGACCGTCCCCAGCAGCCTGATCGTGGCGAGCCAGGGCCTGATGATCTCCGACACGACGAACGGATCGGACCGCACCTTCCACTGGAAGACGAACTACCCCACCGCCACCTACCTTGTCTCCCTGGCCATCCATCCTTATGCCAGGTATTCCGACTGGTACACTCCCCTGGCCGGAGGGGACCCCATGGAGGTCCAGTACTTCATCTATCCGTCCCACGTGGGCGTGGTCGAGCCGACCTACGACCTGACCGTCCCGATGATCGGAGCGTTCGCCGGTGCCTATGGCGAGTATCCCTTCATCGAGGAGAAGTACGGCCACGCCGAGTTCGTCTGGGGCGGAGGCATGGAACACCAGACCCTCACCAGCATGGGAGGGTATTCCGAGGACCTCATCTCGCACGAGCTGGCCCACCAGTGGTGGGGCGACATGGTCACCTGCGCCGACTTCGGCCACATCTGGCTGAACGAGGGGTTCGCCACCTGGAGCGAGGCCTACTGGGCCGAGCAGGAGTACGGGACCGCGGTCTACGACCAGTACATGGACTTCGCCGCCTACTACGGCGCCGGGACGATCTTCGTTGAGGACCCCCTGACCCAGAACATCTTCGACAGCAACCTGAGCTACAACAAGGGGAGCTGGATCGTCCACATGCTGCGCGGGGTTCTCGGCGATGCGGATTTCTTCGCAAGCCTGCAGGCCTACCGCGCCGCCTTCGAGTACGGATCGGCCACGACCGAGCAACTCCGTGAGGTCATGGAATCGGTCAGCGGGCAGGACCTGGACGCCTTCTTCCAGCAGTGGATCTACGGGGAGTACTTCCCGGTCTACACGCTGGAGTGGGTTGCCGGCCCAGGCGCCGGAGAGATCACCGTGACCATCGGCCAGGTCCAGACCAACACGGGTCTGTTCACCATGCCCGTTCCATTGCGCATCGAGACCGATCAGGGAACCCTGGACCTCACCGTCCAGAACAGCCAGGCCAGTGAAAGTTACGTGATCCCCATCACCGGCCAGGTTGCCAGCGTCGTGCTCGATCCCGACGACTGGATCCTGTGCCAGGTCCAGACGACAGTCTCGAATCCCACGTTCGCCCAGGGGATCCTGCTGGTCAACGGTGTGCACTGGGACACCTACGGCAGCGAGATCACCTCCGCGTATGCGGACAGCGCGTTCTCGGGGAACCAGCCGTTCAGCTTCTGGGATTGCTTCAGCGAACCGGGGGGCGGATATCCCGTCGAATTGCCGGCGCCTCTGGGTCATGGCTCGGTTCCCGCGGATATCCTGGGGAACTACTCGACGGTCATCTGGATCGGCAACAATTACGGCGGCGACCTGGCGCCCTGGGGCGAGACGCCGATCCTCTCCTACCTCGATGCGGGGGGGAACGTGCTGCTGCTGGGCCGCATGAGCGCCTCGTTCCTGCAAGGCGACCTGCAGGCCTATGCAGGCGTGACCTGGATGGAATATGAGGTGACCCTGGGCAGCTGCGTGGCCGCCCAGCCGGGCCTCGTGAACATCCCGTTCACCGGGACCCAGAGCTGGAACGACGTGTTCATGCCCGCCTTGGACTCCGGCAGCACCTTGCTCTTCACCGATCCGACGGGATTCAGCGGAACCTGGGGCACCGGGGTCATCGCGGTCCCGCCCGGGGGAGGATCCCACCGGCCCGACGGCGGCAAGCTGGCCCACCTCGCCGGACGACCCTACCGGATGAACCATGCGGCCCTTCGGTCCAACGTGACGGTCATCCTGGAGGACGAATTCGGCGAACCCTATAACTCACTGTCGCCGGTCGCCGGCCCTTCCGGAGTGCCGAGCGCGGTGGTCCTGGGCGCCAACCATCCCAATCCGTTCAATCCGTTGACCGTCATTCCGGTGTCCACACAGGCCCCTGCGCGGCTGCAGCTGGACATCTTCGATGCCCGCGGCCGCTTGGTCCGCCGCCTGGCCGACGAGGTCTTCGCCGCCGGCGATCATCAGGTGAGATGGGACGGCCAGGACGATGCGGGACGCAACTCGCCCTCGGGGATCTACTTCGCCCGCTTGCGGGGTGGTGAGGGTAGCGTGCAGACGCGGGGGATGGTGCTGGTGCGGTAGGGTCAGGGAACCGGGTACCCTTTCTTCTTCAGCAGGGTCGCGATCACGTCCTGCTTGTCGCCCTGGATGACGATCACCCCGTCCCCGGACGACCCGCCCACCCCGCACGCCTTCTTGAGCTCGGCGGCGAGTCCGGCCAGGCCGTCGTCGTCGAGACCGAGGCCGCTGATCACCGTGACCGTCTTGCCGCGCCGGCCCTTGGTCTCGCGCACGATGCGCAGGCGGCCGCCGCCGGAATCCCGGCTGGGCTTCTTCGTGTCCGCCTCGATGCGCCCCTCATCCGAGGACCAGACCAGCCGGTGGTCATCCTTTTCGGGAAACGGGCTCACGAACGTTCCTTCGCTTCCGCGAAGATCCCCTTCAGATCATCCTGCTTGACCCCCATCATCAGCTGGCCGTCGGGGAAGCTGAGGGCGATGGGGCCCTGCTCGCAGCCGCCCAGGCAGCCGCTGGCGAAGACGCGGATCCGGCCCTCCAGGCCCTCGGACCGCACCATCTCGCGCAGTTCCTCGCGCAGCTCGGCGCCGCCGCGCCGCCCGCAGCAGGGCTTGGGATGGCCTTCGGGGCGCTGGTTCGTGCAGACGAAGATGGTGGTCTGGTAAGGAACCGGGAACTTCAGCATCGTGGTCTCCTGGGTCGCACGCTCGGGATGGGGTGATGGCACCGCGACAGTATAGGCGGGGTCCTCAGCGGCCGCAAAACCGGGCCCGGGCGACCACGGCCTGGCCCAGAGCCACCGCGCCGTCGTTGGGCGGGACCTGGACCGGCCTCAGGCAGGCGAGTCCCCGGCGTCCGAGGGCCTCCAGCAAGCCGTCCAGGAGGATCTCGTTCTGGAGAGCTCCGCCGGCCAGCACGACCTCGGTGAGGCCCGCATCCGCACAGGCTGCGGCGGTGGCGGCAGCCAGCAGGTCGATGAGGGTGCGATGGAACCGCGCGCTGACCACGGCGGCGGGGACGCCGGCCGCCAGGTCCCCGGCGCAGCTGCGGACCAGCGGACGCACGGGGATGACGAACGGGTCGCCGGGCGGGACGACCGGATCATCGAGCGCGGATGGATACGGTACGGCCGCGTGGACCTCTTTCGCGGTGGTCAGGGCCATCCACTCGATGGCGGCCTGCGCCTCGTAAGCCGCCTCGGGCCAGCGGCCGGTCAGCGCGGCCACGGCATCGAAGAGGCGGCCGCAGCTGCTGGTCACAGGGCAGTTCAGTCCCCGGTCCAGGGCCTCCATCACCGCGTCCACCGGATGTTTCCGGAGGAAGGGCAGGTCCGGCCAGGCGGTGCGGTCGGGGCCGAACGCCGCCCTCAGGTAGCCGACGGCCGTCCGCCACGGTTGGCGGACGGCGGTGTCCCCGCCGGGGAGCGGCACGGTCTCCAGGTGGGCCAGGCGCCGGAAGTTGCGACAATCCCCCAGCAGGATCTCCCCGCCCCAGATGGTCCCGTCGGTCCCGAAGCCTGTGCCGTCGAGGATCAGGCCCACAGCGGGGCCGGGTCTGCCGTGTTCGGCCAGGACGGCGGCGAGGTGGGCGTGGTGGTGCTGGACGCCCACCAGGGTCAGGCCCGAGTCGGCCGCGGCCGCATCGCGGGCCCACTGCGTGCTCAGGTAACCGGGGTGCAGGTCGTGGGCGAGCACCCGGGGGCGGCATTCCAGCAGGTCCTGGAGGTCGGCGCAGGTATCCCTGAAGAACGCGTGGGTGGGCAGGTTCTCCAGGTCGCCGACGTGGGGGCTCAGGAACGCCCGATCCTCCTTCAACAGGCAGACCGTGCTCTTCAGTTCCGGACCTGCGGCCAACACGTCGGGCCAGGACCCGAGGCCGGCCAGCAGGACGGGCACGGGCGCGTAGCCCCTGCTCCGCCGGAACACCAGGGGTTGCCGGTCTCCGGGGAGGATCTGCACCACCGAATCGTCGGCGCGCCGCAGGATGTCCCGGTCGTGCAGGAGCCAGGCGTCGGCGATCCCGGCCAGCCGGGCCCGCGCTTCCTCTTTGCCCAGGCAGATGGGCTCGTTGCCCGCGTTGCCGCTGGTCATCACCAGGGCGGGAACGCCCCGGGCCGCCGCCGCATCCAGCAGGAGGTGGTGCAGCGGGGTGTAGGGCAGCATCACGCCCAGCCGGCGGTGGCCGCCGGCCACCTCCCTGCACACCGAGGCGCCGGACCGGGCCTCCAGCAGGACGATGGGCGCGGCAGGCGAACGGAGCAGGCCCTCCTCATCGGGCCCCGTGACCGCCAGCGCCCGGACGGCCTCCAGGTCCGGCGCCATCACCGCCAGGGGCTTGCCCTCGCGCTGCTTTCGGCGCCGCAGGCGGGCCACGGCGCCGGGATCGTCCGCCCGCACCGCCAGGTGGAATCCCCCCAGGCCCTTGACCGCCAGGATCGCCCCGCCGGCCAGCAGGTCGGCGGCCGATTCCAGCGGGTCGCCGCCGGCGGGCCCGGACGGATCCTCCAGCGACAGCCGGGGTCCGCAGGCGGGGCAGGCGTTGGGCTGGGCGTGGAACCGCCGGTCGCGGGGATCTCCATACTCGGCCCGGCAACGGTCGCACATGACGAAACCGGCCATGGAGGTGTACGGCCGGTCGTAGGGGATGCGGCCGATGATGGTCCAGCGCGGCCCGCAGTTGGTGCAGTTGGTGAAGGGGTAACGGTGGCGGCGGTCGCGGGGATCGCGGATCTCCCGCAGGCAGTCGGCGCAGACCCCGACGTCCGGGGGGATGAGGGTGCCGGTGCCGGGGGAATCCACCGAGGCGGCGATGGCGAAGGAATCCTCGCCGGGGATCACCTCGGCGTCCTCGGCCTTCACCGAGACGATGCGGGCCAGGGGCGGGGTCTCGGTGCGCAATCTTCGCGTGAATCGCTCCACGGCATCGCCGGGACCCTGGATCTCGGCGATCACGCCGGCGCTGGTGTTGGTGACGAAGCCGGTGAGGTGCTCGGATTCGGCCAGCTTGAAGACGAAGGGCCGGAATCCGACGCCCTGGACGATGCCGTCGATCAGCAGCCTGCGCCGCACCGGCGGCATGCCCGTCAGCTCCGGATCCGGGCGCGCAGCCAGTCCAGCCAGCGGTCGAGGCCCTCGCCCGTGGTGGCGGAGAGCTCCAGGAACTCCAGCCGGGGATTGACCTGCAGCGCCGCCCGGCGGCAACGCTCGAGGTCGAAGTCCACGTAGGGCAGCAGGTCGACCTTGTTGATCAGGCAGAGGCGGGCCGCCGCGAACATGTTGGGGTACTTCAGGGGCTTGTCGTCCCCCTCGGTGACGCTGATGATGACGACCTTGGCGTCCTCGCCGAGATCGAACAGGGCGGGGCAGACCAGGTTGCCGACGTTCTCGATCATCAGCAGGGATCCCGCGGGCGGATCGAGCTCGTCGCAAGCCCGCCGCACCATGGCCGCGTCGAGGTGGCAGCCGTTGCCGGTGTTGACCTGCAGGACGGCGGCCCCCGTGGCGGCGATGCGTTCGGCGTCGTTCATGGTCTGCTGGTCGCCCTCGATCACCGACACCACCGGTTCGCCGCCGAGAGCGGCGATGGTCTTTTCCAGCAGGGTGGTCTTCCCGGATCCGGGGGAGGACACCAGGTTCAACGCGGTCACCTTGCGCGCGTCCAGCCAGCCGCGGTTCCGCTCGGCCAGCAGGTTGTTCTGCAGCAGGACGTCCTGCTCCACCGCCAGGGTCCGGCCGCCCGATGCGTGCTCGTGGTCGTGAGCGTGGTGATGCTCATGGTGATGGTCGTGACCGTGGTCGTGATGATGGTGGCCGTGTTCATGGGTGTGCTCATGGCCGTGCCCGTGCCCGGCGTCCGGGTGGCCGGGTCTGCGGAAGGTGACGGCCTCGTCGGGCTGGTTGCAGCCGCAGGTGTCGCACATGGTGTCCTCCGTGGCCGGTCAGGGTCCGGCCGGATCGCTAGAGTCCCAGGAACCGGATGGCCAGTCCGCTGGCGCAGATGGCGAAGCCGGCGAGGGCGTGAGTGTAGCGCTCGAGCCGGCGCAAGGGAAGCAGGCGCACGCCGCGATCGGCCAGGGCGACCATCATCAGCATGGTCCCGATGGTGCACACCGAGAAGACGAGGGTCACCAGGATGAGTCCACCCACGTTCCGGTCGGCCGCCGGATACATCAGGATCGGAATCAGGGGCTCGCAGGGGCCGAGCACGAAGATGATGAACAGGGCCCAGGGAGTCAGCGAACCGCCCTCGGGGGCGTGGACGTGGACGTGCCCGCCCTCGTGCCCGTGGTCGTGGCTGTGGACCGTGCCGTCGGCGTGATGGTGATGGTGGCTGTGGACCTTGTTGCGCCAGGCCCGCCGCAATCCCCAGGCCATGTACACCAGGCCGAAGGAGATCAGCAGCCAGGCGGCCAGATCCCCCCGCACGCCTTCGATGATCTCCAGACGCCCCACCGCGATGCCCAGGCCGATGCCGACCAGCCCCAGGGCGACCGAACCCAGCACGTGGCCCACCCCGCACAGGGCGGTGATCATCAGGGTGCGGGCCAGCGGCCAGCGGCGGGCCCGGCTCAGGACGATGAAGGGGAGGTAATGGTCGGGTCCGGTCAGGGTGTGGACCACGCCGATGGAGGCGGCGGTGGCGACGAGGATGCCGATGTCCTGGCCCATGGTGCCTCTCTTCGGGACTCCGGACGATGGTCCGGGCCCGGCTGCCGGGGGAGGGGTCTATTTGACGAAAAAATAACAGGTGAGAGGTGGAAAGCAAATTCCAAACGCGTTGCCGGGCGGAATCGGAGACCGGGAATCAGAGGATGATGACGCGCCGGGGATCGGGCACCCCCCCGGGCTGGAAGAGCCACATCCGATAATCGAAGCCGTCGTTGCGCAGGCAGGCCCGGGTCACGGTCCCTCCGCCGAGAGGTCCTTCCCTCTCGCGTTCCGGAAACGCGCTCTCCAGCAGGCCGTCGAAGGCGGCCGCGAAGGTCGGGGCGCCCTGCTTGCGCAGGACGTGCAGGCAGAAGGCCACCATGCCGGCCCCCACCCTGTCGGTGTCCTGGTTGATCAGGATGGTTACCAGGTCCCCGGTGTCGGCGGGGAGGTCGGCCCCCAGTCGGTCGCCGATGGCCAGGGAGTGGTCGGTGGTGGCACCCATATTGCGAAGGATGGCCCCGTAGGGTTTGCCCAGGGGATGGAACAGATCGCCGAAGACCTCGTCGAAATGATCGAGCAATTCGAAGTCGCGCAAGAGGTTGCGTGCGCTGGCGGTCTCGTCCCCGGTGGTGACGACCTGGCGGAATTCCCTGCCGAGTTCAGGCAGGAAATCGCCCGCGCCGGGCATGGGCTGGGCCTTCCCGGAGACGGGGTCGAAGGGGATGAGGGTGCCGGCCATGTCCCACATCAGAACGCTCCGCTGGCGATCGATGGGGGACAGCCCGTGCTGCAACTCGGGCATGATCGCGACTTCCGATCGGGTTCGTCTGAATTTACCCGGGCCAGGCCGGGTTGCACAGGATAATTCCTCATCCCCGAATATCCAAGGGAATGTGGTTTGTCCAACACCCTGTGTTTGATATAGTACGGGCGGAAATCCTGAAATCCACGGTTCACCCGGATGGGCCGGAACCCGGCAGCGCAGCCGGGGCCGTTCGCACAGGCAAGGGAGGTCCCCATCGTGAAACGAGCTCGCACGTTCTTCAAGGCCGGAACCGTTTCCGTGCCCTGGATCCTGTTCGCCGCCCTCGCCCTGACCATGGTCCAGGGGGCCCTGGCGCAGGACCTCGAGGAGACCCTCAGCCAGGTCGGCGAGGAGTACGCCGTCGCCTATTCGTCGCCGTTCCTGCACGCGTTCGGGCCGTCCCTCAACAGCGGGATGTACCACACCGCGGCCATCCCGCACACCACGTTGACCATCGGGTTCGCCGTCAAGGGCATGGCGGCCAAGCTGAGCGACGAGGATCAGACCTTCACCCGGGTCATGCAGGTCGACGACCTCGGCGTCTTCGACCCCGATTTCGACGGCGTCGAGGGGACCGTGGTCATGACCGGCCCCACGGTCTTCGGCAGCGACGAGGTGGAGGGCAGCATCATCGGTTACGTGAACGGGCTGCCGGTCTTCGAGCAGGAGGGCCTCGAGGGCCTGTGGGAGACCGATTTCGTCCCCATGGTCACGCCCGAGCTCTCGGTCGGCGGGGTCTGGGGCCTGCGGGCGGTCTTCCGCTACCTGCCCGAGGTGGAGATCGAGGACGTCGGCAAGTTCAAGTACTTCGGCTGGGGCCTGCAGTGGAACACGGGTGAGGTCCTGAAGAACCTGCCGGTCGACCTGATGGTCGGCTACGGCAGCCAGAAGCTGGAGGTGGGGACGGTCCTGGAGACCAACGCCTCGATGTTCTACGTGGCGGCCAGCCGCCAGTTCTCGATCCTGACCCTGTACGGCGGCATCGGCTTCGAATCCTCCGACATGACGGTCACCTACACCTACGAATCCGACGACCTGGACCAGGACATCTCCTTCGAGGTGGACGGCGCCCAGGACAGCCGCCTGACCATCGGCGGCACCCTGGACCTGGGCCTCAAGCTCAACGCCGAGATCGCCAAGGGCAGCGCCATCACCACGATGTCCGCCGGCCTGATCTTGGGATTCTGATCGGAAGGGCCGCCATCCGGCGGCCGGAAGGAAGGTTCGGCTCATGAAGATCAAGGAATGCAAGCGCTCCCTGGCGGCCCTGGCCGTCCTTGCCCTGCTGGCTGCGTTCTGGGGTTGCGAGAGTGATCCGGTGGCGCCTCACGATCCGATCCCCGCGCTGACCGAGGAGGGCGCGGCCAACCAGGCGGCCATGATCGCCCTGGCGGTCAACGAGGTGGCGCCCCTGGCCGTGGACTACTCGCTGTGGCCGGCCGCCAAGACCGACCCGCCCTACCAGTACTATTTCGACGGGTCGGACAACATCGACGGCACCGTGGCCCTGGACTACCGCAACGGCAGCCCCACCGGGACCCATGCGGCCGTTCCGGCCCTGGCCGGGTTCGTCACCATCTTCAACGTCTATCCGGAGGGCGTGACCATCACGACCCCCCTGGGCGGTCAGCTCAACATCACCGCAACCATCATCGCCGCGCTGACGCACGGGCTGAACGAGAGCGCGGAGATCCTGACGGGCAGCGGTGGGACCCTGGAGGCCGGGGCCTACTCCGCCGTCTTCACCATCGAGGATCTCGTGGTGACCCGGGACGGTTGGCCCACCGGAGGCCCCATCGTGTTCACGGGGGGGCGGCACGAGGTCGAGGTGATGTTCAACGGGACGGCCGTGGTCACGCTTTCGCTCGACGGCGTGGACCGCTGGACCTTCAACCTGGACACGCTCACCCTGACGGAGATCTGAACCCGCCGCGCCGGAAGAACAGAAGGCGGAACCCTCGGGGTTCCGCCTTCTTCTCCGCTGTGGCCCGAACCTGGTTACCGTCCGGATCCTTCCGTTTTCCCGGCATGGACCCGATCTTTGGGATCGTGAGTCGCCGGTCCGGCCTGGAACCTGCACCCGACACGACTTTGCGCTGCCTTGAATCAGGACAGGCGGTCGGACCCGGGCTGGTTCCGGTTCGGTGATTCTCCGCTACCGCTCCATCGTCTTTGCGCGAGAACCAGAGATGCTGTCGTCCGTGGCCGGTCGCAGCCGGCCCGTTGCTTCCAACGCTCCGCCATATTGGCGCAAGGAACCCCGGGATTCAAGGGCTGAATCCAAACACCCGCAGCCATTCAGGGTTTGTCTGCCGGTCGGGGTGGCGTTATCATCGGCCGATGTCACCGCCCCCGTCCCGTAGGCGGGGCTTCAACCGGGGAGACGATCGTGAAAACACGGCTGCGCAAGGTCTGGAAGAGGTCCCTCGTCGGCCTCCTGCCCCTGGGGTTTCTGGCCG
>JAHJTW010000035.1 GCA_018829565.1 bacterium | reverse complement strand
GCTGGAGGCCATCCCCGGGTACCGCATCCACATGGACAACGAGGAGTTCCTGGGCATCGTGGCGCGCGAGGGGTGCGCCATCATCGGCCAGAGCGGGTCCATCGCCCCGGCGGACGGGCGCATCTACGCCCTGCGGGACGTGACCGCGACCGTCGACTGCATCCCGCTGATCACCGCCAGCATCATGTCCAAGAAGCTGGCGGCGGGACCCCGGACCATCGTCATCGACCTCAAGACCGGATCAGGCGCCTTCATGCGCGACCTGGAACAGGCCCGGGACCTGGCCCGCGCCCTGGTGGCCGTGGGCGGGGCCTACGGGCGCCGCATGTCGGTGATCTTCTCGGACATGGACCAGCCCCTCGGCAGGGCCGTGGGGCACGCCTGCGAGACGCTGGAGGCCCTGGACGCCCTGCGGCCGGGGGGGAGGGACCGCGCCCCCGCCGATCTGGTCCTCCTGACCGAGGAACTCACCGCGGACATGGTGCGGGTGGCGGGGATCGCCGCCGACCGGGAATCGGCCCTGGCGATCGTCCGGGGCGTCTGGGATTCGGGTCAGGCCCTGGAACGCATGCTGGCCTGGGTGAAGGCCCAGGACGGGCGGCTCGATCCCGACCGGGAGGATTTCGGGCTGGAGGTCGCGCCCCTGGCCCTGGAGGTCGCCGCGCCCCGCGACGGATGGCTGGCGGGCCTGGACTGCCGCCAGGTGGGACTGGCGCTGGCCGACATGGGCGGGGCCCGCCGGAAGGTGGAGGATCCCCTCGACCTGACCTGCGGCATCGATTTCCTGCCCCGGATCGGGGACCGCATCGCCCGGGGTGACGTGCTGGCGCGGGTCCTGTGCGCCGGGCAGGACCAGGCCCGGTCGGCGGGGGAACGCCTCCTGGCCGCCCTGGTCTTCGCCGACGCCGCGGTGGAACCGCGGCCGCTGATCCTGGACCGGCTCGACTGATCCCCGCGGGGCTCAGAACTCGTCGTCCCCGCGGTCGAGGTTGCGGAAGTTCCGGTCCACACCCTTGAAGTCCTGCAGTTGCCCGCCGTGCAGGTCGCAGACCTCCTGGGGGAAGTTGCCGGGCAGGAACACTTCCACCGCCGTGGAATCGCAGTTGCTGGTGGCCAGCTTGCCCGAGCGCAGGCAGACCGTCTGCTCGACGATTCCCGGCGGGGCGATGAACGGCTCCTCGCCCTTGCGGTCGGCGATCTTGCCCATGAAACTCGCCCAGATGGGGAGGGCCATGCGGGCTCCGGTCGCCCCGCGCCCCATGGGCACGGCCTGGTCGAAACCCACCCAGACCCCGCCGCAGAAGCTGGGAGTGAAGCCGCAGAACCAGGCGTTGGTGCTCTCGTTGGTGGTTCCGGTCTTTCCGCCGCCGCTCCTGGTGAAGCCCCGCCACTGGGCGCCACGGCCCGTCCCCTCCTTCAGGGTCGTCTGCAGCAGGTTGGTCATCATGTAGGCCTCGGCGGGATCGATCGCTTCCCGCTGCCGGATGCGGACCTGGAAGAGGATCTCCCCGTCGGCGGACTCGACGCGCGTGATCAGGTGCTGCTCCGCGTAGACCCCGTGGTTGGCGAAGGTGCTGTAGGCCGCCACGACCTCGCGCAGGGTGACCTCGCCGGCCCCGAGGAAGAGGGCGGGAACCCGCGGCAGTTCGGTGGTGAAGCCGAGCTTCTCGACGTTCTCCAGGACGGGAGCGAGCCCGAAGTCGAGAAACAGCTTGGCGGTGGGGGTGTTGACCGAGCGGGACAGTGCGTACCGCAGGGTCATGGGGCCCTCGAACTTCCCGCTGAAGTTCTTCGGCCGCCAGAGGCTCACTCCGGTGTCCAGGACGAAGGGCGTGTCCATCAGGATCGAGCTCGGGGTGTAGCCCTGCTGCAGGGCCGTGAGATAGACGAAGGGCTTGAAGATGGACCCCGGCTGGCGCGTGGCCTGCGTGGCCATGTTCCACTTCGAATCGGTGAACGAACGCCCGCCCACCATCCCCAGGATGGCGCCCGTCCGCACGTCCTCCAGCAACGCGGCGCCCTGCAGGTAGGAGACCTGCTCGGGCTGATTGCCCAGCGCCGTCAGGCTGTCGAAGAGGGCCCGGGTCATGTCGAACTCCCGCAGTTCCTCCTCTTCGCGCAGGTGCGCCTCGAGCGCCTCCTCCATCCAGACCTGGTACCGGGGAACCAGGGTGGTCCAGACGCGCAGGCCGTCCCGGTAGAGCCGGTCGGCTCCGTACTCCTGCTCGAGTTCCTTGCGCACCTCTTCCACGAAGTAGGCGGCGAAGCCCTCGCTGCCCCGCACCGAAGGGTCCCCGGGCACCGGCTGCACCTGGGTGTCGCCGATGATCTCGGCCTCCTGCCGGGTGAGGTAGCCGGCCTGGATCATGGTCTCCAGGACGGTGGCGCGGCGACGGTAGGCGGCATCCAGGTGCTTGAACGGGGAATAGTGTTCCGGCATCTGGATCATGCCGGCCATCATCGTGCATTCGGCGGGGCCGAGATCCCAGACGTCCTTGCCGAAGAAGGTGTGGGCCGCGGCCTGCACCCCGTAGGTTCCCTTGCCCAGGTAGATCTGGTTGAGGTACATGGCCAGGATCTCGTCCTTGGTGTAGATCTGTTCGATCTGCAGGGCGAGGATCATCTCCTTCAGCTTGCGCGGGATGGTCTTTTCCTTGGTGAGGAAGAGATTGCGCGCGAGTTGCTGGGTCAGCGTGCTGGCTCCGGGGCTGTACCGGGTCGT
>JAHJTW010000336.1 GCA_018829565.1 bacterium | reverse complement strand
TGAGATAGGACTCGCCCCGGCTGTTGACGGCGACCCGGGTGGAGGGCAGCAGCCCCCCGATGTCGGCCAGGGAGGCGGGGTCCTGGGCCTCGATCTCGGGAGCAGGAATGACCATCACCCCGGTGGCTGGAGGGGCGGCCGCCTCGCTGCTGACGACCAGGTCGGCGATCTCCGTCACGACGGCGGCCGCCGGATCAGGGGATTCCTGCCCGGCGAGCGGGGCCGGCAGGAAGACCGTGATCGGCATCAGGACGAGCAGGAACAGGGGAACCGGACGCATGTGCGAACTCCAGGATGAGGGACAGGGTCTACTCGGGGCCGTACCCTTCCCGATACCGCAGGATCCTGGCCGGACATCCGGCCACGACGGCCCCGTCGGGCACGTCCTTCGTCACGACCGCGCCGGCGCCGACCACGGCGTTCCTTCCCACCCGCACCGGGAGGATGGTGCTGTTGCTGCCCAGGCTGGCGCCGTCCTCGATGACGGTCGGCAGCCATTTGTCACGGTCGGCCTGCGGGGGCATGGTGTCGTTGATGAACATCACTCCGTGGCCCACGAAGACGTCGCTGCCGATGGTCACCAGCTCGCAGATGAAGGTGTGGCTCTGGACGCGCGTGCGGTCCCCGATCTTCACCCCGGCCTGGATCTCCACGAAGGTGCCGATCATGCTGTCGCGCCCGATCTCGCACTCGTAGAGGTTGACGAAGTTCCAGACCCGGGTGCCTTCACCTATTATGCAATCGCGGATGATCTGCTTGTCGTTGACCGGGTAGCTCATGGACGGTTCCTCACTGGATGGGGTTGGCTGGTGACGACTTTTGAAGATAATACACGGGAGGGGCGATGAGGAAGGGAAAGAGGGAGGGACGATCCCTCCCTCGGTCAGCGGATGGGGATTCAAACCTCCAGCATCCGGGCTTCCTCGAGGACGGCGTCGATCCCGGCGTAGGGATCGGACCAGTCCTCACCACGCGACAGGGAAACCCCGCTCCCTGAGGACCGAGTCAGGCCGGATCCCGAGCCGTGGACCAAGCCGTCCAGCGTCCCCACCGCCTGCTTCATCTCCTTGGCCTGGGAGCTGAGCTCCTGGCTCGCGGCGGCGGTCTCCTCGGAGGAGGCGGCCGAGGACTGGGTCGCCGCGTCGATCTCGTCGACCGCTGTGTTGATCTGCTCGATGCGGCGGACCTGCTCCTCGGAGTCGCGGGAGATCTCGGCCATGTAGCCGGTGACCTCCTGGACCCCGTCGACGATGGTTTCGAGGATGGCGGCGGCCTCCCGGGAAATGGTCACGCCGTTCTCGGCGTTCTCCCGGGAGCCCTGGATCAGCTCGGTCGTCGTCGACGCCGCCTGGGCGCTGCGCTGGGCGAGGTTGCGGACCTCCTCGGCCACCACGGCGAATCCCTTGCCGGCGTCTCCGGCCCGGGCGGCCTCCACCGCGGCGTTCAGGGCCAGCAGGTTGGTCTGGAAGGCGATCTCGTCGATGGTCTTGATGATCTTGGCGGTCTGGTTCGCGCTGTCCTGGATGCTTTCGATCGCCCGGTTCATGTCGTTCATGGCCTTCCGCCCAGCCGCTGCGGATTCTCCCGCCGCGGTCGCGCGCGCCGACGCCTTGCGGGTCACCTCGGCGCTCTTGCGGGCGCCGGCGGTCATCTCCCTCAGGGCCGCCGCGGTCTCCTCGAGGCTGGCGGCCTGCTGGGCGGCCCCGGTGGCCATCAGCTGGCTCGACTGGGACACCTGGTCCGAGGCGGAATCGACCTGGTTCGCCCCGCCCGTCAGGCTGCGGATGATGGCGTTGATGGGACGGGTGATGCTGCGGGTCAGCAGGATGCCCAGGGTCAGGCCGAGGACCACCCCCCCGATCAGGGTCACGATGATCCAGGTCACGGACATCCGGATGGCGGCCTGGCCGGAACCCCTGGCCCGGGCCATGTTGGCGCCGGCGAGGTCTTCCACCCGTTCCAGCATCCCGCCGGCCTGATCCGTGGCGGAGTCCAGCCCCTCCATGGCCGCCGCTGCCGCCACGTGGGCCTCGATCATGGCCAGATGGGACGACAGGAAATCCGCGACGACAGCCTGGAATTCCTCGTGTCCTGCCTCCATCTCCCCGATGGCGGCGACGATCCGGGGATTGTCGGTGGGGACGATGGGCCTCCCCTCGAATTGCCCACCTTCCCGGATCAGGCCGGCCAGCAGATCGAAGTGCTCGACCTCGGCGTCGAATTCGGACCGGATGGCGTCCAGTTCACGGGGATCGGTGGTCTGGACGATCTCCTCCACCAGGATGCGGGTGTTCGCGAGGGCCAGCTTGAGCTCGTTGGCAAGATCCCCCAGGGGAACCTCCTCGACCAGGATGGCCCGGGCATCGGCGTCCAGGCCCGCCTGATCGGCAAGAGACCGGATCTCGCCGGAAACCAGTTCTTCGACCCGGCTGCCGATCTCGGTGGCCCGGCCGGCGACTTGCTCCAGGGCGTCCATCTTGGCGTCCCTGGCCTTCTTGAGGTCGATGAGTTCCTGACCCCGGTCCATCATTTCCCGGGCCCGGGTCTGGAACTCCGCGTCGTGGAGTTCGGCCACGCGTTCGACCAGGACGGCCAGATCGGGATTCCGGGTCGCCTGGACCTCCACGTCGCCGAACCGCCCGCCGTTCAGGACGGCCTGGACGGCCGTGTCGAAGGCCTCGTTGGCCTCCTGGAAGTTGGTCCGGATGGAGGCCAGCGCCGCTTCCTCGGTGGATCCGAGGGCGTTCGTGGCGGCCTGGAAATCATCCATGCTGGTCTGGGCCGCCATGAGGCTGATCACCATTTCCATGGCCATGTCGGCCACCGGAGCTTCCTCCTCGCCGACGATGACCAGGCTGCGGCCGACCTTGTCGATTCCCCTGAACCCCACCCCGCCCGTGATCGCGATCAGGACCACCAGCACCAGGTATCCCCCGATGATCTTGGCCCCCAGTCCCTTTGCTTTGAACATTCCGACCCTCCTTAGAAGAGAACGACCGTCTGCACGAGCAGGCGGTCAGCGCTGGAAACGGTATCGTCTTCGTATTGACAGCGGAGCTGGAGTCCAGGGGCGATTTCCCGCCCCGCACCCAGGCTCAAGGGACGGGGCCGAGCGTTCCCCGATGTGGTGAGGGCCCCGTACCGCAGCACGACATGGTTCCTGCCGCTCTGCAGGTGGACCTGGGAATAGAATCCGGCCCGGACACCGAGGTCATCCGTTCCGATCCCGTCCCGCAGTTCCAGATACTCACCCTTGAGTCCCAGGGAACCCAGCCGGGCCTGGATGTCGGCGCCCTTCAATGTGGCCCTGTGCAGATCGTCCACGTTCCACGCGGCAGCCCCGGAAATGCCGATCTCGAGGCAACATGGGTAGCGGATGGCGATCCGGCCGCCGGCGGCCTGTCCGGGGACCTCCTCGGTCAGCAGCGTCCCGTTGGTCAGGAATGCGGCGCCGAAGAACCGCTTGCCCTCGAACAGGGCGAGGAAGCCCTGGTCGTTCCATCCGGCGTGGGTAGCGTCTGCCGCCACCGGAGCGGTGACCAGGAGTCGGGAGGGGGAGGGATAGACGAGCCAGTCGATGCCCACCGGCACGTCGAAACGCCCGACGGTGAAGCCGGTGCTGTGAACGAAGCAGCGGGAGCCGCAACAGCTCTCGTCATGCCTTTCGACGGCGTAGGTGAGGGTCCAGGCTCCGAGCCCGAAAGCTTCGGCCTCCGCATCGAAGGCCACGGCGATGCAGGCCTGCCAGTGGGGGTCCAGCTTGCGGGTGAAATCCAGCTCCGCCTGGCCCATGGCGAAGGGACTGGGGGAGCCGCCGTTCTGCAGGGGTGTCGCCACGAAGTCGGCGAACCCGCAGATCTCGGTGTCCCCGGCGGCCGCAAGGTTCGGAAGCACCCCCAGGACCAAGACAGCAAGGCCGTAAATGATTATTTCCCAGCAAATTTGGGTGATCTTATGCATGGCGCCCTCCCATCCGATGTCCTTGTCCGGCAACCAATTGGAAAGGGCGATTTTCCAACTTTGATAGTGGGATTTCGTCTTTGTTGGTGAAATCTTTAGTGAAAATGAATGGATTCACTCAAAAAAAGACCGATTCTATCCTCTTGAGGCGTGCCGTCGAAAATGTGTTTCACGGCCTGGGGTGTCCTTTTTGGCGATTTCCGCCTAGGATCCTGGGGGTCCGGAGCGGGCAATTCCAGGGATTCCCGGGATAACACAATTTCGGAGGCACGACCATGGAACCCCAGAATCCTGACGTTTCCCTGGGCTGGAGCGACTTCGCCCTCTCCCGCCACACCCCTTCCGGCGTCCATGTCTGGTTCCGGGGAACACCTGATGAATTGGCGGGGCTGGTCCGCCGGAACTGGTCCCGCCGTCGGCCCGGCGCCGGGCGCAGCGACCTCGACAAGGTGGTGATCGTGCCGGTGCCGCCCGACCGGTTCGTCTCGGCGACGGTCAAGGTGGAAGAGGGGACGAGGCTGAAGGCCGAATTCACCCGACGCCAGCCCCACGAGGAGGGATTCGTCC
>JAHJTW010000034.1 GCA_018829565.1 bacterium | reverse complement strand
TTCCCGATGGGCGTGCCCTGGAAGATGTCGCCGACGTCGACGAGCAGGACCTCCTCGCCGGCGGCGGCGGCCTTCTCGCGGACTTCCTTGATGTAGCGGGCGGCGGACGGCCCGCCGCCGAGGGGAGGCGGGAACTCCGGATTCATGAACCTCGCCGGTTCGGGAGCGATGTGGCCGTGCAGATCGTTGGTCCACAGCAGGTGGATCCGCAGCAGCCCCTCGTCCCCGTCGGCCAGGGCCGCCGGTCCCGCCAGCAGGACGGCCGCCAGGACCAAAGCGACGCTCTTCGCGATTCTTTCGTTGCGCATGATCAGAACCCCACCGTGTAGCCGGCCCCCACGCGGAACCGGGTGTCGTCGACCCGGGCCATGGGGTCGGCGACGAAGCTGTCACCGAAGTAGTTGGTGGGATAGGGGAACTGATGGGCCTGGATGCTGGAGATCTTGCTCAGCTCCAGCGAGACCGACACCATTCCGCTTCCCAGGGGAGCGCCCACGCCGGCGCTGAAGACGCTGGCCGAGGATTCCTTGTCCGCGTAGCTGTCGAAGTGCCGGAATCCGAAGCGCAGGGGCATCCCGTTATAGAATAGGTGCTCCAGGCCGATCCGCACGTCCATGGTGTCGTCCAGGTTCTGGGGATTGTCGTCCCCTGGCACCCGGAAGTCCTCCAGCTCGCTCCAGGGCTTGTACTCCAGTTCCATGGTAAACACGGTCCGCGGGTCGGTCCGGGGACGGAAGGCCATTCCCGCCCGGTAGGCCTGGGGGTACTTGAAGGAGCCGTCCACCATGCCGCTCGTGGTCTCGCCCGTTTCCGCCTCGTAGTCGTCCGAGGTCCAGTCGCCTTCGGCCTCGAGGGCGCTGTCCCAGGCCAGGGCCAGTTCCAGACGGTCGTTGACCTTGCCCCGCAGACCGACGGTGAAGTTCACGCCGCTCAGGTCGAACTCGTCCCGGTAGTCGTAGCTGTTGGTCGCGGTCGCCAGGTCACGGACGGTGTTGACCTCGGTCCGGGTCCCGAAGGCGTAGTGGGCGGACGCTCCCACCGAGATGCGCTCGTGGACCTGGTACCCCACGCCGACCGAGAGGTCGCGGACGGTGCCGTCGATCTCCCGCCGGCGCTCCTCGATGACCTGGTCCCGGGCGGGTTCGCCCGCGGCCGGGATGTAGGGGCTGGGATTGCGCAGCTCCTCCTCGAAGGTGTAGTTGAAGGCGTAGCGGTCGGTCAGCGACAGCGCCGCGGCCACCGGGCGGTCGCCGGAGCCGAAGATCCCCGACAGGGCGAAGCCCGTCTGGAAGTAGTGCTCCCGGTTGCTGGCGATGGCCACGTCCCGGATGTAGGACTCGAAGCCGTCGAACAGGGGCTGGAAGCGGTCCTCGTGCTGCTGGTCGAGAGACACGCCGCCGTCGAAACGGTAGCCCGTCGCGTCGGCGAGCAGGGCGGGGTTGAAGATGTTGGAATAGCCGCCGCGGAAGAGAGCCGTGCCCGTTCCGCCCATGGAGTTGACCTCGGCGCCCGTCCACCCCAGCTGGTCGCCGTAGGGGGTCATGATCTGGGGTACGGACCAGGCGGGGACCGCCAGGGCCAGCAGGGCCGCCGTCAGCGCCAGGGCGGACAGCCCTCCCGCCCGGCCCCTGAAAATCCTGCAATTCGTGTTCATGTCTCCAGTCTCCTCGATCTATCAGAAGGTGTAGTCCATCTGCAGACGGACGATGGTGTCATCCTTGGGGGCGTACTCCGCATCGGGTTCGTTGCCCAGGGGGTCGCCGAAATCGCGCACGTCGACGTAGGTCTTGGGGAGGTTGTGATCCCTGGTGACCTTCAGCTGGAACAGCATCCGCTCCGAGTCCCGGCTCTGGATCTTGAACCAGTTGCGGAATCCGGTCCCGTCGAGCAGGACGAATGCGTTGCCCTCGAAATTCCAGAGGAAGCCGTCGTAGATCGAGGACGCGAAGGTCAGTTCGATTCCCGGCGTCAGGTTGTGCTCGTAGCGGACCTCGAAGGCCTGGGCGGGCATGCCGGCCGTGCCGACGGCCGAATCGCCGGCCCCGGCGTCGGGCGTGCCGGCGAACGGCCAGCGGGTGCGCGGAGGGAACATCACGTTGCTGGTCATGTACATGAACTGCAGCCGGTTGTAGTTGCTGAGCATCGTGATCATCTGCCAGCGGGTCTCCCAGTTGCGGTAGGTCCGCACGTCGTTGGGATCGGCCTCCGAACGGCTGCTGTACCGGTGCCGCACCCGGAACCGGATGTTGAACTTGGGCTGGTACTCCGCCTTCAGGGTGTAGCGCATCATGTCGGCACCGTCGGCCTTGCGTTCCCACTTGTCGAAGGACAGCCCGCTGAGGGTCAACGCCCGGCTGATCCGGTAACGGGTCTCGAGATAGAGTCCCCGCTCGGCCTTGGGCTGGGGTGTGCCGGTCTCGGTCCACGTGTACAGGTCGTCGTTCAGGCGGTAGGGCGAATCCAGCAGCGTCATCTCGTAACGGCTGTCGTTGCTGAAGGCCCGGCCGTAGGGATTGTCGAACCCGACGTCGTAGTCCCGCCAGATGCCCAGGAGGTGCAGGTTCTCCCACTGGGCGAAGGTGTTGACGATGTAGGCGTCGGGATTGTCGCTGGTGAGGAAGTCGTTGCCCGGCTGCTGAAGGAAGGCGTACTCGCCCTGGACCGCCATGTTGCCGACCACGGCCTGGGCCTCGGCACCCATGATGCGCCGCCAGTCGGCCTTCTGCACCTCGCCGTTGTCGTCGAGGTAATAGCTGGTGTAGGCGTTCCAGATCTCGTTGTCCCGGGTCTCCAGCAGGTCGGTGTCCGCCACCAGGGTGGCCTCGTCGGCCCGCCAGGGCTTGTCGTAGCGGGCCTCGTAGCCCGTGACGCCGACGAAGGTGCCCGGAGCGAGCATGACCTTCATGTTGCCGCCCAGGATATCTTCCTGGAAGGCGTCGCGCCGCAGGTAGCTCGGGACTCCGCCCACGGTGCGTTCCTCGAGCCATTCCGCCTCCGGTCGGGGACGCATCACCACGTAACGGTTGATGCTCTCCCCGTCGGGATTGAGGATCCCGTCCTTCCGGTCGCTCGACACGAAGAACGATCCGTTGACGCGACCGTAGGAGCCCTCGACCGCGGCTCCGCGCAGGTTGTACTCGTAGCTGCGGCTCAGATCGCCGTGGATCCCGAGCAGGCGCTTGTTGAAGCCGTAGCCCGTCTTCCGGAAGTGGATGTAGTCGGTGTTGTCCATGATCAGGCCCAGGCCGTAGGCGACCCGGAAATCACCCACGTAGAAGCCCTTCAGGCGCACATCGCCGAACTTGCGGTCTGTGATGCCGACGAAGCCCTTGGCCGTCTCGTCGAAGTTCTTTTCGCCGTATTCCCGGTCGACCAGGAGGCCGCCGACGTAGCCGCCCTTGGCGCTCCAGCGGACCTTGTTGAGCCAGCCGGGCTGGTACAGGGCCTTCTGGTCCACGGTGTAGCGGCCGCGCGGCGCGCCGCTGGCGAAGCTGCCCAGTTCGTCGTCGTCGCCCGAGAACGGGGTCTGCCAGAACCGCGTCTGGACGTACCCTGTGACGGGCCAGCGGGAATCGATGTTCTTCTCTTCCTCGCTGTAGACGACGAAGTCACGCAGGTTGCGGAACGAATAGTACCGCAGGCCCTCGGAATTCCTGAGCTGACGCGAGCTCTCGAAACGGCCGAGGCGTTCCCGGGCCTTCAGGATGTTGGTGGCGTCCACCGGCGAGACGTTCTGGTACGACATGAGGTCGAACAGGTCCATCTCGTTGAGGTTCTCGGGATTTCGCATCTTGTCCAGGTACTCGTCCGAAAGTCCCTCGCTGGAACCCTCCTGGCCCAGGTACTGCTGGACCTGCCGGTAGCTGGCGGAAAGCCGCGCGATCCCCGCGTCCCTGACGTCCGGGGGCATGGTGGAGACCAGGGGTTTGAGCCTGGCGAAGATCTCGGTGGTCATGCCGTCGATCTCCATCAGGTCGAACACGTTGTCGAAGTACCGCACGTAGGTGCGGTGGTCGTGGATCTTCTGGGCGAGATCCTGCGGAATGGGCAGGGCCATGATCTCTTCCAGGGAAGCCCGGTTGAGATCGAGGGCCTGGCGCGGAGCGGCGGCGGCGGGGGCGGCGAGCCACCCGACCGCCAGCATGACCGCCAGCACCGCGGCAACCATCCCGGGCAGGATCCGCGGCGTGCGGCCGCGGGCCCGGCGTGGCATCTGGGTTGTTCTCACGGCGCCTCACCGCCCCAGGCAAAGTTCAGACCGAACTGATGCGTGCTATCGAGGGTCCCGCCCCCGGTGGCGAATCCGTAGTCGAGGGAGAATCCCTGCAGTTCGTAGCCGAAACCGGCCGTCAGCTTGTTGGGGCCGGTGATCACGCCGCCGCGCAGGGTGAAGCCCTCGATGATGGTCATCTCGACACCGCCGTGGTACTGCACGTCCTCCCCGAGTTCGTTGTCGAACTCGAAGGTCGTCACCACCCCGTCATAGGGGGCGTAGCTGACGCCGGCGACCAGGCGGCGGTGCAGTTCCTCCTCGTCCACGCCGATCATGGGATTGTTCAGGTTCTTGACCAGGAAGCCCAGGACCGTCCGCTTGTGCAGGGTGACGGCCATGCCGAAGTCCACCCCCAGGACGGTGTCGCTGCCGGGGTCGATACCCGAGACGGTCTCTCCCTGCTCGACCTGGTAGACGTTGAGGCTGTACCCCATGTCGATGCGCGAGTGGAAGTCCTCGAACAGGCTGATGCCGTGGCTGAAGGCGACATGGGTCTCCTTCAGCAGGTCGGTATCAAGGTGATTCACCTTGAACTGGCTCAGACCGAACCCGACCGAACCGTAGCGCCCGCCCAGGGGCAGGGCCGCGCCCACGGCGAAGAAGTCGGTGAAGTCGAGCCGGAAGGGCCGGACGTAGCTCGCCCCCACCGTGCTTGCGGTGCGGCCGGCGAGCAGGCCGGGGTTGTAGAACGCGGAGTAGGATCCGCCCGGCACCGCCACGGCGCTCTCGCCCATGCCCCGGGCGCGGCCGTCCATCACGGTGTTCTCGAAGAAAGCCTGGCTGGGCGCGGCCGAGAGGCCGAGCGCCGCCAGAACAGCCAGAATCGTCAGTTTCCGCAACATCGCTCACCCTCTCTCTAGTTGCTGAGCCGCGTGGCCACGACCACCGGCGCCGTCAGTGTTTCCTTGTCGCCCGTCCGGTTGTCGACCACCGAGAGGTGGGCGATGTACATACCGGCCTTGACCCTTTCGTAGTACGTGTCGCGACCGTCCCAGACCGCCACCGTATAGGCGCCCGGGATCACCGAGGGCGCGCCGTTGAAGCGGCTGTCGAACAGGGTGGCCACCAGCCGTCCCTCCAGGTCGAACAGACGCAGCTTGGTCTCGCTGCGGGCCTTCGACACGAAGCGGATGGGGAAGACCTCCCCCTCGGTGGGGATGAAGGTCTTGGCCTCCACCACCAGTTCGGCGCCGCCCTCCCCGCCCGAGGAACCGCTCCGGGGACGGGAGGGGTCGACCGGGTTCTGGTCGGTGAACGTGGCGTTGAAGTCCTCGCTGGTCTCGTCGCGACCGTCCACGCCGTTGCCGGCGCCCTGGGTCTGGTTGCCCTCGGACACGTCGGTCCGCTGGTACGACAGCCCGAACTGGAGCTGCACGGCAAAGGGATGCTGGCTGCCGACGGGGGTGTCCGGACCGTAGGTCGAACCGCCGACCGTCACCCCGGTCTTGTCGAAGAAGAAGCTGGTGGTGGTCGACGAGGGGTCCTTCCAGGAAAACACGTCGATGTCCGTCACCAGGTCGTCGCCTTCCCGCCAGTGGTAGAGGATGACGATCTCGGCGGCGTTGCTCAGGCCGGGCAGCGACCCGTCGCCGACGATGCTGTTGTAGACCCCGTTCGTCCAGACCGGAACCATGTCCGGCACGTTGTCGGGGAAGGCGTCGTCCTCGAACATCTCCAGGTCGGGCAGGAACCCGAAGTTGGCGGAAAAGGCCGTGCTGCCGGGGCAGGTCACCACGATGGTGTCCCCGGCGGCGATGGTGAAGCCCTCGGGGAACCGCGCCTCGAAGTCGCCGAACGCGCCGCCGCCGACGGTGTTCAGGCCGGGATTGCCCTCGGCGATCCGCCAGTAGTACTGGCTGCTGGGGCTGTAGATCGCATCGGTGAGATAGTAGTCGCTCATGTCGACCGCGTAGGCGTTCGGGTTGTAGATCTCCACGAACTCCTGCTCGGTGCCCAGCGTGCAGATCTCCGTCAGCAGCAGCTTGTCGGGATCCTCGGTGGGCAGGGGCTCGGCGGTGACGGTCCACTCGTATGGCGAACCCTGGCCCCACGCGGGGGTCACGTCCTGACGGCCGCCCACGTTGGTCGCCACGGCATACCAGGCAACGTGTGTGCCCTCGGGCTTGCCGGGCAGCGTGGCGGTGTACACGCCGCCGCCGGCGCCGGTCCCCGTCACCGGGTTGTACGGTCCGCGATCGTAGGCCACGTGGAAGGTCACCCCGCTGAGGGCGGAGAAGGAAATCGCGGTCACCGAAAGCGTCACTTCCTGGCCCGCGTAGGGGGCGCCGGGGGTGGCCCCGTGGGCCGAGATGATCGGAGCGGAGGGATGGAACGAAGCCGGCGGCATGGCCGGATCCTGGTCGGCGGCGGGCTGCCAGGTCGTCCCCAGGTTCTCGCTGGTCTCGTCGTCCCCGCCGAGGCCGTTGCCCCCGCTGCCGGTTTCCGTGCCCTCGTCGGCGCTGACGCGCATGTAGGACTGCCCTGCGACCAGGGTGGTGGTCGTGATGGCCTGCTGGCCGGCCGGCGGGGTGTCGGCGTTGTAGGTGGAGGCCCCCACCACGACCCCGTCCTTGTTGAACTGGCTGCTGAAGCTGCCGCTGCTGCCCCAGAAGGCGAAGTCCAGGTCGGTGACCAGGTCGCTCTCGCCGTCCCAGGAATAGAGGATCAGGCTCTCGTAGCTGTCGCTCAGGGTCGGGGAATTACCGCCAAGCCCCAGGTCGGCCGCGATGGAGCCCGGGAAGGCCTCCACCAGTTCGGGCACCTGGTCCGGGGCGGTCCCGTCCTCGTAGACTTCGAAGTCGGGGAGCTTGCCGTAGGCGGCGAAGTACTTGCCGCTGCCGCCGCCGACCGCGATGACGATGGTGTCTCCTGCGGCGATGCTGGCCCCGGCGGGGAACCGGGCGTGGAAGTCGGCGAAGGCCCCGCCGCCGGCGGTGGTCCCGCTCGGGTCGCCCTCGGCGATCCGCCAGTAGAACTGGGCGCCGGGAGCGTAGATGGCATCGGACAGGTAGACGTCGGAAAGGTCGATCGCCGACCCGGTGGGGTTGACGATCTCGATGTACTCGCTGGCCAGCGGGCGCCGTGAATCCTCGTTGTTCAGGGTCTGGATCTCGGCCAGGATCAGGTGATCCGCCACCGCGGCCACTGCCGCGCCGGAGGACGCCAGGGCCCCGCCCAGAGCGACCAGCACCAGGACGGCCGTCTCGAGCGCCCGGCCGGCCCCATGCGGCCTGTCCGGGTTCTTCCATCCGATTCGGGACATGGAGTCACGCTCCCTTCGAGGGGAATTCATGCCCGCATGGACGATGCAGGCAGGTGAGGGTTATTGCGGTGTAGAAGATGGAGAATAACTCCCAGAAAGCCCACATTCAAGCCCGGGAATACCGTTGATCCCTGCGGAGAAAATTCGGGGGAGGATCAGCGCGCCAGGGCGAAGGCCGACCGCAGATCGGTCCTGGTGCCGGCCTCCCGCAGTCCCTGCAGGAAGTCGTCCTGCTTGACCAGGCGGGCCAGGCGGGCCAGGACCCTCAGCATCTTGCGGGGGTCCCCCTCGGGGCCGAGCAGGAGGATGACGATGTCCACGGGGCGGTCGTCGTCGGTGGGAAGGTCGAGGGGCTCGGCAAGGGTCGCCACGGCGATGCGCACGTCGTCCACCGCCCCCAGGCGGGCGTGGGGAATGACCAGACCGCCCCCCACGGCCGTGCTGCCTTCCTCTTCCCTGCGCATCACCTCGGCGACCAGAGAATCGGTTTCGGGCACCACCTGGGCGGCCGCCAGGCCTGAGATCAGACCCCGGACGGCGTCTTCGAGACTTCCACACTTGAGGTGCGGAAGGAATGCAGTTTCTATTGTATAGTTCAGAAGATCCATGCGTCCCATAGTAACGGCGCGATGGTCCGGTGTCCAGAAACCCTTGTTTTTTCGTGCTTTTTCGGCCCCTGGGCCGGGGCCGGGCATGATCGGAAGCGACCCATGGCCAGTGATCCCTTCGCCTCCCTGATCCGCAAGCAGACCTGGCAGGCCGGACTGCACAGCCTGTCCGGCCGCCTGGCCCGCCCCTGGCGGCCGACCCGCCTGGATCCGGGCCGGACAGGGCCGGCGAACCTCCTGCTGGTCGGGGTGGACACCCTGCGCGCCGACCACCTTGGTCTGGCGGGACACGGCAGCCCCACCAGCCCCCGTCTGGACGGACTCGCCGGCCGGGGCACGGCCTTCCTGGACGTCACCGCGCCGGCGCCCTGGACCCTGCCCTCGTTCAGCAGCGCCCTGACGGGCCTGATGCCGGGCCTCCACGGCGCCTACCTGGCCGGAGCCGAGCGGAACATGGACCGCCAGCCTCCGCACCGGCTCGACCCGCAGGTGGTGACCCTCGCCGCCCACCTGCGCCGGCAGGGATACCGGACGGCGGCATTCTACTCCAATCAGTTCTTCGCCTTCGGCCTCGCCGAGAGCTTCGACCACCACCGGTACCTGAACTTCCCGGCCCAGGATCTGGCCCGGACGGCCCTGGACTGGATGCGCCGCCACGGGGACCGACCCTTCTTCTGCTTCGTCCTGTTCAACGATCCCCACGAGCCCACCACCCCGGCCCCCGCCGACCTGGACGTTTTCCTTCCGGTTGCCGGGCGTCCGGATCCCGCCTTCCTCAGGGGCCTGGCACGGTGGGGAGAGGATCCGGCCCCGGCCCTGGGGTCGGGCCCGTGGCCCCCGGCCGAGGACGTCGCCGCTGCCCTGGCCCTGAAGCTCGCCGTCTACGACGCCACGATCCACCAGGTGGACCGGGCCATCGGCTCCCTCCAGGATCAGCTCGAGCGCTGGGAGATGGCCGACCGGACCCTGGTCTCGGTCTTCTCGGACCACGGGGAGGAATTCCTCGATCACGCGGACTTCTCCCGCCGCTGGAATCACGACCCGAGGGGCATCCACGGCATCGGGCACGGGCATTCCCTGTTCCGGGAAGTCCTGGGCGTGCCCTGGCTGGCGTGGGGACCGGGGGTGCCCGCAGGGGTCCGGCGCAGGGAGCCGGCCTCCCTCCTGGACCTGTCCCCGACCCTGCTGGACT
>JAHJTW010000335.1 GCA_018829565.1 bacterium | reverse complement strand
TGGCCGGTCGGCGACTGCGGGAACTCCTCGGGCACACGTGGGGTGAAGTCGTGGGTGGAGTGGCTTTCGGGGCCGTCTTCTATTATCTGGCGGCCCATTGAATTTTAATAAAGGAACCCTTAATGGGGTGTTGACAGGGATCGATCGGCAGGTATGATCCCGGCAACAGGCTCCGGCTGCGGCCCGGCTCCGGTCGGTTGCGACCGCCCTTTCGCGATAGATTGTCCGGACCGGGGATCGGTCCGGCCCGATGGATTCTATGGTCGAAAGGATTCGCTATGAGAGTCATCGCGTTGGCCAACCAGAAAGGGGGCTGTGGGAAAACAACCGTCTCGACCAACCTCGCCGCCGCCCTCGCCCAGCTCGACAAGAAAGTCCTCCTCATCGACAACGACCCCCAGGGGCACGCCACGCTGGCTTTCGGCATCCGGGAACGGGACTTCACCCTCAGCACCTATGACCTCTACCTGACCACGGACATCCTCGTCGAGGACGCCTTCCTGGATGTCGGTCCCCAGCTCCACCTGGTCCCCGCCGGAATCGAACTGAGCGCCGTGGACCAGGCCCTCGCCCGGGATCCGGACAAGGATCAGCGGCTGCGCAACTGCTTTCGCCGCAGCGCGATGCCTTATGATTACATCCTGATCGACTGCCCGCCCAGCGTCAGCCTCCTGACCTTCAACGCCCTTCTGGCCAGCGGCGAGGTCATCATCCCCGTGGATCCCAGCTATTACAGTCTGCAGGCCCTCCGCAAGATGCGGGAAACGCTGACGGTGCTCCGCGAGAAGCGGGGGCACGACCTCGTTCCCCAGGTCCTGATGTCCAACTTCGACACGCGTCCCCTGTTCGTCCGGAAGATCATGGAGGAACTCGAGGAGGTCTACGGCCGCGAACTGCTGGACACCATCATCCACCACACGGTCCGGTTCCGGGAGGCGGCCGGTTCGGGATTGCCCGTGATCCGGCACGATCCCCAGTCGCGGGGGGCTCACGACTTCCAGGTGCTGGCCAGGGAGATCACGGATCAGGAAGTCGATCTGAAGATCAACGCCATCGATCACTGGACGGCCTTGCTGCACGGGCCGCAGGTCAGCGAATCGGGGGTCCTTTTCGAGGCGGATTTCCCGCGCGCGAGGAACGTGCGGATCACCGGCTCCTTCTGCGACTGGTCCGCCCAGGGGCTGCCCCTGGAGCGCCGTGCGGACGGGATGTGGGAATGCCGGTTGACCCTCGAGGCAGGCAAGCACCAGTACCGGTTCATCGTGGACGGGACCTGGTTGCCGGACCCGCACAACAGCCAGACCGTCGCCAACGAATTCGGAGGGGCCAACAGCCTGGTCGTCGTCTGAGCATCGTCCGGGGAGCGTCAACGTGGAGAAGGGACATCGCCAGGGGCTCCGGGCGGGGGTCGGGGACGCGGACCGGCATCACATCGCCAGCATCGCGCACCATTTCCTGGTCCGGGAGGGGGATGAGGAAACCGGGTCCAGGTTCCGGCTGGGAGTCGCCTCCTGGGGACAGGGACTGCTGTCGTCCTTCATCGCCGGTCGCCTGGTCGGCGCCCTGGCGACGTGGCCGGCCGACGAGGTTTCCGTGGGCCTGGCCGAACCCCCGGGTGTGACCCACTCGGCCCTCGCGTACCTGTCCGGAGCCGATTTCTCGCCCCCCATGCCCGACGGCGTCCGCCTGTTCTCTCCTCGATCCAGGGAATCCGGGCGGGCCGCTACTTCCTCCGGTTGCCTGATCGTCGTCGAGAATTTCGGTCCCGTCGGCGATCCCGTACTCGGCTCCTGGGAGGGCCTGGCGGCCGCCGGCATGGGCGGCGGCCCGGATTGTACGCATCTTGTCTGGTGCCTGGGTTCCCGGGATCTGGGCAGCAGGTCGGCGGCCCTGCGGATGGGCCGCCTGGTGCGGGTCCTGGGCGCCGAGGGCGTCGGACTCGTGGTCTGCCCGGAAGGTTTCCTGCCTGGGCCGGGGGGGGGCGCGCCTCGAAGCGTCCCGGGGCCCGGCGGCGCCCCCGGTGATGATCGCCATGCATCCTGGCGGGCACTCGCCTCGAGTGTGGCGCCCGGAATCCCCACCTGCGAGGTCCACCTGGGGAGTGAGGCGGGGCCGCCTTCCGCGGTCGTGGACGGCCCCCTGATCGAACTGCTCCGGAAACTGGTGCCCTGGCCATCTCGCTGACTCCGGACTTCCCCTGGTGGAGAAATTGTGGTGGACCCGGGGCCGTGCGCACCTATAGCTTGGCGAAGACCGACGCTGGGCCGGACCTCCCGGCCGCAAGACGCCTCGCATCCCAGCAGGATCAGGATTGCGTAACCTTCTTGGACATCTTCCGGCCGGCCTTCCGGCTGCCCTCGGCCTCGGCGCCCTGATCGTGGCGGCCTCGTCGGTCATGGGCCAGCCCGCGTCCGCCGGCACCGAACTCGGGCGGTCCGGATTCCTCATCATCATGGGGGCGAGGGATTCGTCGGCGTCCTTCCAGTGGCGGGATGGCCCCGCCGCGGGACAGCGGTCCCTGGTCTGGCCCGACGGGCAACTCGTCCTGCCGGACACCCTCGTCCCGGAACCCTACGGGGCCCTCGATCTCGGGGTGACCGTCTCGGGAGGGCTGTCGGGCAGCGGCGCCGGCGGACGCCTCGATTTCCGGGACGGATCTTTCGCCATCGACGAACCCCTGCTCATGACGGACGGGACGGTGTCGCTGCTGGCCTCGGCCGGGACCCTGGAGATCAGGGGGCCCCAGTTGAGGTACCGGGCCCCGCCCCGGAAGGAGTCCTCACCTGGGGATCCCCGGGCAGGCTTCCTCCTGCTGGCCGGGATCATCCTCCTGGTGGTCGTGCTCATGCGGAGGGTCAACCTGCACCGTAGAAGGATGAGCGACGGATGAGGGCGGCCACGGCCGCGCGTTTCTGCTACGGCGCCAGCCTGGCGACCTTGCCCTTCATCGGGGTGGGGGTCCTGGTGCTGGCGACGGGGCGGGACTGGGGCGCCGGCTTGCAGCCCTCGTGGGCCTTTCTCGCGGCCGGGACCCTGTTCTGGGGAGCGACCTGGAGGCGGGGGTCCTCCGGTTCCTCGGCACTGGGGGCTCGGGGGCGGCTGGTGATCGCGGCCCTCGCCGCGGCCCTCCTGCTTTCGGCGCTGGGCATCCTCATCGCGCCCTCGACCGAGCCCGCTTCCGTGACCGTGCCCCGGTATCTGCGGCAATGCATCCAGCTGGGGATCATGGGCGTTTTCTGCCTCTGGCCCGCCCTCTGGACCAGGGGAGAAGCCAGATGGCGGTGGACCGCGAGGCTGATCGTCGCCGGCGCCCTGGTCCAGGCCGGGTACGGCGCCCTGCAACAGGCGACCTTCGGGGACGTGCCCGCCTGGTTCGCCCGGACCGATGCGGTCTTCACCTCGAATCCCGCCATCCTGGCGGGTTCTGAACAGCTCTACCTGGACAACGCCCTGCAGCCCGTCCCGCGGCTGCGAGGGACCGCCTGTGAACCGCTGTACCTGGGAAACTTCCTCCTGCTCGCGCTGCCCATGGTCATGCTATGTCGCTGGCGTGCCGCCGTCGCCGGGATCGTCGCCGCATTGCTCTTCCTGTTGCTGGTGCTGACCTGGTCGCGGGGAGCGTGGCTCGCCGCCCTGGCGGGATGGACCGCCGTCGCGGCCCTCTGGGCTGTGTTCCGTCCGGATCGCGGGGAACGGACCTCCCCGCGGAGTCCGGGCCGTCGGATGCTGGTTGCTGTCTTGCTGGTCGTTCTCGGTCTGCTCGCGGTCGGCCTGTGGGCCGACGGGGGCCTGGTGCTGCGGCGTCTGGCCCAGAGCTTTTCCCGCCAGGACTGGTCCAATCTCACCCGGGTCTTCAGCATGCAGGCCGCCTGGCGGGCCTTCCTCCTCAGTCCCGTGGTCGGGATCGGCTGGGGGCAGTTCGTGTGGCACTTCCCCGCACTCGTCGATCCCCTGGGGCTGCAGAGCCAGTTCACCTGGCCGGTGGTCAACAACTTCTATCTGGCGGTGCTGTGTGAGACCGGCCTGCTGGGCTTCGCCGCCATGGCCTGGGGTTTCGGCGAGGCTGTCCGGGGATTCCTGGACGGGTTGCGCCGCCATCTTCGGACCGGAGAGCCCGGTGGCGGGCGCCTGCTGATCACCGGAGCGGCGGCCGCCGGGGTCTGGCTGCAACTGGCGACGTTCTCCCAGTACAACCTGCCCCACATCTGGGTGGCCCTGGGCCTGTGGCTCGCCGCGATCCGGGAGGCCGGGACGACCGCCGCTCCGCCAGCGGGGAAGGTTGCCTGATGGCACGCCGTCCGCACGTCCTTCTCGACGCCCTGCTGGTGGGGCCGCAACCGACGGGGGTCGGTCGGAGCATCCTGGAGTTGACCGCGGCACTTGCGGCGTCCGACCGCGGCTGCGATTTCACCGTCCTGGCGACCGAGGCCGGGCCCTTCGCCGAGGTCTCGGGGGCCGACGGGTGGCGGGTCCGGCTCTGTCCCGGAGCCGCCGGGGGAACCCTGCGCAAGGCCATGTTCACGCAGATCCAGGTGCCGCGGCTGGTGACGGAACTGGGTGCGACCATCCTCCACAGCCTCCAGTTCATCGCGCCGCTGCGCCCCCGCCGCCCCAGCATCGTCACCGTCCACGACCTCGCCTGGCAGGATTATCCAGGACTCCTGGAAACCACGAGGGAGTGGTACTACCGGGTCATGGTCGGGCCGTCGCTCGGCCGGGCTGCGAGGATCCTCACCAACAGCACGAGCACCGCCGGGGACGTCATGCGCCTGCACCCCGGCACCCGCGGCAAGGTCGTCGTCACGCCCTTCGGAACGCCGTCCTGGGTCTGGAAGCAGGACCGCGACCTTCCCGGGAGGCCGGCGGATGATGAAGGATACTTCCTCTTCGTCGGGACCCTGGAACCCCGGAAGAACCTGGACAACCTGCTGGCTGCCTACGCGGATTTCCTGGCCGCCTCCGCGGTCCGGTCAGGGGGCGGTCCCGCCCCCGATCTGCTTCTTGTCGGGGCCAGGGGTTGGCGGGACGGCGAGCTCCGGACCAGGATCCGAGATCTGCAGGCGACCGGAAAGCTCAAGGTGCGGGATTACTGTGGTCCCGAGGCTCTCTGGGGGCTCTACCGGGGAGCCAGGGCCCTCCTGTTCCCGTCGCTCCACGAGGGATTCGGTTTTCCTATCCTCGAGGCCATGGCCGCCGGTTGCCCCGTCCTGACGTCCGCCCGGGGGGCCATGCTGGAGGTCGGGGGAGATGCGGTCCTGGCCGTCGATCCGGATTCCCGGGCCGACCTGACGGCCGCCATCCTGTTGCTGGCCACCGATTCCGGCCTTTGCCGCCGACTTTCGGAACGGGGCCTGGCACGGGCTCCGAGGTGGACCTGGGCGGAAACTGCGGCCCGGACTGCGGAGACCTATCTCCAGGTGGCCGGCGAGACCGGTCCTTGAATTTGGCCGGTGCATAGCGGATATTTTCATTGCCCGGCCAGGATTCTTGAGATAGCTTGAGTTTTCGGAATCACTTGCCGTGTTTGGCCATGCACTTCAGGATGCACCCCTCAAGGAGGAACCGTGGATCTGGGGATTGTTGCAGCACTGGGATTTGCGGCAGCTTTTCTGATGTCGTGGCTCGTCCAGCCCCATTTCCGGAATCTGGGTTTCCTCACGGATATCGTCGACCACCCCGGTTACCGGCGCCCCCATCGCGAACCCGTGCCCCGCACCGGGGGCATGGCCATCTTCATCACGTTCTTCTGTGCGCTGTTCTTCCTGGAAAACGTCATCCTGCACACGGAACTGCCCTGGTCATGGCTCGGCATCCTGATCGGGGCCGGAGTGGCCATCCTCGCCCTCGGGGTGGGGGACGACCGGTTCGGCATCCATGCCGAGAAGAAGCTCTACGGTCAGCTCCTGGTCATCGTGGTGCTGATGATCTTCGGCCAGCGCCTGGATTCCGTCGTTTTGCCGGGGCTCGGCCAGATCGACCTGGGGGGCTGGGCCTGGCCCTTCACCATGTTCTGGTACCTGGGATTCATCAATTCCATGAATCTCATCGACGGTCTGGATGGGCTCGCCAGCGGCATCAGCATCCTCGCCGGCCTGACCCTGGTCGTGATTTCCCTGGCTGTGGGCGAGCTTTACTCCACCCTGTTCGCCGCCACCCTGTGCGGAGCCACCGTGGCCTTCTTCTACTGGAACATCAGTTCGCGCAAGATCTTCCTGGGCGACAGCGGCAGCATGTGGATGGGCCTGGTCCTGGCCAGCCTGATGCTGAACCTGAGCCAGAAGATGGGCATTTCCCTGCCCGTCCTGCTGGCTCCCATGATCGTCCCCATCTGGGACACCGGAACCACCATCCTGCGCCGTTACCGCCGGCGCACCTCGATCTTCCTGGCCGACGACTTCCACCTCCATCATCGCCTGCTGCGGCTGGGCTTCTCTCCGCGGGGTGCGGTGTTCTGCCTGCTGCTGGTGACCGGAGGGACCATCCTGTTCGCTCTGAGCGACTTCCTCGGTGCAGCCTGGCTGGGGCTTCCCGCCATGGGATTCTGGATGTGGGCGGGTCAGCTCGGCGCCCTGCGCCACCTCCAGAACCGGCAGCACGGCCTGGATCTCTTCACCGAGATCTCCTACGCCCTCGGTTTCGACGACCGCCTGGACGCCATGACCGGCCGGATGGGCCAGCACGTGGCGGACATCATCGACCTCCAGAGCGAGCGGCAGAAGGCCGATCTGGCCAAGGGCCTGATCTACGAGGGGACCACAGGCAGAGAGGCCGTGGTGGAGGATTTGCCGGTGCCCAAGTCCGGGCCTTCGACCAGATCCGGGAAGGGATCCGCCGACAATGCCGTTCTCCCCTCTGCCAGGGATCTGCAACGCTAGACTCGACGCCCTGGCGGCCGTGGGGGGCGCCTGCGCCCTGGATCTGGGCTGCGGGGACGGCCTGCTCGGCGCACTCTGCAGCCGCCCGGGGCTTCCCGTCTTCGGGCTCGATCGTCTCGGTCCCCTGAGGGGTGATCAGGTCCACATCGTCGGCGACGCCCGCGGCCTGCCCTTCCCTCGTTCCTCCCTGGACCTGCTCCTGGCCGGCAACCTGGTCCGGCACCTCCTGGTCCAGGATCCCGATCTCGCATTCCTCGATCACTGGGAATCCGTTCTGCGGCCCGGGGGAACCCTCCTTATATTGGAGGATCAACCCGGCGCCGGATCCCCGGCGAGCCGGAACTACCGTTATCTCCAGGACCTGCTCGCGGGCCTCGATCCACGGCGACGGGGGCCCCTGGTCACCGTCCAGACCTTCCGTTCCCTGCTCAAGGAGCGGCCCTGGGTGACCGATGCACCCTGGGGCCTCGCGCCCAACCGGTGGCCCGCCGACAGCGGCGCCGTGGCGACCATGCTTGCTGCGGGTTCGCCGGCCGAATCCGGGCCGGTGGCCGGATTGCTCCGGTCCCTGGAACGCCACGGCCTCGAGTACGGGGATTTCTGGTGGCTCATGGCCACGAAGGAGACGCGCCGATGAAACGCCGAACCCGGACCGCCGGCCTGATCGGGGCGTTGGGCCTGGGAGTCATCCTGGCGACCGGCGCCATCTTCCTGGCCGGACGGGACCGGAGCGCGGTGGACTGGCGCAGCCTGCGCGCGGTGGCCTTCGAGAGCGACGACTGGGGACTGGCGGGTTTCCTGCCCGACGCCCAGGCCTTGTCGGGGCTCGACCGGGACGCCCTGGCGCCGGGTCGCTTTCCCGACGTGTACTGGGGCAGCACCCTGGAGGACAGCGCGCAGGTGGGGGCCCTGACCAGGGTTCTCGCTGCGGCGGCCAGGGGGCGGGACGGTCTGCCGCCCGTGTGGCAGCCCAACTACGTCATGGGTTCCCTGTCCTGGGAGGACGGCGCCCGGGGAGGCCGCTGGATCCGGTACGACTGGCCCGAATTCTCTCCGCGCTACGTCCGCCCGGGATTGCCGGAAGCCGTCGATCAGGCCATCGGAATGGGACTCTGGTACCCGGAGTACCACGCCTTCACGCACTACGATCCCCTGCGCCGCATCGAGTCCGTCGCCTCGATGGGAATTGCCGCGGAAGCGGCCCGCAGGGGGATCATGCTCTTTCCCGGGAGCGAAGGAGCTCGGGAGCTCGGGCCCTGGCGGAGCCGCGCCGAACTCGAGGCCGAACTGGATGCCGGGCTGGCCCGATTCGCCTCGGCTTTCGGCCGTCCCGTCGGATCGATCATCGCCCCCGATTACACCTGGGACCGTCGCTGCGAGAGTCTCTGGGTAAGCAGAGGGGTGAGGGTCATCCAGGCCAAGCGTGAACAGCGCTACGTCGGCCGGGAGTGGGGGACCGTGGCCCGGATCCGCAAACTGGTCGACCAGCGACTCGACCGGATCCTGTTCCCGGGAAGGGTCTATCTGGAACGTAACTGCCGGTTCGAACCGGTCCAGTTCCCCGATCCCGGAGCCGTCGCCCTCCGTTGCGCCCAGGAGGTGAAGCGCGCCTGGGCGGCCGGGTCCCCCGCGGTGGTCGAATCGCACCGGATCAACTTCGTCCATACCGACCCCCGGGTCATCCGCGCCGGCCTCGAGGCGCTGGAAGATCTTCTCGCGGAACTCGATGGTCCTGGCGACCTCGCTCCCATCTACCTGACGGACATCGAAATCGCGGGATTGATGCGAAACGGCACCAGCAGCTGCGTCCGCGGACCCTGGTTGGTTCTCCGCAACGGGACCCGTTCGGGAAGGATCCTGGCCGTCGATCCGGGGAATGCCGGAGAACGGGAGCGGCAGGCCGGGGAAGAGCCCCCTGGTTCGCGGTTCTTCCTCGTGCCCGCCGGAGCTGTCCTGCTGATACCCCGCTGATCGCCGCCTCGGGGGGGCCCTGTTTGCCGACGACTCGATTAATCATTGCGGGGCATGGATTTGTGACGAAATGGGATTAATTTTTTTACCATGAACAGTTAAAATCAAGATAAACTGCCTAATTTTGATTCATTGACCACGAATGGGATCTGTGGTATAGTCTTATGTTGGAGCCAGCAGCACGTTCAATGAATCGGCAGGGTCATGGTTGCAAACTAAGCGGGAGGTCTCCCGGGCACACTTAGCTATTGCGCAGCAATACCTGCGGAACCCCCCAGGGGTGGGCAGGTTCAGGACCGACAACAACAGGAACATGACCCTGAGGATCATATCCTCACTTGTTTTTCATTCATCGGTACCGCGACGGTCCCGCCGTCGTGGCCGGTTCCTCCGGAGGCCTTGCATGATCTCTTCAGGAGTTCGCCCCCAGACTCTCAAGTCGGCCCTCCTTCTCTGCCTCTGCCTGTTCTGGTCGGTTTCCGCCCTGGCGGCCGCCGGGAACGAACAGGTCCTGTTCGAGGGCTCCTTCGCACCCCACGAGTTGACCTGGTCCCAGGATGCTTCAGGCAAACCCGTGCCCGTGATGCCCGGAACCCGGGAACTCGGGCAGCCTGGTCTGCCCAACGTGCCGGTAAAGGAAATCCTCCTGCTGGTTCCCATGGACCAGGAAGTGGTCTCCCTGCAGGTCGAACCCCTGAGGACGCACAGGGAGAAGCTGGCCGGCCCCCTCGCGGTCGCCGCCCCCCAGGTCACCGATTCCGGCGAAGCGGTGATGACCACCACCATGGAGAAATCCGGGGCGGTGTTCCCGGCGCAGTGGGGAACCTTCCAGGGGAGCCACCTCTGGAGAGGCTACCAGCTGGTCGCGGTGGAGATCTACCCGGTCCGTGAAGTCACAGGCGGCGAGGGCGCCGCCCTGGAATTCCTGGACGCCTACGCCGTCAAGGCCGTGCTCGCAGGGCGCCTCGAGGCCCCTGATCACGCCCGCCGCGAACGCTTCGTGCCCGGTGAGGCGGAAGCCAACGCGGAGATCCTCGGGAGTCTCGTCGCCAATCCCGAGGCGCTCGCTTCCTACCGTCGTGAAAACGGCCAGGTCGTAACCGCGGAGAAGGGCGGATTCCAGCCCACCGCGACCCCCAGCCTCAGCGGCAGCGGGGTCAGCTACCTGATCATCACCAGCGAGGCCCTGGAATCCGAATTCCAGCGGTTGGCCGACCACAAGACGGCCCAGGGACTGCCGACGGTGGTGGTGACCCGCGAGTACATCGCGGCCAACTACCGCAACGGAGCGGATATCCAGGAGACCATGCGGATGTTCGCCCGGGACGCCTACCAGATGTGGGGTGTGGAGTACCTGCTGCTGGGCGGCGACACCGACATCCTCCCGCCGCGTTACGTCGACAACAGCTACTATCCCACGGTCGGTTCGACCCTGATTCCCGTGGACCTCTACTTCGCCTGCCTGGACGGGAACTGGAACGCCAACGCCAACTCCGAATACGGGGAGCCCGCAGCCGGCGCGGACCTGGCCGACCAGTGCGATTTCGCCGAGGAACTCTACGTGGGGCGGGCCACCGTCAGCACCCTGGCCCAGGCCGCGACCTTCGTGGACAAGATCATCGCCTACGAAGCGACCCCCGCCGGCGCCGGCTGGCCCGACCGGGTCCTGTTCGCAGCCGAGGTCCTCTTCCCGGCCGATTTCGACGTGCAGGGCTACATCAGCCTCGACGGCGCCCAGTTCGCCCACCAGCAGGTCCAGGATCTGATCATTCCCTGCACCGACATGGAATACATGCGGATGTACGAGACGGACCTGGAGAATCCCTGGGACGTTCCGTTGACCAGGCGCGCCTTCATCGACACGGTCAACACGGGTCATTACGGGATCATCAACCAGATCGGGCACGGATATTACTTCAACATGTCCCTCGCCGATCAGAACTTCATGACCACCGACGCGGACGCCCTGGTCAACGGCGATCATCTCTTCATGATCTACGCCCTGAACTGCGCCTCGGCGGCCTTCGACAACAGCTGCCTGCTCGAGCGGTTCGTCCAGAACCCCAACGGGGGGGCCATCTGCTCCCTGGGTTCGGCCCGGGCCGCCTTCCCCTACAACTCGAACAACTACCAGCAGGAATTCTTCGAGCAGCTCTACTGCCACGGGGAGTTCCGGGTCGGCCGGGTCATGGCCCTCAGCCGTCTGCCGTTCATCGGGGCCACGACGAACAACTACGTGGACCGCTGGACTTTCGAGAACTACAGCCTCATCGGCGATCCTTCCCTGCCGATCTGGACCTCGTCTCCCGACGCCCTCAGCCTGTCCAGGCCTGCCAGTCTCAATCTGGGGCAGCAGACCGTCAACGTGACGGTAACCAGCGGCGGGTCGCCGGTGAGCGGCGCCCTGGTCTGTCTGGAGATGGACGGCGTCGATTACACGATGGGCCTCACCAACGCCCTGGGCCAGGTCGCCCTCGATTTCCTGGCCAGCCGGACCGGCTCAGCCGTCCTCAAGGTTTCCGGTCGCAACCTGGCCCTGGCCACGGCCACCATTCCGGTGACGGCGGCCACCCCGTACGTGGCCCTCGACGCCATGGCGGTGGCCGACAACGGCTCCGTCGGCAGCGTCGGCAACGGCAACGGGATGATCGAATCCGGCGAGACCGTCGCCCTGACGGCGACCATCCTCGAGACCGGGGGAGGGGCCCTGAGCAACCTCACCGGCACCTTGACCCCTCTCGACCCAGGGGCGACGGTCCTGACCCCCTCGGTGAACTTCCCCAACGTCGCGGCCTTCGGTTCGGCCACGGCCACCGGTCCCTTCCTGGTCGCCTTCGACGCGGGTGTCGCGGACGGGACGACTCTCGAGTTCCGGCTCGACGTCACCAACGGCGTCTCCACCGTGCCCTCCCGGTACGTGGTGACGGTCAAGGCCCCCGAGGTGGAGGGGGTCTCCCTGGACTGGCAGGACGCCACCTACGGCAACGGCAACGGGATGATCGACAGCACCGAACGCCTGGTCTTGACCGTCAACCTGAAGAACTACGGCTTCGGGACTGCCGACGGCCTTACCGGGCGACTGAGGACTTCCGATCTCAACATGGTCCTCTATGACAGCCTCGCCACCTGGTCCGGGCTGGAACACATGGAGGAAAATGCGGGGAGTACGAACTACAGCCTTTCCTTGACCAACGCCACGCGGAACACCGCGGGTTGGATCCTGTTCACCGACAACTACGGGCGGACGTTCCGCCACGACTTCACGCTGCAGCGGCCGGATTCCCCCACGGTCATCACGACGGACACATCCGAAGGCGCCGACGTGATCCTCTTGAAGTGGGATCCGCCACTGGCGGCCGACGTGCTGGGGTACCACGTCTACCGCAGTCTCAGTGCTCTGGGACCCTTCACGCGCGTGAACGAGGACCTGGTGGCCGGGACGTCCTATTTCCGGGACGAGGGCCTCGATCTGTTGACCCAGTACTTCTACAAGATCGTCGCCGTCGATTCTTCCCTGGTGCCCAGCACCTATTCGGAGGTCATCGCCCAGTCGACCGCGCCCGCCAACAGCTCCGGATTCCCCGTAACCTACGGCCTCGAGTCCAGCAGCCATCCCGCGGTCGGAGATGTCGACGGGGACGGCGACAACGAGATCGTCCTGGCCAGTGACGAGGTCTACGTCTGGCACCATGACGGACAGGAACTCCGGGACGGCGACGGCAACTCCCAGACTCTGGGTCCCTTCACCGACTTCGCCTCCGATTTCGAACCCGCCGGCGTGGTGCTGGCGCAGCTGGATCAAAGCCCCGGCCTCGAGATGATCGTCTCGCAGCAGGCGACCAGCCAGATCCGCATCTTCCGTCACGACGGGTCCGAGTTGCCCGGGTGGCCCGTCTCCACGGGAGGCGTGGCGGGCACCACCTGGAACTGGGCCACCCCCGCCGTGGGCGACATCGACGGCGACGGGGAACCCGAGATCGTCGTCGCCACCCTCAACGGCCGGATCTGGGCCTGGAACGTGGACGGGACCGAGGTCATCGACGGGGATGCGAACCCCGCGACCACGGGCATCCTCTACTACCGGGCGGGTTCCGACTGGGAGTGGTCCATGAGCGCACCCGCGCTCCATGACCTCGACGGCGACGGGGCCAAGGACATCATCTTCGGCACGCGCGCCGACAGCTCGGGGCTGAAGCGCCTCATGGCCATCCGCTTCGACGGCACCGACCTTCCCGGATTCCCCAAGTCCGTCAACGGCCCCGTCGGCTGCAGCCCCGCCGTTGCCGACCTCAACAACGACGGTCTGGTGGAGATCATCCTCTTCACGGGATGGCACTACCTCTACGTCTTCCAGGCCGACGGGACGAACTATCCCGGCTTCCCCAAGAACTTCACCTACACCTGCGACCTCAGCTGGGTCACCAGCCCCGGAGTCGGCGATCTCGACGGGGACGGGCAGCTGGAAGTCGTGTTCACCACGAACGTCAGTGGACTGGAAAGCCGCATCCTCGTCTACGATACCAATGTCGGCAGCACTTCCGGAACCCTGCTGGCCGGATGGCCGGTCGTCCTGCCCGGCAGCTCGGAAGGCAGCCCGGTGATCGGCGACATCGACGGCGACGGTTCCCCCGAGATCCTGCAGGGGATCGGCGGCGGCGACGAGAACGCCCCCGACGCCATGTACGCCTTCCACGCCGACGGCTCTCCGGTTGCCGGTTTCCCCATCAGCCTCGACGGTCCGGGCATGACGTCCCCGGTGATCTGCGACCTGGACAAGGACAGTGACGTGGACATCGTGTACGCAGCCTGGGGCCGCAAGGTCAGCGTCTGGGACATGCCCTTCGCCTTCGGTGCGGCGGGCCTCTACTGGCCCACCTTCCACGGCAACATGCAGCGCGACGGCGTTTACCGGCCGCAGGGACTGTCGGACGTTCCCCGCGGGAGCGAACTGCCTCCGAGCGCCTTCGTGGTGAATCCTCCGTATCCGAACCCCTTCAACCCGAGCACGACGGTCCAGCTCTACGTTCCCCAGGGATCGGGCCTGGAACTGGCCGTGTTCGATCTCAAGGGCCGGCTCGTCCGGAACCTGCATTCGGGCGAGATCGGC
>JAHJTW010000334.1 GCA_018829565.1 bacterium | reverse complement strand
TGGCCTTCGCGGTGCCGTTCCTGATCTGGAAGCCGTCGGTCGCCTTCGGGTCCATCCTGCACATCTACTTCCTGGACTACTTCCCCTTCATCATCCTGCTCTGGGGCCTGTTCACCATCTCGGGCGGGATCTACGTCGGCGGCGCGCTGGCGGGCACCCCGCGTGTGAACTTCGTCCTGCTGCTGATCGGCACGTTCCTGGCCTCTCTGATCGGGACCACCGGCGCGGCCATGGTGCTCATCCGCCCCCTGCTGCGGGCCAACCAGTGGCGCCGCAACAAGGTCCACCTGATCGTGTTCTTCATCTTCCTGGTGGCCAACATCGGCGGCTCGCTGACTCCCCTGGGGGATCCCCCGCTGTTCTTGGGCTTCCTGCACGGCGTCCCCTTCTTCTGGGTGACCACCGGCCTTCTGCCCCACATGCTGCTGACCTCGGGCCTGATCCTGGTCCTGTTCTACTTCCTGGACACCCTGATGTTCAAGCGGGAGGAGAACAAGCCCGTGGCCGCCGGGCAGGGCAAGATCAGGATCGAGGGCCTGCACAACATCCTGTTCCTGCTGGGCGTCATGGGAGCGGTGATCATGTCCGGATCCCTCAAGCTCGACCCGGTCACGATCTACCGGGGCGGCGTCCATCCGGTCGAGGTTCCCCTGCAGAACTGGCTCAAGGACGCCATCATCCTGTTCATGGGCTTCCTGTCCCTGAAGACCACCGCCAAGGTGCTTCGCGAGAAGAACGGCTTCTCCTGGTTCCCCATCCTCGAGGTCGCCTACCTGTTCGCGGGCATCTTCATGACCATCATCCCCGCCCTGGCGATCCTCAAGGCGGGTCACGAGGGAGCCCTGGCCGGGCTGACCAACGCTGTGCACGGACCTGTGCGGTTCTTCTGGGCCACGGGCATCCTGTCGAGCTTCCTGGACAACGCTCCGACCTACCTGACCTTCTTCAACTCCGCGCTGGGCTCCCTGGGCATGCCCGAGTCCATGGTCCCGGCCATGCTTGGCTTCGCCGACGAGGCGTCCCGCAATCAGGAGTTCATCCTGGACCTGGCGGCCATCTCCGCCGGCGCGGTGTTCATGGGCGCGATGACCTACATCGGCAACGCCCCGAACTTCATGGTGAAGTCCATCGCCGAGGAAGCAGGCATCCCCATGCCCAGCTTCTTCGGGTACCTGCTCAAGTGGTCGCTGCCCATCCTGGTGCCCATCTTCGTCGTCGTGACCTTCGTGTTCTTCTGGTAGAGGAGTAGTCGTCATGGCCAAGAACAGTACGAACAGCGCCGAGGCCTTCTACGAGGTCGTCTTCCAGGGCAAACCGAAGGTCGTCCGCGCCTTCGTGGCCGGACTCCTGCTGGGTTCGGACCGCGAGGCGACCGTCTTCTACAACTTCGACGAGGGCGTGCAGTACGAGGGCAAGGCGGAGCGGCTCGCCGAGAAGATCGGCCTGCGCACCGCCGGCTGCCACCTGATCGTCGACGGGGAGACGAGCGCCTACCTCAAGGCCATGGCCAAGCCCATCGCGGAAAACGGGGGGCTGGAGATCTCCGCCCACCGCAGGATCCGCTCGGCGAGCATGGACTTCCGCTATCACGCCTTCGCACAGCGGTACGACGAGGAGATCGTCAAGCTGGTGAAGAATCTGCCCGAGGGATTGAAGCTGCGCGGTTTCAAGCACGACGTGAAGCTGGACCCCAAGGCCGAGGGCATCGAGGCGTACACCCCGAGCCACCACTTCGAGGCCTGTGGCGAGGGCCAGATCCACGGGAGCATCGACCTGCTGATAGGCCTGAGGCGGGCCCTGAAGGAGTTCCCGCTGATCGAGGCGGGCGAGATCGAGTTGAAACTGGCCTGATCCGGCCTGCGGCAGGAGCCCCGGCCTCCCCCCGACCCGGGGGAGCCGGGGCTGTTTTTTTCAGGGGGCATCCCGGCCTTGCCGGAGGCCGACCGGATCGCTAGCCCAGGGCATCCTTGACCTTCACCTTCAGGGCCATCAGCTCCTGGTGCCGCACTCCCAGCAACTTGCCGAGCTTGTGCATGAGGGCGTCCTCGTGGGACTCGAGGACGTCGTCGCTGTAGACCACTTCCCACAGCAGCTCCACGATGGCCAGCTTGCGGGGGTGGGTGAACCCCTCGTTGATGAGGCGGGCGAACTGGTAGAGGTCGTCGCTGGCGGCACGCTCCGATTCCGCGAGTTCCAGGAGTTCCGCCGCCTCCCCGGGGTCCAGCTGGAACCGGCGGGCCACCAGTCCGCCGATCTTGCGGCGTTCCTCGTCGCTGAACTCGTTGTCGGCGTGGGCGGCCTCCAGGAGAAGGGCGCAGGTGGCCACCCGCAGCCGGTGCTGCTCGCTCTGGGCGCCTTCCTTGGCGCCGTCCTGGATGCGGCTCTCGAAGAAAATCCGGAACGACTTGAACATGCTGGGATCCTCGGGTTTTCAGACCGAGACCCTGGTCCAGGACTCGCCCGGCAGGGTCAGGATTTCGTAGGGGATGGTGCCGAGAAACCCGGCCAGCATCTCCGGAGTGATGGCCTCGTCGCCCTGGCGGCCGAGCAGGACGGCCTGGACCCCGGCCCGGGCCTCGGGGATGTGGGTGACGTCGACCATGCAGAGGTTCATGCAGATTCGGCCGACCACCGGCGCCCGCTTGCCGGCGACCAGGACGTGGGCCCGGCCAGACAGGGCGCGGAGCCAGCCGTCGGCGTAGCCCACCGGCAGGACCGCGATGCGGGAATCGGTCATCGCCTTCCAGGTGCGCCCGTAGCCGACCGTCTCGCCGGCGGGGACCTGGCGGACCTGGGAGATCCGCACCTTCCAGGTCATGGCCGGCTGCAGGGGAATCTCCTCTCGCCCCCGCTGACGCACCGAAACCAGGGTCTCCCGCGAGGGCCACACCCCGTAGGCGGCGATGCCCACGCGGGCCAGATGGCGGTGGCTGCGGTCCCACAGCAGGGTCGAGGCGCTGCAGGACATGTGGTGCTCCAGGTCGGGATGGCCGGAGGCGGCGAGCAGGGAGCGGTAGACCTCGAACCTCTGCATCTGCCGGGTGGCGAAGCCGTGGTCCGTGGTGTCCTCGATGTCGGCGAAGTGGCTGCTGACGGCCTGCAGCTGCAACTGGGGCATCCCTCCCAGCAGGTCCAGGACCGCCGGCAGCTCGGCCTCGGTCACCCCCTGCCGATTCACCCCCGTCTCCACCTTGAGATGGACCGGCAGGGGGATGGCGTCGGCGGCGGAAAGGGCGGCCAGTTCGCCCAGGGCCTCGACGGAGCCGACGGTGATCTCGCCTCCGAGGTCGCGGACCAGGGCCGCTTCCTCCAGGGTCACCGGACCGAGGATGAGCACGGGAGCCGTGATCCCTCCCTCGCGAAGCTTCACCAGCTCGGACACGGCATGCACGCCCAGCAGGTCGGCCCCTCCCTCCAGGAAGGCCTCGGCGGCAATGAGAAGGCCGTGGCCGTAGGCGTTCGCCTTGACCACGGCCATCAGACGGGCCGATCCGGTCACCAGTTCGCGGAAGCTGCGCATGTTGCCGACCAGCGCGGAGCGGTCGACCTCGATCGTCAGCCAGGCAGCCCCGGGATCAGGCACCCTGGGACTTGGCTGCTTTCTTGCCCTTCCTGGCTTGGCAGGCGGTCTTGTCCTTGCAGGCTCCATACAGCTCCAGGCGGTGACGAAAGATCTCGAAGTTGTTCTCCTCGGCGAGCTTCTCCTGAAGAGCCTCGAGCCTGGGATTGTAGAACTCGGAAATCTCGCCGCATTCCAGGCAGATCATGTGATCGTGGTGTTCCACGTCGGAATGGCCCTCGTAACGGGCCAGTCCGTCGCCGAAGCGCCGCTCCTCCACCAGGCCGCTCTCGACCAACAGGTGCAGGGTCCGGTAGACCGTGGCGTAGCCGATGCGGGGATTGACCTTCTTGACCTCGTTGAGCAGTTCCTCCACCGAGATGTGGCCGCGCAGCCGGAAGAAAGTGGAGATGATCGTATTGCGTTGCCGAGTGGTCTTCAGGCCCTTGCGCTGGATGAACTCGGCAAAAGCGGCTTCCTTTTCCTTGACCAGGGTCTCGTTGACCTCTCGTGTACGATTGAGTGTCACCATTGCTTGAACCTTCCTGAGGCGTTGTAGGCCCACTGTTTTCGATATTGAAAACAGTTTTCGTATTCCAGATTAAGCCTACAATCCCCACCTGTCAAGGCGGTGATCACTGAAAAATCAGCCTGATTGCAAGTTGTTGGTTTTCAGGGACATACCACAGGGAAAATCCATCGTGGAGCAGCAGGATGTCCTCACCGCGATGCAAAAAAGCCTCCGGGGACACGGTCGCGCTCCAGGACTTGCGGGATCCTGACAACCTGTAAAGAAGACCCGTGCCGCTGTCGGTCAACCACATGGACCGCCCGTCCCAGGCCAGACCGCAAGGGGAGAAGCCCGGCGAGACGACCGTACGGGTCACCGTTTCGGTTTCGGGATCGAAACGGTCCAGCCGGCCCGAGTCGCGGTCGCCCACCCACAGGTGGGATCCGTCGTAGCACATCCCCACCGGACGGTGTCCCGGCAGGTCGAAGGCGCCTTCCACCTGGAGGGTGTCCACCCGCAGCTTGTAGATCAGGGAACTCCCGTCGGCCACGTCCCCGCAAGACCAGAGGAATTCCCCGTCGTAGGCCAGGGTCCTGTCCAGGACCCCGGTGAAGTCCTCCTCCAGGAGGATGCTGCCGAAGCGGTCCTGGAACACGAGGCGCACCTCCCTGCGGCCGCTCCCTGAAACGTTGGAGGGCACGGCCTCGAGGAACGCCAGGGTGTCGGGACCGACCCAGGCCACCCCCGTGATCCGACCCTGGCCGGGCAGGAAGAGCGTGTCGCCCGCCACCGCGGCCAGCAAGGTTTCCGGCTCCTGGGCCAGACCCCGGTCTCCGCCGGCTGCGGCCAGGAGGAGAATCAGGAACAGGGCGGGACAGAGCCGGCTGAATCGGGTGTGGGGGAAGGGCATCCTCGTCACCTGGGTCTACTCCTCGGGTCTATCAGGTTCGTCTTCCACCGGTCCCCGCTCGTGCGACCGCCTGGCGTGAAGCGCGGCAGCCTCGTCCAGCAGGGCGCGCAGCTTCCCGAATTCCAGGGGCTTGCGCGCCGTGAAATCGACCGCACCGAGATCCCGTCCGGCGAACGCCTGGTCGTCCCCCCAGCCGGTCATCAGGAAGACCGCCAGGCAAGGATCGCTCGCCCGCAAACTGTTCGCAAGGGCCGCTCCCGACATGCCCGGCAGGTTCTGGTCCAGCAGGGCCACCTGGAAACGCCCCGCCGCGAAGCGGGCCAGGGCATCGCCGGCATCGACCGCGCAGGTCACCGCGCAGCCGAGTTCCCCCAGGACGTCGGCGAGCATGTTCCTGACCGCCGGTTCGTCGTCGACCACCAGAACCACCGCTCCCTGCCCCGGGTTCCCCGACTTCCGGACAGCCGCCTGGGACTCTCCGATGTCCCGAGGCACGCCTGTTCCCCCGGGCAGGTCCAGGACGAAGACCGATCCCTGGCCCGAGGTGGACCCCAGTTCCAGGGACGCCCCGTAACGTTCCAGGAGGCTCCGCACCCCCGCGAGCCCCAGCCCCCGGCCGGGCCCGGCCTTGCTCGATGCGCCCGGCTGGAACAACCGATCACGGAGGGACTCGGGGATGCCCGGGCCACCGTCGGCCACCTCCAGGAGGACGCGTCCCCCCTTGGCTCGGCCGAGGAATTCCAGGTCGCCTGGTGCCGGCATGGCCTCGACGGCGTTGGTGACGAGATTGGCGAGGGCCTCGCGCAGGACCTGCCCCGGCAGCCCGCACACCAGATCGCCCGGAACGTCGAGGGCTATCCTCCAGGCGCCGGCCGCAGCGCCGTCGCCCAAACGCGACCATCCCCGCGGCTCCCGGCGGAATCCCGCCAGGCTGAGGGTCGACTGGACGGCATCGAGCACCGGGAACGACCCGGTTCCCGTCTCCCTGCCCTGCAGCCGTTCGAGCATGCCGCGGGCGTCGGTGCAGGCCAGGTCGATCGCCTCGAGATGGGCGCGCAGCGCGCTGCCGGGCTCCTGGTCGAGCAGCAGGCCCACCCGGCCCCTGATCACGGCGAGCATCTGGTTCACGTCGTGGACCACCGTGGCGCACTCGAGACCGCCATCCCTGCCGTCGAGGTCATCCATGCGGGACAATGCCTTCCTTCCCGATCCGGCGAACATCAGGACCGGACCGCCCGGACCGGTGAAGGGGATGATACACCTCCCTTCCAGGCGCGCAACCATGGAGAAACCCGGCAGGTGGGGAGAGAGGGTCAGGAAACGGTCTGGGGCCGAGCGGCGGGAAGAAGCAGGCGGAGCAGGGCGGCGCCCCCCGGCTCGAAAACGGCCTCGACCTCGGCCCCCAGTTCGGAGAGGACGCCCCCTCCCACCGCTGCGCAGGCCGCGCGACGCAGGTCATCCGCCCGTTCACCGGGACCGGCGGAGCCGTCCCCGGCGATCTCCGTGCCGGCCGGATCGGCTCCATCGACGGCGGCGATCTCCAGGACGAGGACGTCCGGCGACCGGTCGCGCCGGTTCAGGTGGATGCGGACGGGAAGGTCGGGAACCGCCCCGCGCAGGGTCCGGGCCAGGCTCCGGACCGCGGTGTTCACCAGCCCGGGGTCGGCCACCAGGAAAGTCTCGTCGCTCCCGGTGGGGTTGACGGGGGCCACCTCGGCCAGCAGCGCTGCCAGCTCGGTGAGGGAAATCGGACCCGGGGCGCGGGCCTCGGCGTCCTCGCGGACACGGAACGCCAGGTCCTGGACCCAGTCCAGGCTCGTCTCCATCCGGCGCACGTTGCGCAGGGCGATCCCGAGGATCCGGTCTTCCGGCCCGGGGAACCCCACCTCCCCGGTCCCGGACCAGGCCGATCCCCCCAGCGCTTCGAGGGCGGTCTTGACCGCCGTCAGGGGGGTCCGCAGCTCGTGGCCGATCACCAGCAAGGGATCGGTCTCCAGGATGGACCTCGCGCCGGCCGTCGCCCGGCGGCTGGCCGACTCCGCCACGGCCGTCTGCAGTGCTCCCAGCAAGAAGGAGCCCGCAGGACCTGGCCCAGGCAGCACGGCGTGCGCCGCACCCGACGCCGACCCCTCGCCCAGGACCACCACCGGAACCGTTTCGTCCCCTTCCCTCGCCTCGGGGACAGGATCGCCTGCGGCGACCAGGAGCGCGTCGCAATCCCAGATGGTCGGCGGGGCCGTCCCGGCCGCATCCGGCGCCCAGCGTCCGGCGGTCATCCCCCAGGTCCGCAAACGGGCGTAGAGGTCCGGATCGGCCATCAGTTCGGGGGTGATCAGGATGTGCGCCACGCGATACTCCAGGCTCTGCGGGTTCCGGGTTTTCCCCCCGGAAGTGCAAGGCACGGACCACCGGACCGCGGGCCCGGGCCGCCGGACGGACGGGGCTTTCACCCGGGCGGCATCCGCCACTCGGGGCACTCCGGAGAAACCATGGGGAATCACGGGGAACGGGGACGCCGCAGGACCCGTCGGCGCACCGGGAAGGAAACGACCGCCCCTTCCCTGGCAAATCGCAACGCCATGGGGCACGGGGCGGGCAATTCCCGACCGGGTCAGCGCTTCGGCTTGGCGGGGGCCGCGCCCGGCCGGTGGGCGGGGCTGTCGAACCGCCAGGCGAGACCCAGGTACCAGGAGGCGGGGCGGTCCGTCCCGTCCTCGAGTTCCTTGGCGATCCTGATCCCCACCGAACCGTCGTCGGTCCAGCCTCCCCACCACTGCAACCCGACCAGACGGGACCGGCGCCCGTTGCGCTCGGCCAGATCGGCCGTGAGCAGAAGGCGGGACCCGCGACCGCGGTACCAGGCCAGATCGAACCCCAGATGGGTGCCGCTGGCGAAGGCATCGCTGGAGAGATCGGCCTTGCCCGAATCCATGTTCAGCAGGTAGCCGCCCCGCGCCTGGATCCACCACCTGCGGCCGACGGGCACGATCTTGCGCAGCTCGCCCCGCAGGGGCAGGCTCGTGGATGAGAACGGATAGAGCTTGTCCACACCGACGGGCAGCCCCAGGGCGGTCCCGAACTGGACTCCGCCCAGCCCGGGCAGCGCGACCCGGCTGACCGACCCCACCTCGAGCTGGCCGAAGCTCTTGACCCGGGACGAGGAGGGCCAGTTCGCGGGAGTCTCCTCGCCCAGGATCTCAGGCCAGCGGGACGCGGCCGATTCGGCGCCGCTGTCGAAGGTGAGGTGCGGCATGCGCACGAAGAAGATGCCGTCCTCGCCGCCGGGCAGGACGACCGTCAGCAGGAGGCGGTTGACCGTCCAGTCGAAGCGGGGGTCGAAGAACCGGTCCGCCTCGACGACCAGGGCCAGCTGGGAGGTGGAATCGACCGGCGCCTGCCAGGGGATCTCATCCAGGTGGAGCAACTGGGCAAACGAGGGACCGGCCTGACAGCAAAGTAAAGGAAGCAGGATCAGGAGGGCCCGGCCCGGCCGGCCCGATCTCCGCGGCGGGTTCATCAGCGGGGAGCGTTTTCGATGAGGCGGACGACGCCGGCGGTGGTGAAGAAGCACTTGATGGCCCGGCGCCCCCCGGGCAGGGTCTCCTTGGCGACCACGACACCGCAATCGTTCCAGGCCAGATGGATCACGCACTGTCCGACCTCGTAGGTTTCCCAGGGGCGATACGGTACGGCGGCATCGAGGTCGGCTTCCTGCAGCAAGGCGGCGTACCCTGCCAGTTCCTCGACCGGCGCGAGGGTGGACGGGTCGTCATCCGCCTCGTCGTCCGCCACGTCATCCTCGGAATCATCCAGGTCCCCGACCACGGCGGCGATGTCGTCCGGGTCGAAGCCGTCCTCGACATCACCCGTCGGCGCCGGCACGGCGCCGGCACGGGCGGCGGTCATGGCTGCGGGACTGTCCCAGGAGGGATCAACATCCTGGTCGACGGAGGGTTCCCCTTCGAGGGAACCCTCCCCTTCACCACGTCCCGTTGCACCCCGGTCAAGCGGCCCGGATCGGCCTCCGTCAGGCCCGGCCTCGGGCTCCGGTCCGTCACCGCCGTCGGCGGCGGACTTCAGCTTGGGCAGGAAGCCCTGGCATTGCGGACAGCGGAACCAGATGACGCCGTCGTCCTCTTCACCGTCCCCGGTGGGAACGACCGCCATGTCGAGCCATTCCTTGCAGACCGAGCAGAACTGCCTGGTTTTCATCGGGGGCATCTACGAGACGATCTTGCAGCAGGCATCGGCCTCATCCTTGGACAGGTAACGCATGCCGCAGACGAGGCACTTGTTCGGCCCGTCGATCCGGCCTTCCGACTCGGCTTTCGACAGCAGCCGTTCGTACTTCACGAAGCTCTCGTCACGAACGAGGATCTCATCTTCCTTGATGGTGGCGGCCATGGGCTCCTCCTTGGCTCTTGGTAGGCATCCGCTCCAGACTCTTGGTGGAAAAAAATCACGCGGGGGAATGGAGCAGAACGCTTCGCATCCTATATCAAGACGCGTCAGGAGTCAACCGCACTCGGCCATTTTTCTGCGCCGGGAGTGATTTTTCCGCAGCGAGGCGGCAAAGCAAAGGAGGGGAATCGAGGGGCGTCAGGATTCCGCGGAACCGGCGGCGAGCCCCGGTTCCTCCTTGCGGCGCAGGTGGAGGAACTGCTCCGCGCAGAAGAGATCGCCGAGGTCGACCATCCCCAGCCCCAGGGCGGCCTTGATCGCTTCCTGCAGGACCCCGGAGGTGGCCATGGCGTCGTGCGCGGCGCGGTGCGGGTTGCCGTGCTTGATCCCGAAGTGTGCGGCGAGATCGGGCAGGCTGCGGCTGGAAAGGTCGGGCCAGAGCTGCCGGGAGAGCTGGAGCGTGCACAACCCGGTGACGGCCGGCCGCGCCAGCCCCCTGCGGGCGAATTCCCAGCGCAGGAACGGCAGGTCGAACCGGATGTCGTGGGCGACGAAGACGTGACCTTCGAGCATTCCGAAGAGATCCTCGGCGATGTCCGAGAAGGTGGGGGCGCCCTCGAGATCCTCGTTGCGGATTCCCGTGAGCCTCGCGACCCAGGGCGGGATCGTGCGATCGGACCACACCATGGTCTCCATCTTCTTCACGACCTTGCCGCGCTTCACCTGGACCAGTCCGATCTCGATGATCTCGTCCACCCCGATGACGCTGCCCGTGGTCTCCAGATCGACCACCGCGTAGGTGGCGTCCATCAGTTTCTGCTGCAGGATGGGTGAACCGATGACGGTCCAGCAGCGGTCGTGGGTCTCGATGAACCGGCTGTCGGCGGCCAGCAGGGCGCGCACCACCACCTGGGTCTCGGGCATTTCATGGCGACGGGCGCCGAACAGGCGCCTGGCGATGGCCGGCGTGGGCAGAGGCTTCTGCTGGCCCAGCAGATAGTCGTACGCCTCGGCCCGAAAGGTGTTCAGGTCGTTGGTCAACATGGGTTCATTATATCACAGGTCCGACGGGGCGGTCAATCTCCGGTCCCCAGTCGAGGCTTTGCGTCAGAGCCAAACCCAACCAGTTCCATCACTTCCACCCGCATCCGGGGCGGCGGGGGCCGCATCCGGTCGCTTGGGGGATCCAGGGTCGATTCGGCCCGGATTCGCTCGCTGGCGAACGCCAGCCCCAGCAGCGGGATTTCCGCGTTCACCGCGACGGTGATTTCCTGGGTGGTGATCTGGACCAGCCGGCCCGCCGGCAGATCGACGCTCTGGGAATCGGCGGCCGTCATGACCAGCTGGTCGCACAGGAACTGGCGCCCCGAAACGATGCGCGTCGTGGGCGTCCCGGTCTCGATCCGTTCCGCCTGGAAATCCGAGTCGAGGCTCGCGCTCACCAGGGGGTCGTCCAGCAGTTCCTGGCGGGACATCTGCCGGCCCACACCTTCCCGCCAGCTCCAGATCTCGCGGACGGCATCCAGGGCGCTCCCCCGGCGGGAGCGGATCGCCTCGGAAACGAGCAGCCACGTCCCCTCGCCCGGCAGGGGTTCGAGCTTGCCAGCGGCGTCCTCGACCAGGGGCAGGATCTCCAGCACGAGACTGCCCGCAGGTGATCCCTGCGGCGGCGGCAGGCAGACCACCCTGGTCAGGCTCTCCTCGCGCCGCCCCCCGGCCATGACCTGGCTGCGGTAATCCACCCAGGATCCCGGCTCGAGGTTCAGGGGGATCTCCGGCTGGCGCCACAGCGTGAACAGGTCGAGGGCCGCGGCCCCGGGGACGTCGACCAGGGCCAGAAGACAGGACAGCAAGCCCGCAGACAGGAAAAAGCCGCCGCGGGCCGGTCGGACGACCGGCCGCACGGCGGCGGAATCGCGGGCTGGATGCCGCGGTACGGGACTAGTGCTTGATCCTGTCCCAGTACGAGGCGTAATCGAATTCAGGGCTGTTCTCCTGGTCGTGGCAGATCACGCAGGAATCCTTGGCCTGGGCGGCCCACTTGCCGTCCCGGGCGTGCTGGGTCCCGTAGCCGTGGCAGGCCTCGCACTGCACGTTGATCAGCCGGTTGTAGGGCGCGTCGTCGGCGTACCCGTTCTCGTACTGGAAACCGGTCGTATGGCAGACCAGGCAGTCGGGCTCGAAGTGCTGCCCCTGGACCCGCAGCGAGTTGTAGGCCTGCATGTGGCCCGACTTGGCGTAGGCCTGCCAGACGTCCTCGTGGCACGACTTGCAGGACCGGTCGCCGATGAAGTCCTCCTCCTTGGACCCGTAGATCCGCGGGTAGGCCGAGCGCCGGGCCTCCTTGAACTCCGTCAGGCTGACCTTGTATTCCTCGACCTTGGCCAGGATCTCGGGATCGTCGGGGATCGTATCGTCGAGGCCCGTCACCTTGGTCGAGACGGCCATGATCTTGCCGTTGGTCTCGTCGATGAACAGGTCGGCCTTGCCGATGTACCGGCCCTCGTAGGCGGACGAGAGCATGATCGTGTCGTCCAGGACCCGCTCGGTGGTGATGTTCCGGTAGGTGTGCCCGGTCACCGAGATGTCGATGCCCTGCACTTCCTTGATCACCTGATCGGTCAGGGCGTCGCCGAGGTGGCCCAGCAGGATGACGGTGTCCACCTTATCCCGCATCCGGGGCACGACCTCGCGCAGGACCGCCACCGGCTCGAGGACCTCGAATTCCTCACCGCCCGAGGCCATGGTGATGATCTTCTGGGCCGGATCCATGACGCTGACGATGCCGAACGTGATCCCGCCCCGCTCGACCACGAGGTATTCCGGCAGGATCAGGGCCCCCGTCCCCAGGGACTTCACGTTGGCGTTGGTGAACGGCAGACCGTGCTCCTCGATCATCTGCTCGAGGAAGGCCAGGCCGAAGTTGAGGTCCTGCTCACCCAGACCGATGGCGTCGATGCCGAAGGTTCCGCAGATCTTGCACAGGAACTCCGACTGATGGCGCTCGTTCTTGTTGCGCCGGCCGAAGAGATCCCCGCCGTCGACCTGCAGGACCGGCACGCCGCTTTCCCAGGCACTGTCCAGAAAACCGGCCCTCCGGGCCAGTCCGCCAAGCTGCTTGGACTTTCACCCACAGGGTTCGATCTTGCCCTTGATGTCGGTGGTGTAGATCAGGTGGACGTTCTTCCATTCACCGCCCTCGGCGGCGGCCGGCGGCACCGAAACCGACACAACCGCGGCGAGCGCCAGCAGCAGCGCCAGCGCCAGCAGAGGGATCCGCGGGATGGAAGTTCCCTGCAATTCGGACATGTCAACACACCTTCCGGATGAATCCTGGCTGTCCCTATCGCGGCGGAACCTGCATCCCAGGGTGCCGCCGCTGAAAATAGAATGCGGCCGAACGGTTCCAACCGGCCTCGGCCGCAGAAGTTCCCTCTGGAATTATAATGGGCCGGCCGGGGTCAGGCAATACCCGATACCCCGACCCGATGCCCGGTCCGGGCAAGGCCACGGGCGGCCCAGGGCGGCCCGATCCG
>JAHJTW010000333.1 GCA_018829565.1 bacterium | reverse complement strand
CTCGGCGATGCGTCCTGAGCCCTTGGTGATCACCATGAAGTTGATGATGACCAGGATGATGAACACGATGACGCCGATGACGTAGTTCCCGCCGATCACGAAGTCCCCGAAGCTCTGGATCACCTGGCCGGCGTCTCCCCTGCTGAGGATCAGCCGGGTGGATGCCACGTTGAGGGAAAGGCGCATCAGGGTCAGGATGAGCAACAGGGACGGGAAACTGTTGAACTGGAGAGGTGCCTTGAGGTACAGGGCCACCAGGAGGACCGTCACGGAAAAGGCGATGCTGAAGGTCAGCATGAGGTCCAGGAGCAACGGCGGGACCGGGATGACCATCAGGCCGAGGATGACCATGACGGCCGCGGCGCTCAGCACGTTGCTGTTGGCCAGGATCAGATCCCTGTTGATGACGTCGTCCTGGTTCAATCCTCAGTCTCCCGCATTCATCAGGATTTCTTGAGCCTGTAGACGTAGGCCAGGACCTCGGCGACCGCCTGGTAAAGGCTGTCGGGGATCATCCTGCCGACGTCGACCTGCCGGTAGAGCGACCGGGCCAGGGGCTTGTTCTCGATGATCGGCACCCGCGCCTTGCGGGCCACCTCCTTGATGGTCTGGGCCACGTGATCCATGCCCTTGGCCACCACGATGGGCGCCGCCTCCCCTTCCCTGTACTTCAGGGCCACCGCGAAGTGGGTGGGGTTCGTGACCACCACGTCGGCGGTGGGAACGTCGGCCAGCATCCGCTGCCGGGCCATCTCGTACTGGAGACCCTTGATCCTGGCCCGGATCTGGGGGTCGCCTTCGATGTCCTTGTTCTCCTGCTTCACCTCGTGCTTGCTCATCTTGAGGTTTTCCTCGTACTGGTGCTTCTGCCAGAACCAGTCCACCAGGGCCAGGACCAGGGTGAAGGCCAGGAGCTTGGCCATCAGCTTCATGAATCCGATCTTGCCCATGGACACGATCGCCGGCACCGAGAACAGCGAGGCGGGACCCAGGCTCCCCATCAGTCCCTGGATCGTGGTGGTGGCCAGGATCGTGATCAGGGTGATCTTGATGAGGTTCTTGCCCAGTTCGAAGAAGGCCGACTTCTGGAAGAACTTCTTCAGCCCCGGCAGGGGGTTCAGCTTGTCGGCCTTGAACTGGAGGGCCTCCGCGCTGGCATGGAAGCCGACCTGCAAGATGTTCACGCCGACGGCCGCCACCAGGACGGCAAGCAGAATCGGTGCCAGGGCGACGCCGATGACCTCCAGATTTCCCGTCAGGACGTCCCTGACACCGTACGGCGAAGCCAGGTCGAAGATGTGGGCCTGGCCGAGCAGGTAGGCGGTATTGCGGCCCAGAATCCGGGAAATGTGCCCGCTGCTGGCCAGCAGGGCGATGATTCCGATGAGGATGAGGATGGCGCCGTTGACTTCCTGACTCTTGGCCACGGTGCCCTTGTTGCGCGCTTCCGACCGTCGTTTACCGGTTGCCCGTTCTGTTCTTTCGCCGCCGCTTTCCTCCGCCATCCCTCACCTCCTCATGATGCTTGATGTTTGATGGGCAGGTGATCCCCGGTCGGAACCGCCGGAATGGCGGAACTGCCAGGATTCCGATCACCTCAGGGCCAGCATGACCCCGTTCAGCATGCCCTCGAGACCCGAGAACTGCCCCAGGACGACCTCCTTGAAGTACACCAGGGACAGACCGAACACGAACACCCCCACCCCGATCTTGATGGGGAAGCCGACCACCAGGATGTTCAGCTGGGGCACGGTCTTGACGATGACGCCCATGGCGCTGCTGACCAGCAGGAGCACCAGCACCACCGGGGCGGCGATGCGCAGCCCGACGGCGAAGACCTCGCCGAATTCCTGGAGCAGGAACCAGGAGGCCCCCGCGGTCTGGATGCCGCTGAACGGCGGGAGGATCTCGCAGGAACGAACCATGGCGCCGACCAGGATGTGGTGCGTTCCCGTCGCGAAGAACAGCAGGACGGTCAGCAGGTAGTACAGCTGGCCGAGGACCGAGACCTGCGACTGGGTGGTCGGGTCGAAGGAATTCACGATGGCGAAGCCGACCTGCATGCCGGCGATCGTACCGGCGACCCTCACGGCGGTGAACACCAGGTTGACCGTGAATCCCAGCATGGCCCCCACGACCAGGGACCGCACTCCCTCGGCCAGGGCCACCTGCCAGGTCAGGGGGTCGGGAAAGGCCGGCAACTGCGCCGTGACCGCCGGGGCCAACGACGCGCCGAGGCAGACGGCCAGGGCCGCCCGCCACAGCGGCGGGACCGTCCTCATGTCCACCAGGGGCAGGGTCGCCGCCAGGACGCCGAACCGCAGGGCCAGGGCGGCGCCCACCGCGATCACCGTCAGGTCGAACGAAAAGGTCACCGGTCCCCTCACATGTTGGCCATGCGGTCGAACATGGCCGCGGTGAAACTGGTCAGCTGGTTGATCGCCCAGGGCAGGGTGATGATCAGGACCACGAAGACCGTCAGGATCTTGGGGACGAAGGTCATGGTCATCTCGTTGATCTGAGTGGCCGCCTGGAAGATGGAGATCACCAGGCCCACCAGCATCCCGGCCAGGAGCATGGGGCCGGCCACGAAGACCACCGTGCGCATGGCGTATTCACCGATCTCAATGACTTCTTCAGGGGTCATGGTTGACCTTTCGCCTTACTGGAAGGCCTGCACGAGGGACTTGACGACCAGGAACCAGCCGTCCACCAGGACGAACAGGAGGATCTTGAAGGGCAGGCTGATGAGCACCGGGGGCAGCATCATCATGCCCATGGACATCAGGACCGAAGCCACGACCATGTCGATGATCAGGAACGGGATGAAGAGGACGAACCCCATCTGGAAGGCCGTCTTCAACTCGCCCAGCACGAAGCTGGGGATGACCACCAGCATGGGCAGGTCCTCGGGGGATCCGGGGATCTCCGTGGCCGTCAGGTCCAGGAAGAGGGCGACGTCCTTCTCCTTGACCTGGCTGAGCATGAAGGACTTCAAGGGGCCCTGGGCCAGCTTGAAGGCCTCTTCCTGCCCGATCTCCTCGTTCATGAAGGGCTGGACGGCCTCGGTGTTGATCTTGTTGATGGTCGGGGACATCACGACGAGGGTCAGGAACAGGGCCATGCCGATGATGATCTGGTTGTTGGGCGCCTGCTGCGTCCCGATCGCCTGGCGCAGGAAGCCCAGGACGATGACGATGCGGGTGAAGCTCGTCAGCAGGATGAGGATGGCGGGGGCCAGCGAGATCAGCGTCATCAACAGGACGATCTTGAGGGCGGCATCCATGGACTGGGGCGACCCCGCCCCGTCCAGGGTGACGGTCAGGGAGGTGGTCCCCTGCGCGGGCGTGGCGGGTTCCTGGGCTCCGGCGGGCAGGCTCAGGCAGACCAGGACGAATCCTGCCAGGAGCAGGATCCCGGGCCGGCAGGCAGGGAGAGAACCGGAACGAGGAAAAGGTTGCGGCATCGGTGGAAACCGTTCGGTTGGGTGCCCGTGTCATTCCGCTGGATGGGGATTCGCAATGGCCATGCCACGCCCCTGGCCAGTCCGGGGACCCCGCAGATGATTCATGTTGTTGAGGAAAAACAAGTTGCGCCGCAAGAAGCGATTCATTGCCGACATCAGACCGGAAGCCGGGAACGTGGCCGCCGCCGACTGGAAAGGAAACACCCAGGTCGTGGTCAGCGAGGGATCAAGCGAGGGGCTGGTCGCCCGGGAGCGGGCAGGAGGTCCGGGGCAGGGCGGATTTCCGCCAGAGGTTGCGGGTGGCGGCGCCCAGGCGTCCCCTGGAGGCCGCTTCCGTTTGGGGCGTCTGCGCCCGGTACTCGGCCAGGGTGATCTGCTTCAGGGGAACCATGGCCCCGTCGTGCCGGTAGATGAAATGAACCTCGTCCTGCAGCCGCAGGACCTGGATCTCCCGCCTCGGGCCCAGGTTCCAGACGTTCAGGACCTCGGCCTCGGTCCGCCCCCTGAGCCGGTTGAACCTGCCGAGGAACTTGAGGCTCAGGATCAGGAGGGCGAAGACCACCAGCAGGCCGCCGATGGTCTGCAGCCACGAGCCGCCGCCCAGCTGGGATTCCAGGACCAACCCGGACTGCTGGGTGGCCGGGAACATCAGAGCACCCTCTTCAGGCGTTCCACGCGGTTCAGGAGCTTGACGATCCGGACCGCGAAATGGTCGTCCACGACCACGACCTCGCCGGTGGCCAGCAAGGCGCCGTTGACCATGATGTCGACGGGTTCGCTGGTCTGCCTGCCCAGTTCCACGACCGAGCCGCTGGAGAGGTTCAGGACGTCCCGGAACTTGAGCTTGGTCCGCCCGAGCTCCACCGAGATCTTCAGGTTCACGTCCAGCAGGAGATCGAGGTTGTTGACGTCCTTGACCTCCCCCCCCAGATCGTGGATCAGGGAGGTGGACTCCTCGTCCATCACCGCCGTTCCTCCGGCGCCGGGGGAATCCTTGACGTGGGCATCATCGTGCGCCATTCCGGTCACTCCTTGGTCAATTGCTGGATGAGTTTGACGGCCCTGCTCTGGCCGAGTCTGCCGGCTTCGCCCAGCCAGCTGTCCTCTCCCTCGATCTGGACCTTGAGGGGGGCTTCCACCGACTGGGGCAGGTGGATCAGGTCGCCCTCGGAGAGACCGAGGATCTCCTCGAGGCTGGTTTCCTTCTCCCCGAGCAGGGCGACGAGTTCGCTGCCGGTGGCCTGGACCATGTCCAGGATCCGCCGGCGGTCGTCGCGCAGCTCGTGGGGCGTCCGCAATTCGATGCTGTCCTGGGGATCGAAGACCTCCCGCACGGGGCCGAAGGCCGGGATCGGCAGGGCGAATTCCACGGGCGCTTCGATGGCGTCGAGCCTGGCCTGGAAGGACAGGATGATCAGCGACTCGCCTTCGGCGATGCCGCTGAGGTAGTTCGGGTTGTTCTCCATGCTGACGAACTTCGGCTCGACGTCCACCAGCTTGGCCATGGACTTGCGGAAGATCTCGTTGATCCGGTTGACCAGCCCGGCGTTGATCCCCCGCTCGATCTCCGTGAATTCCCGGACCGTGTCCTCCGCGGCGGGGGTCCCTCCCATGAGCTTCTTCATGATGATGAAACAGAGTCCGAGGTCCACGTGGAGAAGGGATTGGCCCTTGAGCGGGGCGAGGGTCACCATGGACGCGCAGGTGGGGCTGGGAAGGTGGTCGATGTACTCCCCGAAGGTCCCCTGGCGCAGACCCTTGAATTCCACCTGGACGGTCATGCGCATGAGGCTGGTGAGGTCGATGGTGGCGATCTTGGCGAAGTTCTCCGCGACGGCCTGGAGATTCTGCTCGAACGCCCGGGAAATGTTGTGGGGACGGTTGAAGTCGTACTTCCGGGGGCCGCCGGAGTGCTCCTCGGCGTCGGAGCCGGCGTTCAGGACCTCGTCCAGGTCCATGCCGATGGTCTCCTCCAGGGGTCCGACGAGATCCTCGGCGGAGCCGATGGCGGCGTCCAGGTCCAGGTTGTCGAAGGCGTCACTCATGGGCTTTCAGCCTGCCATTCGCCTATTGGATCACCAGGTCGGAGAAGTAGATGTTCATCAGAACACCCGCGGGCATGCGTTCGTCCAGCTTCCGGAAGATCTCGTCCCGCAAGCTCTTCTTGCCCTCGGGGGTGTTCAGGTCCTCGACCGTCTTGTTCGACAGGGTCATGATCACGATGTCGCGCAACTGGGGAAGGCGTTGCGTGGCGATGGTGACGGCCATCTGATCCTTCAGCTCGAGGTTGATGTTGATGCGCAGGTAGCGGGGAACCCGGGAGTCGGACTGGAGGGTCACGATGATCTCCTCCAGGCCCATCAGGACCCCCATTTCCGGCATCTTCACGGCCTCGGCCTCGGGCTCCTGGGCGCCCATGTCCGCCCCCGAGATGCCCAGCTTGGGCACGATCAGGAACTGGGTCAGGCCGATGGCCAGGACCACCTGGGCGACCACGATGATGCCGAGCAGGATCGCCTTGTTCTCCAGGAAGCCGATCTTCTTCTTTTCCCCGGTCTCTTCCGGCGCATCCTTCTTGGGATCAGCCATCTGGGGCTCCTTAGGGTTGGATTTCGGCGCCCGTCCGCGGCCCCAGCCGCCCGGTCACCGGGTTGATTATTGGCCGCACCGGCATGTTTCCGTCCGCCTGCGGCTCGTCCGCTCCGGTTCCGGATCCCGGAGCCACCAGGGGCAACCTGCTGTCGGACTTCAGTTCGCCCCTGTCGATCTGCAAGAGAATCTCCACTCTACGGTTCCGGGAACGCCCGTCGGGGGTCTCGTTGTCCGCGATGGGCCTGAACTCCCCGTATCCCGTGGCTCCGAGGTTCTCCGGCGCCACTCCCGTGCCTTGAAAGTATCGTGCCACGGACACCGCCCTGGCCGACGACAGTTCCCAGTTGCTGGGGAACCGGGACGACCGGATGGGCAGGTTGTCCGTGTGGCCTTCCACGGCCACCTTGTAGGGGAATTTCCGGAGCATGAGCCCGATGTTGTCCAGCAGGAGACGGGAGCCGGGATCCAGATCCGCGCTGGCCGACGTGAACAGGAAGGGAGCGGCCACCCTGAACCTCACGCCCTCATGCCCGACCTCCACCTCCACCTGGTCCTCCAGACCGCTCTCGTAGACCATCTTCTCGATGGCGCGGACCTCGTAGAGGATCTCGGCCTCGCGTGATTCGGGGTTGTGATTGGGCACCAGGGGATCGTTGAATTCGATGACCGACTCGGGCCGGGCCAGCACCCCGAACGCATCCTTGAGGCTGTTGGCGGCCTGCTTGAACTTGGTGTCCTGCATGGACGAGAAGGAGACGATCAGCACGAAGAAGGTCAGCAGAAGGCTCATCATGTCCCCGTAGGTCATGACCCATCCGTCGAGCCCCTGCTTGATGACGATGTTCTTGGCCTTCTTGCCCATGTGCTTCTTTCCGCCGCTCCGGGCCGGCCGCTACGGACTCCCGGCCTGCCGGGATCCCGCCCCTCAGGCCGCCTTCTCCTTGGCTTCGTCCACCTTCTTGCGGAGGGTCGGCGAGAGGAAGGATTTGAGCTTTTCCTCGACGATCCGTGGGGAATCGCCGCTCTGGATGGCCATGATCCCTTCGATGATCATCTCCTTGATGACCATCTCCTCCTTGGACCGGGTTTCCAGTTTCCCGGCCAGGGGCAGGAACAGGGCGTTGGCCATGACGGCCCCGTAGAAGGTCGTGATGAGGGCGGTGGCCATGCCGGCGCCGATCTGGGTGGGGTCGGAGAGATTCGCCAGCATGTTCACCAGTCCGATCAGGGTCCCGATCATCCCGAAGGCCGGGGCGAAGGTTCCCCCGGCGGCCAGGATCTTCGATCCCTCGGCGTGGCGGCTTTCGATCTGCCCGACGTCGGTTTCGAGGATCTTCTCGAGCAGCTGGGGATCGGTGCCGTCCACGGCCAGCCGCAATCCCTTGCGCAGGAAGGGGTCGGTCTCGTTCTCCGAATCCTCCTCCAGGGCCAGCATGCCCTCCCGGCGGGCCCTTTCGGCGTACTTGACCATCTTGGTGATGACGGCGTCGGGATCGTCCAGGGTGAACAGGAAGGTCTTCTTGAAGACGCCGGCCAGGCCGAGGATCTTGGGCAGGGGAAAATTGATCAGCAGGGCGCCGAGGGTGCCGCCGAGCACGACCGCCACCGAAGGCATGTCGATGAATCCGCTCAGGCTGCCCCCGAGCAGGATCGACCACGCGATCAATCCGAACGCGACCGCAATACCGACAATGGTTGCGATGTCCACCCTGGATCTCCCGTGTTTTCCTCAGTACCGGGTTGCCGCCGGCGGCGGCTCACCCCTCGAACACCGACCCGTTGCCCCCGGCTGGAACCGGATAGGCCCGGGCGGCGTTGCGGAAACCGACCGCCAGCCGGATCACCGTGTCCAGGTCCTCCAGGACCATGATCTTCCGCCCCGTGGTCAGGCTGATCAGCGTGTCGGGCGTGCTTTCGATGAATTCGATGAGATCGGCGTTCACCACGAGCTCGCTACCATTCAGTTTCGTTACTTTTATCATGGACTTTAGCTCCTTCACGCCCGGGGCCGGAACAGGATGGCCCGACCGGACTTCCCGGCCGGGCCATGATCACTGCCTGGAAACCAGCCGCCCGGGGGCCTACCGGACCAGGTTGACCAGTTCCTGCATGACCTGGTCGGCGGTGGTGATGACCCGGCTGTTGGCCTGGAAGGCGCGCTGG
>JAHJTW010000332.1 GCA_018829565.1 bacterium | reverse complement strand
GTGTGCATGCATCCGTCCTTTCAAAAAGTGACGGAAACAGGGTACACCGGAGTTGAAATCGATGCAGGTCATCTTTCCTTGTATCATCCTATCAACAAACAGGTTGTGAAGTTTTTGTGCTCAAACGTTGGGACAGCAGTGGTCCAAAATAGGTTTTCAGATGGAGGTGTCCCAAGTCAAAACCCCATTGCGCCGAAAGGGCGTTATCTTGGCTCGGTCGCCTTCCTGTTTTCTGATAATGGTATCCAAAGGCGCCCCCCGGGGGACCTACATCCCCGAAAACAGCCTTCAATCCAGGTTTTCAGTGCTGTTTTGGATTTTCTGGGTAAACCGATCCTCCTTCCCGGGCGCCGGCAGCCGGGGGTTCTCCGTCAGGCTGCGTCGCAGGTGATCCTGGTTGTAGACCACCACAAGAACGGAGGCCTGACCCGGGCGGGTTCGTCCGAACCCGCCATCATTATGCAATTCATTTTAACCAATAAGGTCACATGCGGGTTCAAATGAACCCCTCTGCGACATCATTCTTAAAATTTCGGGGCTGAAACCCGACCAAGTTGATTGACAATAATCAAAAATGTCGAATATAATCGAAAAATGCAACGACCCGGCCTTCACGATGGGGGGCGCCATGAAAACGATCACCGGCTCGATCCTCCTTGTCTGCGTGCTCTTGCTTGGCGGTCCGGCCGCCGCCCAGGTCTCCGGATTCTGCTTCCTGGCCGACTCGGCCGATCATTCCGGCACCACGGTCCACTTCATCTCGGCCTCGCCGTCGGCGGTGACGGATAGCTGCCAGACGAACGCGACCGGAGCCTACACCATCACCCTGGCATCGGGACTCTACGAGGTCGGCTACCGGCACGAGGGCTATCTGCCGGTCGATCTGCCCGACCCGATCTTCGCCGGCGCCTCGCCGGTGGTGCTGGACGACGTGACCCTGCAGCCCGGGACGGTGATCGAGGTCAGCGGTCGGCCCGGCACCAGCCACTGGACCAGCGGCACGATCGTGCGGGTGGTCGGAAACGTGATCATCGAGTCCTTCGAAACCCTGACCATCGACCCGGGGGTGCGCGTGCTGTTCGCCGGCTACTTCGCGCTCTCCGTCTTCGGCCGGGCGGAGTTCCATGGTGCGGAAGGGGACAGCATCGTCTTCGAGTCCGAGCTGTCCGGCGCGGGACCGAACTCCTACAACTACATCTCCTTCTCCGGTTGCGCGACCGGATTCGCCCGCTACTGCGTGTTCCGGCACGCCGGTGAGGTCAAGCTCGGCGGGGCGTGCCAGAATCCCCCGGCCGAGGCGTTCGAAGTGAGCCATTGCCTCCTGGAAAGGGTCTCCTACGGCTTCCACGTGGGAGAGGGCAAGGTCCATCTGAGCGATTGCCTGGTCCGCAACAACACCTGGTGTGGAATCTGGGCCGCGTACGCGGACAGCAACTGCGTGATCGAACGCTGCACCGTGCAAGACATCCCCTTCTACGCGGGGATCAAGGTCGAGAACAGCTTCCGGACCCGGGTGATCGACTGCGTGGTCGAGGACGTCGACCCGCTGGTCCCCTTCAACTACGGCATCGACGCCACCAACAGCTCCCCGGTCATCCGGGGCTGCACGGTCCGCGACGCGCAGGTGGCCGGCATCGAGCTGGGCGGCAGCGCGACCGACGCGCTCCTGGTCGAACGCTGCGTGCTGGCGGGGAACGCCGCCGGCATCCGCACGGGCAACTGCCTGGGCACGATCCGCAACAACACGATGGTGGACAATCCCGGACACGGGCTCCTGATGCAGAATCCCCTGGCCGGCGGAGGACCGACCATCATCCAGAACATCATGACCGGCAACGGCACCGGGATCACCCTCGACGGCGAGGTCGATCTGGTCGCCTACAACGACCTCTGGGGCAACTCCGTCGATTTCGACGGCACCGACATGCCGCTGATGTTCGGCGACCTCGTCACCGTCAACGCCAACGGCGACCCGTCCGACATCTACCTGAACATCTTCCTGGATCCCGCCTACACGGATCCCGGGGCGGATGACTGGACGTTGACCGCGGGCTCGCCGTGCATCGACGCCGGTGACCCGGGCTTGACCGACCCGGACGGCACCGTCGCGGACCTCGGCGCCTTCTTCTTCGACCAGGTCTCCGCCGCGCCCCTGCCGCCGGCCGCCAGGCCGAGGTTCCACCGGATCGCGCCCAACCCGTTCAACCCGATGACCCGGATCGCCTACGACCTGCCGGCGGCGGGACCGGTCCGCCTGGAGGTCTTCGACCCGCGGGGGCGGCTGGTCCGAGTGCTCGTGGACGGGAAGGTGCAGGGGCCGGGAATCGCGTCGGCCGGCTGGGACGGCCTTGACCAGACCGGACGGCCTCTTCCCGCGGGTGTCTACCTGTTCAGGTTGACCACGACTGCGGGCGCGGCGACGGGCCGGGCCACGCTGATCAAGTAGTCCGCACGGCTGAGGCCGCCGCAGGGCAGGCCTGTGCGCAACGTCGGGGTGACGGACGAGAGGGATGTCCGGTTGAGGGTGGTTGTGCGTGACTTGCATAGGCTGGTTTTGTAACGGGCACGCCACAAATGATGATCAATCAGACATCAGGCGGGTTCGTGCGAACCCGCCTGCTTCATGAATCTTCATATCCAGCGGCAGTCCCACTTGGCGGTGCAGCATCACGGAGCATCCAACCCCAGCGCCTCCCTCACCACCCCGATCCACACGGCATAGCCTTTCGCATTACTCGGCAGCATGGGGGCTTGCCCGGTCATGATTAACTGGGCGATTCACCTAGGGATACTAGCGCGGACCCCGTTGCGGATAATCGATTTATAGGAAAATCAAGGACATTCATTCCAGATGGAACAATAGCCTAAATTGTGCTAGAATCGCTGAGGCGGATTTTCTGTATATTTTGCTAAGCGGTCTATTCCATGTGAAGAAGGTAAATGGAATGAGGTTCAATTCATCAGTATCATGGAGGTTGGTGGTTATTGTATTGGTTTTTCATGGCTTATTCGACAATTCCCATTCCGCATCGGATCAGTGCGTCGATTATAGTAATCACCCACACATCGAGGGCTGTTTGGGTGGGCCATCCGTGGTATATGATGTGGCCTTGGCCGACCAACTGGTCTATGTGGCAGCAGATTATCGCGGTTTAATGGTTGTCGACATCAGTAATCCCGAACTCCCTACGTTGATTGGCAGGGTAGACACGCCGGGCCGTGCCCATGGTGTTGCCTGCGCAGGAAATTTTGCCTATGTGGCGGACAGCGATTTCGGTCTTCAGATCATTGATATCACCTTTCCGGAGTCACCGCAGATTATAGGCATGGTGGACACTCCGTACTGGGCCAATGAGGTGGTCATTTGGGGCGATTTTGCGATCGTGGCCGACCTGAATTCCGGCATTCATGTCGTCGACATACGTAACCCTGAGAATCCGATAATCATCGGTAGCGTGAATACCCCCGGAGAGGCACGCGATATTGCCCTTGCGGGTAATCTCGCCTATGTGGCGGACTACTTTGCTGATCTTCAGGTCATAGACCTGAGCAATCCAGAGACCCCTCGGATTATCGGATCCGTGGATTTGCCTGGCTGGGCAGAGGGGGTGACCTTGGCGGATGGTCTTGCCTTTGTGGCGGCTGGAAGTCTCGGTGGGCTTCAAGTAGTTGACATAAGCAATCCTGAGGCTCCACTAATAATCGGTGGCGTGGATACCCCTGATCTGGCCTCTGATGTTGTTGTTGATGGCAACTTCGCCTTCTTGGCGGATCGCTATACCGGAGTTCAAATCATCGACATCAGTAATCCCATGGCACCCCAGATTGTTGGCAGAGTGGATACTCCAGACTGGGCATACCGCCTGGCAATTGCTGACAATCTGCTTTGTGCTGCAGATTTCAGAAGTGGTATTCAACTCATCGACATCAGCCATCTGATATTCCCGCTGAAAACCGGCGGCGTTGAAACACCGAGTTTCATTCAGAACATTGTCACGGAGGGTAGTCTGTCCTATGTGGCGGACGGGGATGCCGGTCTTCAGGTTGTTGATATCAGCATACCCGAGTCACCACTTATTATTGGCTCCGTGGGTTCCCAGGATTTGGCATCCGATGTGGCCATCGTGGGTAATATAGCCTTATTGGCTGACCATCATTTCGGCATTCAAATTGTCGACATCAGCAATCCATATTCCCCGCAAATAATCGGCAATTTGCCCACTCCCGGCCAAGCATGGGGAATAATTATTTCTGGAAATTTGGCTTATGTTGCGGACGGTTCTTCCGGTCTTCAGATCCTCGATATCCAAGACCCCGAAAATCCGCAGGTTGTCGGCAGTGTGGATACACCTGGGGGCGCATTTGCTCTGGCGATAATGGGTAATTTTGTCTCCGTTGCTGACATGCAAGGTGGACTCCAGGTCATCGACATAAGAGATCCTGGGAATCCCCGAATAACCGGCGGATTGGAATTTCCAGATTCTGCATATGATGTTGCCTCTGATGGGAATTTGGTCTATGTCGCAACCTCGGATTCTGGTCTTCAAATCATCGGCATTTCCTATTCGGGAGTGCCCTGGATCATAAGCAGCCTAGATACCCCGGACCGCGCAACCCAAGTAACCATTGATGGCCATATTGCATATGTGGCGGACACGTCTTCTGGTCTCCAGATCATCGACATCAGTCACCCTGAAAACCCAAAGAATATTGGGATGATAAGTTCCATGGGGAGGGCGGATGGAGTCTCCATGTCCGGGAATTCCGTTTTTGTCTTTAGCGGCCCAAGCCTCATGGTCTATTCAGCCCAATGCAAAAATCTCCAGCTTGCAATTTCCCTGGCTCCTCGGGACAATCAGGTGGTCATTCCCCATGAGGGTGGAATGTTCACCTTCGATCTGACAGTGTCCAATCCCTTTGCCCACCCCCAGAGGGGCACTATCTGGTTCGAAGTGGTCCTCCCCGATGGTCGGATCCTCCCAATCCGGGAGCTTCCTGAAAGATCCTTCCCTCCCCAACGAGATACCACTCGACCAAACATGAGGCAATGCGTCCCGGCTTCTGCCCCTCCGGGGGAGTACATCTATCGGGGCATCCTTGAGGATCAAGATGGGAATGTGTACCTGGACGAGTTCACTTTCGTAAAGGAAGAATTCGACGGCAAAGGACGGGATGAAGTGGTTTTCGCAAACCAGGAATGGCAGTTTATCGACTGGAATATGCACCCCGATGATGATCGACAGGCGGGTATCCAGGCTTCCCCCTTCGGGGTCCATGGGGCGGTGCCCAATCCCTTCAATCCCAATACGACGATCAGCTTCGATCTCGCTCGGTGGGGGGATACCAGCCTGAGGGTTTACGACCTTTCCGGCCGCCTTGTCCGGACTTTGTTGGCCGATGTACATCTGAGCCCCGGCAGCCACAGTGCCTTGTGGAACGGCCGCGATGACAGGGATCGAGCCGTCGCCGCGGGTGTATATGTCTATAGACTAGAATCGGGGGTGCTGGGCGCGACGGGACGGATGGTTCTAATAAAATAACTCAAAGACTAAGCAAGTAATATTTCTGAGATTGATGAGGGAGGCTGCAAGAGGTCGGGGTTATAGATTCTTACCATGAGTTCATCGGGAGAGTCCGAGCGCAATCCAATATTTTGATCTTTCAGACATCAGGCGGGTTCGTGCGAACCCGCCTGCTTCATGAATCTTCAAATCCAGCGGCAGCCCCACCCGGCGGTTTCGGCCTCAGGGCGAGCCCAACCCCAGCGCCTCCCTCACCACCCCGGTCCACACCGCGTAGCCCGCCGCGTTCATGTGCAGCCCGTCCTCGAGGAAGAGTTCGGGGCGCGGCTTGCCGTCGGGTCCGAGCATGGGCGTGGCGACGTCGATGAACTGCAGCAGGGAATCCGTGGCGCACTGCGCGGCCATCAGCGCGTTGGCCTTCTCCATGGCGGGCCACTTGTCCCAGCGCGCGATGCTGGGCTTGATGGACAGCAGGTGGATCCGCGTTTCGGGCAGGGCCCCGCGCACCCGCAGGACGAAGGCGCCGAAGACGTCGCTCACCTGCTCGGGCGGCACCCCGAAGTCGATGTCGTTGTCGCCCTCGTACAGGAGGATGTCCGAGGGCCGGTAGGGCAGGACGATGCGGCCCGCGAAGTACAGCACGTCGAGCATGGTGCTGCCCCCGAAGCCCCGGGGGATGACCACCAGGGGCGCGAGATCCTTCGCGATTGTCTCGTGCCACATGCGCATGCTCGAGCTGCCGATGCAGAGCCACGCGCCGGAGGGCGGAAACGCGACCGAGTCCTCGGCCTCGAAGGCCGCCACGTCGCCCTCGAACCGGGTGGGGTCGGGATAGAACGTCGCCTCTTCGCTGTCCTGACCGCGAGCGGTCCCGCTCGCGGCGGCGGCAAGGAGGATGACCAGAGGGAAAAGAACGTTCAGGATCTTCATGGCAAATACCTCCCGGGATCCTCTTCGAGGATCGCTCCGTTCGATCCGATCACCTCGCGGTAGAACCGCCCGCTGTCCTTCAGGGTCCGGTCCTGGGTGACCGGGTCTACCCGGTACAGTCCGAACCGCTTGGCGAAGCCGCAGGCCCACTCGAAGTTGTCCAGCAGGGACCACGCCATGTAGCCCCGCAGATCAACCCCCGCCTCGATGGCCTCGCGCGCGGCCAGCAGGTGGCTGCGCAGGTAGTCCACCCGCAAGACGTCGGCGATCCGCCCATCTGCATCGGGCTCCGGATCGACGAAGGCCGCGCCGTTCTCGGTGATGTACACCGGAGGGTTGCCGTAGCGGTCCTTGATCCAGGTGAGCACGCGCAGGAGGCTGGCCGGATGGACTTCCCAGCCCAGTTCTGTGTACAGGGCGCCGGGCTGCCGCACGGGGGATGCGCCCACGGGAGCCGCGGCCGGATCGTGCCGGTTCACCGAGCGGGTGTAGTAATTCAGGCCGATGAAGTCGACGGGTTGGCCGATCAGGGCGAAGTCGTCCGGGGGGAAGTCTGGCCAGTCGGCCCCGTAGATCTCCGCCATCTCCAGCGGATAGCGGCCGAGCAGGAGAGGATCCAGGTACTGCCGGTTCATGTAGGCGTCGGCGCGCCGGGTGGCCGCCAGGTCGGCGGGGGAGTCGGTGGCCGGGTCCTTGGGCTCCAGGTTCACCACGATGCCGATGCGGCCGCGGGCCTGGGCTCGGAAGCAGCGCACCGCCTGGCCGTGGGCCCGCAGCAGGTTGTGGGTCACCAACGGAGCGGCGGCCAGATCCTTCAGTCCGGGCGGATGCACCCCGTGTACGTAGCCCGCATCCACCACGACCCAGGGTTCGTTCAGCGTCGCCCAAAGGTCCACGCGGTCGCCCAGCCGCCCGAAGACCACGCCGGCGTAGTCGGCGAACCAGTCGGCGCTGTCGCGGTTCCGCCAGCCGCCCCGCTCGTCCAGGGCCGCCGGCAGGTCCCAGTGGAACAGGGTGGGGACGGGCTGGATGCCCGAGGCCATCAACCGGTCCACCATGCGGTCGTAGAAGTCCAGTCCGGCCGCGTTGACGGCGCCCACTCCCGCAGGAATGATGCGGCTCCAGGAGAGGCTGAAGCGGTAGGCCTGCAGGCCGAGGTCGCGCATCAGCCCGACGTCCTCGCGCCAGCGCCGGTAGTGGTCGCAGGCCACGTCCCCGTTCTCGCCGTTCGGGGTGCGCCCCTTCTCGTGCGTGAACAGGTGCCAGTTGCTGGGCCCGGCCCCGTCGGCCAGGGGCGAGCCCTCGATCTGGTAGGCGGACGTGGCCGCTCCCCAGAGGAATCCCCGCGGGAATCCTGCCATGACGCTCACTTCTCCCGCGTTCCGAGGACCAGGGTGATGGAATGGGCGAGGCCGTCGCGGACCAGGGGGGCGCGGGCGCCGGAGCCCTCGAGGGGGAGCGGTGCGCCGTCCAGTTCGGCCCGGACGACACGCTCGCTGCACCGGTCGGGATTGGTCACGGTGATCTCGTAGCGGGTCCCGGCGGAACCTGGCACGCGCCAGGTCAGGGTGTAGCCGGGCCAGGCGTCGGGGACGCAGGGCACCAGCAGCAGGGAGTCGCCCTCGGGCTGCAGGCCGAGCACCGATTCCAGGGCCACCCTCAGCATCCAGCCCGAGGAGCCGGTGTACCAGGTCCAGCCGCCGCGCCCGATGTGGGGCTCGGCGCCGTAGACGTCGGCCGCCACGACGTAGGGCTCCACCTGGTAGAGGGCCACCTGCTCGGGGGTGGCCGAGTGAAGCACGGGATTGAGCAGGTCGAGCAGGGCGGCGGCACGGTTGCGGCGGCCCAGCTTCGCCATGGCCCGCACCACCCACAGGGCGGCGTGGGTGTACTGGCCGCCGTTCTCCCGGACTCCGGCCACGTAGCCCTTGATGTAGCCGGGATCATGTTCGGTGTCGACGAAGGGCGGGGTCAGCAGGCGGATGATCCGGGCATCGTCATCGATCAGGTGCTCCTCGACGGCGTCCATCACCATGGCGGCCCGCTCGGGTGATGCCACTTCCGCCAGCACGGACCAGGCCTGGGCCAGGGCGTCGATGCGGCACTCGGCGTTCAAGGTGCTGCCGAGTGGCGTCCCGTCGTCGTAATACCCGCGCCGGTACCATTCGCCGTCCCAGCCGGTCTCGTTGAGATTTCGCACCAGCAGTTCGCGGTGGGCGCGGTACCGGGCGGCGCGCTCGCGGTCGCCGCGCGCCTCGCACAGAGGGGCGAACCCGTCGATGATCACCGCCAGGAAGAAGCCCATCCACACGCTCTCGCCGCGGCCCTCGCGGCCCACGCGGTTCATGCCGTCGTTCCAGTCGCCGGTCCCGAACAGGGGCAGGCCGTGGGCGCCGAGCGTCAGCGACCGATCGAGGGCCCGGCAGCAGTGCTCGTACACCGACCCCGTCTCACCCGAGGGGCGGGGTTCGAGGAAGACCTCATCCTGCCCCGGCTCGAGCAGGGGCGCCTGCAGGAACGGCGCATCCTCGTCCAGCACGGACCGGTCGCCCGTGGCGCGGACGTAATCCACCACCGCGAACGGCAGCCACAGCAGATCATCGGCGAACCGCGTGCGGATCCCCCGGCTCACCGGAGGATGCCACCAGTGCAGGACGTCTCCCTCGAGGAACTGGTGCCCGGCGTGAAGGACGATCTGGCGGCGGGTCAGCTCGGGCCACAGGGCCGTCAGGGACAGCGAGTCCTGGAGCTGGTCCCGGAAGCCGTAGGCGCCGCCGGACTGGTAGAAGGCCGACCGGCCCCGGATGCGGCAGGCCAGGGTCTGGTAGCCCAGCCAGCCGTTGACCATGAGGTCCAGGGCG
>JAHJTW010000331.1 GCA_018829565.1 bacterium | reverse complement strand
GGGCGGCGAGCCCACCGGCGACCTGATCCGCCTGTGCTTCAGCGGGCGGTACACCCAGGACGAACTGCTCAAGCTCAACAAGGGCCGGGGCGGGCTGATCGACCTGCTGGGCACGGCCGACTTCCGGGAGGTCGAGCGGCGGATCGAGGCGGGCGATCCGGAGGCCGGAGCGGTCTACGAGGCCATGGTCTACCAGATCTGCAAGAACATCACCGCCCTGCTGCCCGCGTTCGACGGTGAACCGGTGGACCAGGTGCTGTTGACCGGGGGCATGGCCCGCAGCGCGATGCTGGTGGGGGACATCACCGCGGGAGTCAAGGCCCTGGGTTGCGGGGTCACAGCCTATCCCGGCGAGAACGAGATGTACGCCCTGATGAAGGGCGCCCTGCGGGTTCTTTCCGGCAGGGAAGCGGCCAAGGACTACAACCCAGATTGATGGAGCCCGCATGAATCCGATCACGAATCTCGACCAGCTCGTCGCCGACCTGCAGGGAGCCGAACCCCGCAGCGTCGTCATCGCCGCCGGGCACGATCCCAATTCCATCCAGGCAGCCGCCCGGGCGGCGGCGGAGAAGATCGCCCGGGTCACGCTGGTGGGGGACCGGGAGCGCATCCTTCGGCTGTGCGGGGAATTCGCCCTGGACCGGGACCTGTTCACGGTCGTGGACGAGCCCGATCTCGTGGCCGCCGGTGCGAGAGCCGTGGCGATGGTCCGTGCGGGCGAGGCCGACGTCCTGATGAAGGGCCTCATCGGCACGGCCGATTACATGAAGCTGATCCTGAACAAGGACCAGGGGCTGCTGCCCGCGGGCAACGTCCTGTCCCACGTGACGGTCGTCGAAGCGCCGGCCGGACGGCTGGATCCGGCCCGGCTCCTCTTCGCGGCGGACGTCGCGATCATTCCCGCCCCCGATCTCGAGACGAAGATCCGGATCCTGGGCTACTGCGCGACGGCCGCCCGCAGCTTCGGGATCGCCCGGCCCAGGGCCGCCCTGATCACGGCCAGCGAGAAGGTGAGCCCCCGGATGCCGGCCACCGTGGAGGCCGCGGAGATCGTCCGGCGCCACGCGGCCGGCGAGCTGGACGACCTGGTGGGCGAGGCCGAGGTGGCCGGGCCCCTGGCCCTGGATCTGGCGCTGTCGGCCGAGGCCTGCGCCATCAAGGGGTTCGTCTCTCCGGTGGGCGGGGCGGCGGACGTCCTGGTCTTTCCCGACATCGAGGCGGGGAACGTCTTCTACAAGACGGTCACCCAGCTGGCCGCAGCCCGCATCGCCGCCGCCGTCGTGGGCACCGACGCTCCCTGCGTCCTGACCAGCCGGGCGGACAGCGAGGAGACCAAGTTCCTCTCCATCGCCATGGGTTGCCGGCTGGCGGGGGGATAATGGTGTCGAATTTCCGGCGGATCGGGGATAAGCTCACTGGAGGATGAAGATCCCGTGGGGCGAAGTCCGGCAGGAGGTGAGGCGGAGGGATGTACGCAATCATCGATCGAAGCGGCTATCTCCTCGTGGAGATGGAGGAGGGCTTCGACTTCCAGGAGATCCGTTCCGCCATCGACTCGTTGATCGGACGCCCGGACTTTCTCCTCAAGAACGATCTCTGGTACTTCAAGGGCCCCCAGTCCCGCTTGAGGTACGACGACCTCGATGGCATCACGCGGCACATCCAGCAGTCCTACCCCCGGGATGCGACCCGCACCAAGACGGCCCTGGTGGCCAGGTCCGGGATGGTGTCGGCACTGGGCAGGATCTGGGCGGGGTCGGTCTTCGGCCGGTTGCCCTATGCCGCCCGGGTTTTCGATTCCATTCCCGACGCCGAGAGATGGTTGACCAGTCCGGACCCGTGACAGCGGCTTTCCGCCAACGAAAGGTGATCACATGGCCAACACCCACGACAATCTGAAGGAAGCCTTCGCCGGCGAAAGCCAGGCCTTCCAGAAATACACCTCCTTCGCCGAAGCCGCCCAGAAGGACGGGTTGCCGAACATCGCCCGCCTCTTCCGGACGACGGCCCAGGCCGAGCGCATCCACGCCGCGGGCCACTTCGCCGCTCTCGACGGCGTGGGCTCGACGGTGGACAACCTCAAGGCCGCCATCGGGGGGGAGACCTACGAGTTCGAGCAGATGTATCCCCCCATGCTGGAACAGGCCGTGGCCGAGGGCCACAAGGCCAAGCGCATGTTCAAGTTCGCCGTCGAGGCGGAGGAGATCCACGCCCGCCTCTACAAGCGGGCCCTGGACGCTGCGGCCAACGGCGAGGACCTGGACACCGACAAGTTCTACCTCTGCGCCGTTTGCGGGCACATCGAGTTCGGCAAGGCGCCCGAGAAGTGCCCCATCTGCGGGGTGCCGGCGAGCAAGTACGTCCTGATCGACTAGACGGCATGACCGGAGGGCCCGGGGCAGGCTTGTCCCGGGCCCGGCCTTTCCCTTGATTCAGCGGGACCCCTGCGGGATTGCCGACGGCAGCCAGGGGGGTCGGGAAGTGAGCGACCATGACCGGGGACGGGCTCGAGGAAGTCGTCATCCAGTGCCCCTGTTGCTGGCAGGCCATCGAGGTGCTCGTGGATTCCTCGGTACCCTTCCAGGAGTACGTGGAGGACTGCCAGGTCTGCTGCCGGCCGCTGGTGATGACCGTCCAGGTCCTGGAGGAAGGACCGCCCCGAATCGAGGTCCGGCCCGAATCCGATTGAATCCATGCGGGAATGCGGTCGCTGCGACCGGTGAAATTCCCAACATCTTGACAATCCCGGCCGTTTTCCGTGTTTTGGGGAAACTCCGGCGGCGCCCGCGCGTTTCGGACCGGTCACTCCGCACGCCCCTCCAACCATTGGAGACCTCATGAGCCAGGGCCATCCCAAGGGCCTCTACGTCCTTTTCTACACCGAGATGTGGGAGCGCTTCAGCTATTACGGGATGCGCGCCATCCTCGTGCTCTACATGACCAAGGCCTTGATGTTCGACGTCGCCAAGGCCTCGACCGTCTACGGGAACTTCACCGGCCTGGCCTACCTGATGCCGCTGGCAGGGGGGTACATCGCCGACCGCTGGTGGGGCAACCGCCGCTCCATCCTGGTCGGCGGCCTGATCATGGCCGTGGGCCAGTTCCTGATGTTCCTCAGCGCCAGCTTCTACGACGATCCGGGCCTGGCCCATCCCCTGCTGTGGGGCGGGCTCGGGGTGATCATCGCCGGAACGGGCCTGTTCAAGGCCAACATCGCCTCCATGGTGGGGTCGCTTTACGCCCCGGACGACAAGCGCAAGGATTCGGCCTTCACCATCTTCTACATGGGCATCAACATCGGCGCGTTCCTGGCCCCCCTGGTCGCCGGCGGCCTGGGCGACACCGGCAACCCCGAGGACTTCCGCTGGGGCTTCCTGTCCGCGGCGGTCGGCATGCTGCTGGGGACGGTCATCTTCCAGCTCTACAAGGACAGGCACGTGGTGGATGCGGACGGCCATCCCCTGGGCCTGCCCCCGGCGGAGCACCGCCGTTTGAACCACAGGAGTTCGGCCGATCACGACAAGCCCATGGTCCGCGAGGACTGGGAGCGCGTCGCGGTCATCTTCATCCTCTCGTTCTTCGTGATCTTCTTCTGGGCCGCCTTCGAGCAGGCCGGAGCCTCGCTGACCGTGTTCGCCGACCGGCAGACCGACCGGGACCTGCTGGGCTGGACGGTGCCGGCCAGCTGGTTCCAGTCCGTCAACGCCGTGGCCATCGTCCTGTTCGCCCCGCTCTTCGCCTGGCTGTGGTCCCGGCTGGCCCGGCGGGGCCTGGATCCCAGCACTCCGGTCAAGATGTCCTTCGGGTTCTTTTTCATGGCTCTGGGCTATCTGGTCATCTCCTTCGGGGTCGACGGGCTGGATCCGACCACCAAGGTCAGCATGATGTGGTTGATCAGCCTCTACCTGTTGCACACTTTCGGGGAGCTGTGCCTGTCCCCCATCGGACTGTCGGCGGTCAGCAAGCTCTCGCCCCCCAAATTCGCTTCCCTGATGATGGGGGTGTGGTACCTTGCCTCATCGCTGGCCAACAAGATGGCCGGGGTGCTCAGCAGCTTCTATCCCGAGGAGGGCAAGGCGGCGCCGGTCCTGCTGGGGTACGAGGTCACCGACCTGCACGGGTTCTTCGTGATCTTCGTCGTGATGTCCGCCGCCGCGGGCGTGGTCCTGTTCCTGCTGGCGCGGCCGATCTCCAGGTGGAGCCACGGCCGGGCCTGATCCGGATGACCAGGGAGATGCCGGATGCGCACTGAAATCGTCAAGGCGGTGGCCGCGGCCGCCGGGCTGCCCGAGGCCGAGATCGCCGGTCAGTTGACCGATTCCCGTGAACCGGGGCACGGCGATTTCGCCTTGCCCTGCTTCATCCTCGCCAGGGCCTGGAAGCAGTCCCCGCCGGCCTGCGCGGCCAAGCTTGCGGCCGAGGTGGCGTTGCCCGCGGGGGTCGCCCGGTGCGTGGCTTCCGGTCCCTACCTCAACTTCTTCCTCGATCGCGCCGCGGAGAGCCTGCGGCTGGTCGGCGGCCTGCTGGCCGCCGGCGACGGTGTCGGGCGGGGCGCCCCCCGCGGCGAGCGCATCGTGGTGGAGTACTCCAGCCCCAACATCGCCAAGCCCTTCCACGTGGGCCACCTGCGGACCACGGTGATCGGGCACGCCCTGGCCCGGATCCACCGGCATTTGGGCTACGAAGTGATCAGCATCAACCACCTGGGAGACTGGGGCACCCAGTTCGGGTTCGTCTGGGCGGGCTGCGAGATCTGGGGCAAGCCGGCCGACGCCCGCATCGGCGATCTGGTCGGCCTCTACCAGCGGGCCTCGGGCCTGCGGAAGGACCAGGACGCGGGCACGGTGGCCCCCGGGGACGCCGACAAGCCCGACGTGAACGCCATGGCCCGGGACTACTTCATCCGCCTGGAGGCGGGCGAGCCCGAGGCGCGGGCCTTCTGGGAATGGTGCCTGGACATCTCCCTGGACTATTTCAAGAGCATGTACGACCGGATGGGCGTGCACTTCGACCACTACACCGGCGAGTCCTTCTTCCAGGACCGGCTGGCCGGGGTCGAGAGCATGATCCGCGGCAGCGGGATCCTCGAGGAGTCCCGCGGCGCCCTGGGGGTGGACCTGGGTCCCCGGCTCGGATTCGTCCGGGTGTTCGCCGAGGACGGCCGCTCCCTCTACATCACGCGCGACATCGCCGCGGCTGAATACCGCACCGAGACCTACGACCCCGTCAGGATCCTGTACGTGGTGGGGGCGCCCCAGCAGCTGCACTTCCAGCAGCTCGTGGGCGTGCTCGAGCGGATGGGCCGCCCGTCCGCTTCGCGCATCGTCCACATCCCGTACGGGCACGTGCCGGGCATCAGCACCCGCGGCGGCGCAACCGACGAGAAGGTCCTGCTGAACGACCTGCTGGACGACGCCCACGCCCGGGCGCGCGAGGCCTATTCGTCCCAGGTGGTCAAGAAACCCCAGGACGTCGACGAGGAGGCCCTCGCCGAGGCGGTGGGCCTGGGGGCGATCTTCTTCGATTACCTGAGCCGTTCCAACATCAAGGACTTCCACTTCAACTGGGACGACGCCCTGAACTTCCAGGGCGACACCGGGCCGTACATCCAGTACGCCCTGGCCCGCATCAACAGCATCGCGGCCAAGGCGGCAGCCACGGGTCTCGACCCCGCCGGCGGCTTCGACGCTTCCCTGCTGGCGGGAGACGACACCTACCAGCTGGTCTTCCAGCTGCGACGGTTCGAGGGAATCCTCCAGAAGGCCGCGGCCGAGTACGAGCCCTACCTGCTGGCCAACTACCTGCTGGAGCTGGCCCGTTCGTTCAGCGCCCGGTACAGCTCCCTGCGCGTCCTGGGCGAGGAGCCCACGGTGGCGCAGGCAAGGTTGTCGCTGTTCTGCGCGGTCGGCAACGTGCTGCGGACCGGTCTGGGCCTGCTCGGCGTGCCGCCGGTGGAGCGGATGTAGGACCGCCGGCGATCAACGGAACAGGGCCTTGACCCTTCCGAACGATCCTTTTCGATCATCCACCGTGGTCAGCGCCAGATCCCCCCTGATTTCACCGGACGGATAGACCGACGAGTGGACGTTGATGTAGACCAGGCCGTCCAGGAGCAGGGTGACGTCCTCGGGTTCGAGCACCCAGACCCCGATCTTGGGTGAACCCGGGGCCAGGGTCAGCAGTCGGGGACCGATGGCCCCGGCCTCCCCGTAGTGGAAGTGGGCGGCGGTCTCGTCCCCTTCGAGACCGGAGTAGGTCACGGTGTATTCGGCCTGCGTCAAATCGTCGTTCAGGATCACCGTCGCGTATCCGAAGGCGCTCGAGGCCGTCCCCGCAGTCGGCCCGTCGAGGACGCACTGGAAGACAGGTCCCCCCAGAGCGGTCCCGGCAAGGCAGGTGAACAGGGTCGCGGCCGCCAGCCGGATTCCACCGGCCGTCATCGATTCCGTTTTCATCATGGGTCACCTCCAAGGTTTGATATAAAACAATACCATTTTTATCTAGATAAAGCCACGGGGAGGGTCTTGGTCTGTGGGTTTAAATCGGTAATCTATTTATGGGAGATCGAAATGAAGGGCTTGATCCTCGAAGCCCTGCGGGGGGCCCCTTGCACGGATATCAGCAGGCCCGGGCCCGCCATGGGGGGGCCCGGGTCGCTCGTCCGGAGGCCGTGGTCAGGAGAGGACGGCGGTTTCCTGGTTCACCAGCAGGTGCATCGTCTCGGCCAGCTGGCTCGAGTTGATGGGTTTGGTGACGTACTCGTCGGCTCCAGCCTCGATGCACCGTTCCCGGTCGCCGACCATGGCGTGGGCCGTCAGCGCGATCACCGGCAGGTGCGGCAGGTTCTCCTCGGCTTCCCTCCGCCGCAGCAGATTGACCGCCTGGAGACCGTCCATGACGGGCATCTGGACGTCCATCAGGCAGACGTCGAAATCCTCGCGGGCGAGGGCGTCCAGGGCCTCCTGGCCGTTCTCGACGATGACCACGTCGTGGTTCTGCTTCTCGAGGATGCGCTGGACCACCACCTGGTTGAACTTGTTGTCCTCGGCGACCAGGATCCGCAGGCGCTTGCCCTGGAAGGTGGTCCCGGCCTTCGCGCCCTGCGCGCCGTCCGGCCGCAGCGGGACCGATCCCGTGGCCACGACGCCCAGCAGCCGGTCCAGTTCCTTCTTCTTCACAGGCTTGATGAGATGTCCGGCGACCACTTCGCCGCCGATCTTGCGGGCGTCCCGCATCCGGCCGATGGGGGCCAGGAGCACCAGCTTGCCCGGTCCGAGAGCCGCGGAATCCCGGGTCTGGGCCAGCAGTTGACGTGCGTCCGGGCAGGGCGGAGCGTGTTCGCAGAGGATCGCGTCGAAGACCTTGCCCCGTTCCCCGGCCTTCAGGCAGAGAGCAACCGCCTGCTGCGTGTTGGCCGCCTCCTCGACCTGGATGCCGCTGCGCTCCAGCAGTTCCCGCAAGGTGCGCCGGTGGCGGGTGCTTCCGTCCACGACGAGGACCCGTTCCAGCCCGGGACGGGGAGGCTCGGATTCGGTCACGGCCGCCGGATCGGTCTGCATGCAGACCGTGAAGTGGAATGTCGCCCCGCCTTCGATGTTGTTCTCCACCCCGAGTTCCCCGCCGAACAGCTTGACCAGCCTGGTGCTGATGGTCAGGCCGAGGCCGGTCCCGCCGTGCTTGCGTGTGACCGATGCGTCGGCCTGGCTGAAGGGCTCGAAGATCCTCTTCATCACCTGCGGGGAGACGCCCTTGCCGGTGTCGCTGACCGAAACCCGCATCTTCAGCTGGTCGTCCACGCGGCTGAGCTGGGTGATCTCGACGGCCACTTCGCCCTCGTCGGTGAACTTGATGGCGTTTCCGATGAGGTTGATCAGGATCTGCTTGAAGCGGTGGGAATCGCCGATCAGGCGGTCAGGCACGTTGCGGGCGATCCGACCGGTCAGGTCGAGGCTCTTCTGCTCGGCCCGCAGGGCCAGTGTCCGGATGGTGTCGTCCAGGACCGTCTGCAGTTCGAAGGGATGAGGGGAGAGCTCGAGCCTGCCCGCCTCGATCTTGGAGAAGTCCAGGATGTCATTGAGCAGCTCCAGCAGGCCCTGGGCCGACATGCTGACGATGTCCAGCGATTCCTTCTGCTCGGGCTGCAGGTTGCTGTCGCGGACCAGGTCGGTCATGGCGATGATGGCGTTCATGGGGGTGCGGATCTCGTGGCTCATGTTGGCCAGGAACTCGCCCTTGGTCTTGTTGGCCGCGTCGGCGGCCTCCTTGGCGGCCGCCAGCTCGCGGGTCTTCTCGGCGACCAGGGTCTCCAGTTCGACCTGGCGGATCTGCATCTGCCGGTACCGCCACAGGACCCAGCCGCCGATGCTGGCCAGGACCAGCACGCCGCACAGCAGCTTGAAGGATGTCGTCTCGTAGAAATGGGGGAGCATCCGCAGGTCCGCCGCGGCGCCCTCGGCGCTCCAGACCCCGTCGGCGTTGCAGGCGGTGACCCTGAAGGTGTAATGGCCCGGAGGCAGCTGCGTGTAGTAGGCGGTGCGGCGCGAGCCAGCCTCGACCCACTCGTCGTCGAAGCCATCGAGCTTGTACCGGAACTGGACGCCCTGGGGATTGACGAAGCTCAGGGCGGTGTAGTTGATCTCGAGGTCCCGCCGGCCCGGGGGGATGACCTGGAATGCGTCCGCGCCGATCTCGTCGCGGTTGACCCGCACGGACTCGATCACCACCGAGGGGGGGATGGTGTCCCGGCGCACCTTCGCGGGATCGAACCTGATGGCGCCTCCGTTGGAAGCCACCCAGATCTGCCCGTCCTCCTCGGTCTGGATGCAGCGCTGGGACCCGCCGTTGCATTCCGTGCCTGGGAACCCATTGCGGTGGCCGTACATGATGTAAGGGATCTGGTCCAGTTCGCCCGCGAGGTGGGCGGCGACGTCGCGCTTGCTGATCCCGAAGATGCCCTTGTCGCACGACATCCACAGGCGCCCGAAATGGTCCTCGGCCACCGCGTAGATGGTGTCCTCGAACAGACCATTCTGCTTGCCCAGGATGTCGACCTTGCCGTCCTGCAGGCGCAGCAGGCCGTTGCCGTAGGTGGCCAGCCACTTGACCCCGGACGAATCCTCGTGGAACTGGAGGGTGAACAGGTCGGAGATGTCCCGGTCGAGATCGGGCTGGACGAAGGCGCCGTCGCGCCAGATGACCGGCCCGCCTTCGGTGACGGCCCAGAGGTCGCCGGCGCCGTCCTCTTCGATCCAGCGGACCGAGCCGCTGGGCAGACCGTCGGCGATGCCGTAGTTGGTGACCACACCGTCGCGGATGAGGGCGATCCCCCCTCCACGGGTGCCTACCCAGATTTCGCCCCAGCGACCCTCGTAAACCGCGCGCACCTGGTCGTGGGCAAGGCCTTCGGCCGTGGAGTACGTCTCTACGCCGGCAGCGGTCAGGTGTCCGACGCCGCGGTCGGTGCCGATCCACAGCGAACCGTCCCCGGCGCAGCAGATGGAGTGGATGACGTTGCCGGGCAGACCGTCCTCGACGGTCAGGATCTGCAGGATCTTGCCGTCCCGGACCTTGGCCAGGCCGCCGCTGTCCATGCCCACCCACAGGGTGCCGTCGGGGGCCTTCTGGACCACCCGGACGTTGTTGCTCTCCAGGCCGCTGGACTGGTCGATGGTCAGGAAGGGGGTGTCCCTGAGGCGGCTGACGCCGCTGCCGGCGGTCCCCACCCACAGCGATCCGTCCCGGTCCTCGAACATCGAAGCGATGGATTCCCCGCTGAGGATGTCGTACCGGCCGATGCGCTTGAGGGCGTTCCCCTCCAGGCGCAGCAGGCCGGCACCGTAGGTCCCCACCCAGAGGACGCCGTGCCGGTCCCGAAGCATGACCTGGACGAAATCCCAGGAAAGCCCCGCGGGCGGATCGATGTTCTGGACGTCGGGACCCTGGATGCGGACCACGCTGTGGGGGGTGCCCACCCAGAGGGTCGAGTCGACGTCCATGAACAGCGAGGAGGTCGGATGCTCCTCCCCGCAGGGAAGTTCGAACTTGGACCACACGTTGCCGGTGTTGCGGAACAGGCCCATGTGGGTCGAGGCCCAGACGGTGCCGTCCCTGGCTTCGGCGATGCTGACGATGCCCGCCTTGCGCAATTCCTGCGGGAAACCGGCGTCTCTCAACTGGGTCCCGTCCCAGGAATAGATCCCCTGGTCGAAGGTCCCGATCCAGAGCCGGCCGCCCTGTCCGACGTGGAGGGCCCGGACCATGGTGGTCCGCCCCAGCATCCCCTCGACGTCGAGCCGGGAAAACCCTTCGCCGGAATAGCGGAGCAGGCCGCCGCCGTAGGTCCCCACCCAGAGGGATCCGTCCGCCGTCTCGACGAGATCCTGGACGTCGTCGTGGGTGAACTCGGGCGTGTTGCCCGAGCTGAAGGTCTCGAACCGGACCCCGTCGAACCGGACGAGGCCGGCCTGGGTGCCGAACCAGATGTATCCGTCCCTGGTCTGCAGGACGGCCTGGACCGAATTCTGGGGCAATCCCTCGGTGGAGGTCCAGGTCCCGATGCCCAGCTGGAGGAACCCGTCGTTCGGGTCCAGGGCTGCTGCGGTCCCGGGCAGAGCCAGGATCACCGCAATGGCAAGGCGCAACAGGTGAGAGCGATGGGCAAGCCGCATGATGGCTCCTGACGGAGAGCGAGTTCCAATCCGGGTCTCATCCGGAAAACTGGGAATGGAATCGGCTGATCAGAAAGAGACTTAAGGAGGAAATGGG
>JAHJTW010000033.1 GCA_018829565.1 bacterium | reverse complement strand
GGTTGTGCTTCATGATCGAGGCCCCGATGTAGGCCGAGAAAAGCAGCACCAGGTAGAACGAGGCCAGGGTCATGAGGATGAAGGGTTCCTCGTGCGTCAGGTCCCCCACGCTGTGCAGGTGGTGGTGGGGCAGGATTCCGAAGTACTCACCCGCCACGTCGGCGGTGAACAGGATGATGGCCAGCCAGGCGATCTGGAAGATCTCGCGGCCCTTGAACAGCAGGCTCGCGATGATCACGTGCAGGATGTACATGTAAAGCAGGGGGTTCTCGATGCCGCCTGACAGGTTCAGGAAGACCGTCAGGGCCACCAGATCGCCCACCATCTGCATCTTCACGTGGCGCAGCTCGACCCGGATGTTCCGCGGCGGCACGCGCCGGTTGCGCACCACGTACGCCAGGTTCAGGACCAGCAGGACCCCCACCACGCCCAGCAGGGGGACCTGGACCAGCTCGTTGTCGATGACCCGATCCGCCAGCAGGGTGGCCAGCAGGATGCAGCCGGCCGCTCCCCAGCGCAGCTTGTTGAACCAGTCCAGCCGCACCCGCAACGATGCGGCCGACACGAAGTGGCTGGACTGCTCGTCGATGCGGTCGTGCTCGTCTGCCACGAAACCCTCTCTTCCGGGACGGGCCCGACGGGAGGGCCGCCCCGCGCCGGTCAGGCGCTGGGCGGCAGATGCTTGCGGACCAGGTCGATCAGGGTGCGCGGGCTGACGGGCTTCTCCAGGAACTCGTCCACCGGCAGGAACTCCTGATCGGTGGCCGGATCGAAGGCGAATCCGGTCTGGTCCGAGACAGCCGTCAGCATCAGGATGGGGATGTCCTTGGTCTCGCTGCCCTTGCGCAACTGATACGCCACCTGGAATCCCTCGTCAACCGTTCCCATCATGACGTCCAGCAGGATCAGGTCCGGCTGGTCCTCCAGGGCCATCTCCAGACCGCGCTTGCCGTTCTGGGCGTCGATGACCCTGTAGCCTTCGCTCTCGAGCGTCACCCTGATGATCTCGACCAGGTCGATGTCATCGTCGATGACCAGGATGGTCCTCTCAGTCATCGGACTGAACCTCCGCTTTGATGATGGAAATGACACGGGGCACCGCGGCCGCCACGGCCGGCGAAAGACCCTGATTGATCTCGATCCTCTGGGGCTCAACCCCCACGATGAGCGTCCGCGGGGGCAGCTTGCCCAGTTGCCGGGCGATGTCGAACGCCTCGGCGAGGCCGAAGCCGTGGACGGACAGGTGGTCCTTGCGGATGCGCATACGCACCTCGTCCACCCCGAAGGCGGCCACATCCCCCGGCTCGAGTCCCATGTGGGCCGCGTCGACGACCACGTTCACGGCGCCCTGCTCGAGGTGCTCCAGGAGCGCCAGGGCGTCGGTGTGGATGTCCACCAGTTCGGCCCCCGGCAGGACGCCGGCGGTGCGGATGGCGTCCAGCACCGCGGCGCCCACCCCGTCGTCGCCGTAGAAAGGATTGCCTGCCGCGATCACCTTCATTGCACTCTATTCGATGAAGTCCACGTCGAGCATGTGCACCGAGCAGGAGATGCACGGGTCGTACGCCCGCACCAGCATCTCCAGCCAGGACGTGATCTCCTCCTTGGACCGGTCCACGATCTCAGGCACCAGCTTCTTCATGTCGTCGTCGATGTTCTCGAGGTTCTGGCCGGTCGGGATGATACAGTTGGCCGCGGTGATCCGGCCCTGCTTGTCGTAGGTGTACTCGTGGTAGAGGATCCCGCGCGGAACCTCGGTCGCGCCGATGCCCGTGCCGTAACGGGTCGGTTCCTGGTTGGGTTCCTCGTCCTTGAGGCCGACCTGCAGCAGCCGGTCGATGATGGCGACGCTGTCGACCGCGCAGTGGGCCGACTCGACCACCTGGGCGATGGTGTTCATGTACGGGTTGCAGCAGCCTGGCTTCAGCCCCAGCGTTTCCGCCGCTCCCCCGGCGAGATCGCACAGCCGGTCGTGGTTGTTGTTCCAGCGGGCCAGGGCGCCCACGAAGTAGCTGGAGCGGTTGGCCTTGCAGTGCTTGCTCGTGCTGTGGGGCACGACGAACTCGTTGGTCATGCGCCGGTACTGCGAATCGGGCACCCGGCCGGTGTCGGTGCTGCAGATGTCGCCGTCGTACAGGGCGTAGTCGTCGTCGCTGCGCAGGCTGATGAACTCCGTCGGACGTTCGAACTGCGGGATCTCGCCGGCCAGCGCCTTCATGGTCTCCACCGTGGCGATCAGGTCCGGCATCATCTGCTCTTCGAGCTTCCGCTTCAGCTCCGTGAGCTCCGCGGCGGTGGGGATGCGGGTGAACCCGCCCGGCACCGGCGTGATGGGGTGCACGGCGCGCCCGCTCACCACGTCGCCGATGTCGTTGGCCAGCTTCTTCATCCGCAGGGCCCGCAGCACGACCTCGGGGTGGGTCGCCACCAGGGGGAACACCGAGCCGACCTTGAGGAAGTCCGGCGCCGCCAGGAAGTAGGCGTGCAGCACGTTCGACTGCATGGTAGCCCCGTGGATGAGCAGCTTGCGCAGCAGCACCGTCTGCTCGCTGACCTCCAGGCCCAGGGCCTGCTCGGTGGCCTTCAGGGAGGTGATCTGGTGCCCGAGGGAGCAGATCCCGCAGATGCGCGAGGTGATGATGGCCGCCTCGTGGAAGCTGCGCCCCTTGAGCATGGCCTCGAAGTAGCGAGGAGCCTCGACGATCTCCAGCTGGGCCTTCTCCAGGCGGCCTTCCTTCATGTTGACCACGATGTTGCCGTGGCCTTCGACCCGGGTCAGGTGCTCGACGTTGATGTCCAGGTTGCGGGTCATGACCTCACCCCCTCCAGTTCGACGGCGTTATAGAGCTGCAGGCGCTTCCAGGCCTCCTGCACGGACAGGCCGTGTTCGACCAGGATCTCCTTCATTCCTTCCAGGTTGGGCTCGGGCACCAGGCCGCGGCAGCCGGTGCAATACTGGCCGAAGGTGGGGCAGTGGGCGTCGCACCCGGCCCGGGTCACCGGTCCCAGGCAGATCATGCCCTTGGTGAACACGCACTCGTTCTCCTTGAGCTTGCACTCGGTGCAGACCGAGCTGGTGGGCTCGATGGGCTCCTTGCCCATGACCAGGGCGGTGAAGACCTTCAGGAACTCGATCTGGGTCATCGGGCAGCCCCTGACCTCGTGGTCCACCTTGACCACGGCCCTCAGCGGCAGCGCGGGCAGGGTCGGGAACAGGTACTTGTCCTCACCGTAGACCTCTTCGCGCACCTGCTCGATGGGCCGGATGTTCTTCATCCCGTTGATCCCACCCTGCACCGCGCAGGCCCCCACCGCCACCAGGACCTTGGCCCTGCGCCTGATCTCGTGGATGCGCTTGATGCAATCGGGGGTCGACAGGGAGCCCTCGACGAAGGCGATGTCGTACTCGCCGGGACGATCGTCCATGGCCTCGCGCCATTCCACGATGTCCACGTGGGCCAGGATGTCCAGCAGCTGGTCCTCGAAGTTCAGCTGGTTGAGCTCGCAGCCCTCGCAGCCGGTGAAATCGAAAATCGCCACGCGCGGTTTCTGGGCCATCACAGCGCCTCCTGCAGGGTCTTGATGTCGGGATAGTGGTAAACCGGGCCGTCCTGGCAGACGTACGAACCGTTGATCTGGCAGTGGCCGCACTTGCCCACGCCGCACTTCATGCGCCGTTCCAGCGACATGTAGATGTTCCGGTCCGCCAGGCCGCGGGACTTCAAGGCCAGCAGGACGAACCGGTACATGACCGGTGGCCCGCAGATGCAGCAGACGGTGTTGGGCAGGTCCAGGTCCAGGCCGGGGATCAGGGTGGTGATCACGCCGGTGTTGCCCTTCCAGGCGGGCGAGCCCTGGTCGACGGTGACGTGGTACTCGGTCCGCTTCTCACGCTCCCATTCCTCCAGCTCTTCGGTGAACAGGAGTTCGCGGTCGCTGCGGCTGCCGTAGCAGATGATCAGGCGGCCGAAATCGTCCCTGCGGTCGCGGACGTGGTTGATCATCGAACGCATGGGCACCAGGCCGATGCCGCCGGCGACGATGAGCACGTCCTTGCCCTGGAACTTCTCCACGTCGATGCCGTTGCCGAAGGGGCCGCGGATGCCGATCTTCGTGCCCGCTTCCAGTTCGGCCAGCTTCTCGGTGAGCAGCCCCACCTTGCGGATGCCCAGCTCGAACACCCCCTTGCGCGTGGGCGAGGAGGAGATGGAGAAGGGGGCCTCGCCGATCCCGAACATGGACACCTCGACGAACTGGCCCGGGCGGTGGCCCAGGTCCCTGCCGTCCGGCAACTCCACCGTGTAGAGGGTCTCCAGGTCGGTCAAGCGCCTTGTTTCCTTGATTTCCGCCATCACCGGGAGGTAGAGATCCTCCATCTCGGCGCGGGGGGAAAGCTGGTTCAGATTCATGGCAACACTCCTGCACTGGGGGACGGCTCCGGGCCGCCCCGCCGCCTCTACCTGATGGCTGACACCGTCGATTTCTCGTAGTCGGAGATGCAACGGTTCACGATGTTGACGATGCTGATGCCGGCGGTGCAGTAGGCCGTGCAGCGCCCGCAGCCCACGCACCAAGGCTGGCCGGTCTTCTCGCTGATGTACTTGAACTTCCGCATGACCCGGTGGCGCTGGCGCGCCGCGAGCGTCTCCCTGAACACCTCGCCGCCGGCCACCTCGCTGAACTCGCGGAGCATGCAGCCGTCCCAGTGACGGTCGCGGCTGCCCTTGGTGACGGTGATGTCGACGTTCTCCTCGACGTTGAAGCAATAGCAGGTCGGACAGACGAGGTTGCAGGTGCCGCAACCGACGCACCCCAGGGCGGTCTCCTCCCAGACGGGGTTGTTGTAGCTGGCGCTCATGACCTCGTTGAGGCGGTCCTGCGGCACGTAGATGTGCTGCTGGAAGTGCTTCTTGGCGGGTTTGCCCGCCTCGTGGGCGGGCAGATCGAACCCCTCAAGCAGGGACTCGCCCGCAGGCGTGAGAACCTCCAGGACGTAGCCGTCGAGCAGCCGGGTCAGGAAGATGTCGAAGCCCTCGGTGTCGTAGGGGTCGATGCCCACCGAACCTGCGAAGTGGTATTCGTCCGGTTCGTAGGACACCCCGACCCACAGGGCGCCCTGACGGCGGGTCAGGTAGTTCCGCTCCGCACGACCTTCGCTGAAGTTGTGGTCGAGCCGGCCCACGGCCGCCAGGTCGTAGGAATGGACTCCCAGGAAGATCGCATCCAGCGGTTCGACCTCTCCGGCGCGGCAGGTGTTGTCCCCGAGGTCGAAGCTGAGCAGTTGCTCCCGGGGGGGCAGGAAGAACTTCTTGACCGATTGCATGACGCGCGGGTAATCGAGAACAACCCCGGCGGCGTCCCTGGTCCGCTCGAAGGAATAGGATTTCCTCCCCTTGCGGTGCGGAGCGTAGACCGGTTTGCGCTTCATCAGGTGCGTCACGAACTCCGCGACCCGATCGCTCTCCAGGAAGAATTGCACCATGAGTCCACCCCTCGTGCGGGGGCCGGGGCCCCCATCCAGTGCTGTCGTTCGGCGATTCCTTCCCGGGCTCGGTGGGGACGTCGCGCCCGGACCCGCCCAGGATTTAACAATGCATCTTCAGTACCAAATGTTTTTTTAGTAACAATAAATGTCAAGAAATAAACATCATTAATTTTTCGCCATCCAATCATCAGAAAAGACGGGTTTTCTTCTTTTGTTTTCTTGTGTTCGGCATCATGTGTTATCATTTTAACATAAAATCCACCCGGGAGACCGCAGGCATGGGACGCACCCCCAGCTCGTTTCGGAAAATCGACAAGTCATTGTCCCACAGCGACATTTCGCACATGTTGAGCTTGCGCGACCCCCTGGCCAACCGCCGCCTGCTGGACGCCGCCTACTGGGCCAAGAGCCGGACCCTCGGCCGGACCGTCTTCCTGCGGGGGTTGATCGAGATCAGCAACGTCTGCCGCCGCAACTGCTTCTATTGCGGCATCCGGCGCGACAACGCCTCCGTCAAGCGCTACCAGCTCACGCAGGACCAGATCCTCGACGCCGCCCGCCTGGCCCACGCCTCCGGGTTCGGCTCCATCGTCCTCCAGGGTGGAGAGCGGAAAGACGCGGCCTTCGTGGACTTCATCGCCCGGACCCTGACCCGCATCCGCCAGGAGACCGACCGCCAGCTGGGCATCACCCTGTCCCTGGGCGAACAGAGCGCCGACACCTACGGCACCTGGTTCCGGCACGGGGCCGACCGTTACCTGCTGAGGTTGGAGACGACCAACCCAGACCTCTTCCGTAACTTCCATCCGGACGACCAGATCTACGCCGACCGCCTGGAGTGCCTGGCCCACCTGCGCCGGATCGGTTACCAGGTCGGCACCGGCGTGATGATCGGCCTGCCGGGACAGACCCCCGACGACCTGGCCGACGACATCCTGTTCTTCAAGGAGCACGACATCGACATGGTGGGCATGGGTCCGTTCATCCCCCATCCGGACACCGTGCACGCTCCCCTGATCGCAGGGTTCGACCGCCGGCGGCAGCTGCAGCTGAGCCTGAGGATGATCGCCCTGACGAGGCTGGTCTTGCCGGACGTCAACATCGCCGCCACCACCGCCCTGCAGGCCCTCGACCCGGAAGGCCGTGAGCTCGGCCTGAAGGCCGGCGCCAACGTCGTGATGCCCAACCTCACCGACGCCGCCCACCGCGGGGACTACCTGCTCTATCCCGGGAAACCCCAGCTGGACGAGGCCTCGCCCGCGGGTCAGGCCGACCTGCGGGAAACCATCGGGATGCTGGGTGAACAGATCGGATTCGGCCTGCGGGGAGACCCGCTGCACTTCAGCCGCCGGCTGCGCTCGGGCCGGGCCTGATCCCCGCCGGGACCTCCACCTCGGAAAACGGCTCCAGGACCCTGGCCAGGACGCCGTGGCACAGGGCGATGACCAGCCCGTAGTTCGTCACCG
>JAHJTW010000330.1 GCA_018829565.1 bacterium | reverse complement strand
CTCTCCGTCCAGCTGCCAGGCGATCGCGTCAGGCAAGTGGTCGGACTTGGCCGAGTAGCCGTCGCTCACGTCGTGCAGGGAGAAGCCCAGCGGGGCGTCGGGGCTGATCAGCCGGAACCGGTAGAGACCCGGCGGCAACGGGAGGATGAAGTCGTCAACGAAGGTTTCCGCCTCGATGACCCCGTCGCGGAAGGTGCCGGGCGCAGCGTTCCACCACGAGGTCGCGGTGCGCGCCCCCAGGGTGACCGAACCCACACCCAGGCCGTAACCTCGCGTCACCCCGAGGTTGCTGGCGAAGATGCCCGGCCCCTGCATGTAGCGGAGGACGAAGTCGCCCTCGGACCCGCTCCAGCTGGACAGGGCCGACGGTTCGGTGAAGCCGTCCTGCACGTCGGCGCCCTCGTAAAGGCCCAGGTCGACGTCCGCAGCAGAAGCTCCTGCGTAGGCGACGAGCAGGGCCTCCTGCCTGGGCGCCAGCGAGGTATTGAACCGGTACCCGTCGCAGTTCGGGGCGGCCGAGCCCTCGGTCAGATAGGTCAGTCCGTTGTAGGCCTCGGCCGGAAGGGCCAGGGTGTGGACCGTTCCGGTCACCAGCACGCCCGGCTCCCAGACCCACTGCCGGCCGTGGTGGTTGTTCGAGTAGTCGTCCTCGTCGATCCCCCGGGAGGGGTTGATCTTGTGGACCAGGGTGTGCCGGCCGCCGCGCACGTTCCTGAGCCCGCTCTGGGCGACCTTGACCTGGTATCCGGGCGCCAGCGGGTCGATGAAGATGGACCCGAACAGGAAGGCCCCGTCCAGTTCCACCCTCCTCTGCAGGCCGATGGGGATGCCCGCCTCGGGACTGTCGTTGAGCAGGGACCAGTAGAACCCCGTGGAGTCCGCGTTGCCCGCCAGCCGGTTCGGGGCGGGAATCGGATCGGCCGCCGCGTACGGCAGCCCCACCTGAGGCACCAGGTTGGCGAACCAGTTCGTGGGGGTGGACGCCACGAGGTCCGGCTTGGCCTCGTAGGCGAAGATGTTGTAGTTGTTCGTCCCGGTGAGGCGCGGATCCCGGGCCACCACGGTCAGGGCCAGCTTTCCGGTCTCGAGGAAGAGGCTGTGGACGACCGTGTCCTCGGCCGCGCAGGTGAGGGTCAGGTCCGCGTCGGCCAGGGTTCCCATGGCGAAACCCGGATCGTAGAAGTGCATCCGGAGGGAGCTGCCGCCCCCGTTGGCGACCTTCACCGAGAACCAGGCGTTCCGGCCGAGATCGTTGTAGGTGTAGTAGAAGTCGAGGCAATCGTTGGCGTCCAGCACCCCGGGCAGGGTGTCCGGCAGGGCGAACATCACCCCCAGTTCGCGGTGGATGGAATAGTCCGCCCCGGAATCCTCCAGGTCCATCACGCTGACGGCGTAGTCCGTCATCATGGTCTCCGCCGGATTCTGGATCACCACCGCCGCCCGGTTCGGCAGGCTGGTCGAAGAGATCAGATCCTCCCCGAACCCCGTCTGGTCGGTCTGGCCGGTGTGCAGCCGGAGGACGATGTTGTCGCCGGGGTCGTCAGGAACCGCCCAGACCACTTCGGGGAACAGACAGAGTTCCACGTCGAACCCGTCGCAGTTCGGATGGAACGTCCCGCCGCCCCACAGGTGGGCCGCCCCGGCATAGGCGTCAGGCAGGCCCCCGGAGCGCACGATCGTCTCCTCGAGATCCAGATCGGGGACCGAGAAGACGAACTGCTTGGCGTAGACGTTGTCCCCCTCGTCCGATTCGGCGACCACGCCCTCTCCGTCGACCGCCACCCAGACCGTGTGCCGCCCGATCACGCCCAGGTCCACCGGCCCCTGGTTCCGCCAGCTGCCCGAGTTCCCGATGTTGAGCGAGTGGCCGTTTGAGGTATAGGCCGGGACACCGTCCACGTAGAACACGTCCTTGAACACGCCCGACGTTCCGGTGCCGTTATTGATGACGCCCCAGTTGAAGTAGATGTTGTTGCCCTGGATGAAGTTGGTCTGGACGACGGGATCCGGGGAGGCAGGGGCCAGGGTGCTGCGCAGCACCAGAGGAGCCGTCCAGCCTGCATAGGCGTACGGCTCGAGGTCGGCCGGGCCCTGCGGCGCGATGATGATGGGCCCGTAGGACGCGAAGTCCCCGCTCCACTTGCCCGCCCGGTCCATCGCGGTGATCGTGAAGTACCAGGTGCCCGGAGCCAGCGGATCGTCCGGCCACCAGAAGAGCTTGGTGGTGTCCACCACGTGGTCGGGAAAGACCGGGGCGTTCTGCGTCAGGCTGAAGCTGTAGCCGCCGGCGCCCGACATGTCGTCCGGGGCCGGGTCCCAGTAGAACCCGCCCATGGCGATGGTGGTCGGGGTGTTCAAGGGGAAGGTGCCGGTGAGGTTCTGCGGGGCGCCGGGCGTCTGGTCGTCGATATCGAGATCCCAGTTCTTGAGTGTCTCCCACAGCATCGCCCGGGTGGCGTCCGGCCGGCCCAGGTTGTCGATGTACTCGGCCGCACAGCGGAACAGGCCCGTCCACCGGTACGGCTGGTGCCCCTCGACGGCGCAGCTGTCGGTCATGATGCGGAGGATGTCGATCGTATCGAGATCCAGCTGGTCGTAAACCGTTCCACCGAGGGCGTCGGTCCGGAAGTTGTCGGTCTCGGTGCCCCGGTCGTCGTCGATCACGTCCCAGGCGGCGCCGGCGACCACGTTCTCGATGTACCAGGGATTCCAGGGACAGGTCGGGTCGTCGTAGACCGAATCCATGTCGTAGTGAACCACGTTCCACAGCGCGCGGCCCTCGATGTAGTCCGTGGACAGGCGGCTGAGGATCTGGGCGCAGCCCTCGATCCAGGCGACTTCGTCCTCCTCGGGGCACCAGATGCAATGGCCGCAATCGTCGCCGTCGTCGCAGATGCCGTTGCAGTAGTCGTGCGTGACCTCGTGGGCGTATTCATAGTGCCAGTAGTGGCCGTACTCGTGGCAGATCACGCCGTCGTGCCACTCGTCCCCACGTTCGTAATGGATCTCCTCGAAGTAGTCGTTGTAGAAGCTGCCGTCGTCGTCGGGCCACTGGGCGTCGATCTTGGTCAGGTCCATGCCCAGATCCCGGTACTGGTTGTGGGCGTACGTGACGTCCGCGACGATGTGCAGGGCGCCGTGATGATGGCTGGGGTAGATCGGCCCGGCGTTGTACTGCGTCATCCCCACGGGGATGGCCACCCGCGCCGTGGTCCAGACGTAGTTGTCCTCGTAGAAGCCGTCCTCCTGGACCACCACGGCGTTGCTGGAGGCGGCGAAGGCGATGGCGATGGTCACGCCGTCGGGGACCTGGATGGAGAAGATGCCGGTCTCGTCCAGCTTCTGGGTCCCGACCGAGTAGAAGAAGCCGGTCGGGGGATACACCCAGACCCAGACCGTGGCGAACGAGGCGGGCAGCCAGCGGTTCTGCGTTCCGTGCCAGTAGCAGAGGTTGCCGGTGACGGTGCAAGGCAAGCTCTTGTCGGGGTCCGCCGGCGCCGCCCCTTCCTCCATGCTCATCCCGGTCATCTCGGCCAGGGTCAGGCTCGGCTCGGTCTTGAACTTCTCGCCGCCGGCGGGCAGCAGGCGTCGCGGCGGCAGCAGGTCGCTGTCGCTGGGCAAGATCCCGCCGTAGGCCTCGCGGGAAAGGTCGAACGCCTTCTTCAGGGTGCGGCCCTCCACCTCGGCGGTCACCGCCAGCTTCCCGAAGCCCGCCCCAGGCACAGCCTGCACGGCCAGGCGCCGGGTCTCTCCGGCATCCAGGGAGAAGGCGTCGGGGCCGTCCACGCGGATGACACCCCAGCCGGACCCCGACAGTTGAAGGCCGCTGACCTCGACGGCGCGGCCCGCCTCGACCACCAGGGTCACCGTGAATTCGCGGCCGGCGGTGGGGAAGCGCTCGGGCCTCTCCAGCCGGAACTTGATCGGATTCCGCGAAACGTCGGCCCGGACCGGAGCGGCCGCCACCAGGACGGCCAGCAACAGGAAGACCATCACTCGGCGCATGGCTTCACCTCCTGCTTCAGGAGGGCCAGGGGATCGTACCGGTATCCGGCCGGCAGGTCGAACTCCCGCCTGTCCAGATCCGCGCGAAGCCTGGCGGCCGTTCCGGCCAGCCGTTCCTTCTCCGCCTCGTCGCCGGTTCGGCCCAGACGACCCTCGCAAAGCGCCAGGCGCCCGGCCAGCTTGACGTAGGCTGCGCAGCGCTGGAGATCGAGGATCTCCGCCCGATCGACGGACGCCGCGATGGCCGCATCCAGCTTCGCGAGTTCGGCCGTCTCGGCCTGCTCGACGGCCGCGACGATCCGGGACAGGGGGGGCGGGGTCTCGGCCCCGGCGGGGAAGCCCGCCAGGCAGAGGGCCGTGATCAACAGCCACGAGGACAAGAGCTTTCGGGGATTCATGGTGCGTCTCCTGATGAAGGGGTGACCGGGTTCACACCAAAAACGAACCGACGAATTCAACAAGTTTCATCCGGGGTTGATTTTCATGGGCCGGCTGCCCCCCGGCCGGGCCTCCGCCGCCGGCGCACCGACGACCAGCCCACGGCGGCTCCGACCGTTGCGATCCCCGCCAGCCCCAGCCAGGGCAGGATGGCCGGCATACGGCCCGCGAGCCG
>JAHJTW010000329.1 GCA_018829565.1 bacterium | reverse complement strand
CGTCCCGGTCCCCGGCTGATCCTCAACAGCCACGAACTCGGTTCCGTGCCCCGGGAGCGCCGGGCGGCGGCCGCGACCTCCGGTTTCCGGCGACGCCTGGCCCTGGCCGAGGCGGCCCGGTGGCGGGGCCTCCAGGTCGACGCCACCGCCTGGGCCGACCACACCCTCTGCGTCACACCCGAGGATCACCGGCTCTACGCCGCCATGGGGGGCCGGAACCTGGTGACCATGCCCCTGGGGATGGATTGCGAGGCCATCGTCCCCGACTGGGATCCCGGGGATCCGGAGACCTTCCTGTTCGTCGGATCCTTCGGTCACCGGCCGAACACCCTGGCCGCGGCCTTCCTCGTGGATACGGTCTGGCCCCGGGTCGCGGCCGCCCGGCCGCAGGCCCGTCTCGTGCTGGCGGGACGGGGCTCCCGATCGTTCCTGGCGGCCCACCGGCCCGGTTGCGACTGGAACGCCGGAGGGATCGAGGCGGTGGGATTCGTGGACGATCTGGCCCCGCTGTTCCGGTCCTGCCGCCTGTTCGTGGCCCCCCTGCCCGAGGGAGGCGGCATCAAGATCAAGATTCTCGAGGCCATGGCCCGCGGCGTTCCCGTGGTCACTTCACCCGTCGGCGCCGAGGGCATCGCCCACGGCGACGATCTCTTGGTGATCAGTCCCTGTGACGTCGGCTTCGGGGAAGCGGTCCTGGCTGCGGCGGCGGACCCTGAGGGATGCCGGAAAAGGGCCCAGGCGGCCCGCCGGCACATCGAACGGGAATTCAGCTGGGAATCGATCACCGACCGCCTGGCCCGGCTCTATGCGGGGCGCCCCCTCCACTCCGCCTGATTCAGGCTCGCCGCCCGATGATCGCCAGAAGGTCCTCGAGGCTGATGTTCCGGCCGCCGCCCGCGAGTTCGGCGAGCAGGGTGACCTGGGCGAGCCGTTCGACGGTTTCGAGCAGGGCGTAGGCCGATTCCAGATCCCCGCCGACCGCCACCACCCCGTGGCTGCCGAGCAGGATGGCGTCGTGGTCGGGAATCAGGGGGGCGATGGAGGCGGGAACGTCTGCGGAACCGGGCAGGGCGCGCTCGGCCACCGGTACGACCGGCAGCAGCGCCGCGGTCTCCGTCAGCAGGGTTCCGTCCAGGGAACGTCCCGTCACGGCGAAGGCGGTCGCCCAGGGGGGATGGGCGTGGCAGATCGCAGCCACGTCGGGCCGCAATTCGTAGATGGCCCGGTGCATCGGCCATTCGCTGGTGGGCCGCCCCTGCGGGCAGCGTCCCCGGAGATCGACTTCCAGCAGGTCCTGGGGCCGCAAGCCGCCCTTGGCGGTCCCCGCCGGCGTCACCAGAAAAGCGTGGCCGCCGAGTCGAACCGAGAGGTTCCCTTCGGCGGCCACGATCATGCCCTGTTCCTGGAGCCTGCGGCCCACTGCGACCATGGCCCGGCGCAGCTGCACCAGGTTCACCATCGGCTAGGGCCTGTAGATGTAGAGATGCGACATCACGCCTTCGAAGAAGCTGAGAAGATCCCTCTCACCCGCAGCCATCTCGCGCATCTCGACCTCGGTCCAGCCCCGGTTGAAGGTCTCGTTCTCCTCCAGGTAATCCTGGTAGGCCTCCTCCTCGAGGCGGTCGAGCATCTCGGTGGGGAACCCGAGCTGGCTGCTCAGCAGCAGCGACCCGTCCGCCATGACCGAGGGGGTCCAGTCGTCCGACCGGGTGAAGTAGTAGATTTCCGGATCCAGGCTGCCGTCCGCAGGGACCTTCCAGATGTTGCGGTCGTGCAGGGTGATCGAGGGGGCCCGGCGCGTCGAGACGAAATACACGGCCGAACCGTCGTTCGTGAACGCCGGCTGGTCGTTCAGGACTCCGGTGATCGGATCGCCCTCGGTGTAGCTGGTGAAGGTCAGGCGGGTCAGGCCGGCGTCCAGGACCGAGGCCCCCGACGCCGCGGCGTCGGGATCGAAATCGATCAGGAAGAGCTCCGTGCCGATGCCCGTGCCGCCGCCGACGTCCATGCCCCCCGAGAAGACGATCCTCCGACCGTCGGGCGACCAGGCGGGGGTGCGCAGATTCGAGTAGAAACCGGTCAGGTAGTGCCAGCTGGTGTCGTAGCCGTTGCCGTCGCCGAGTGTCCAGAGGTCCACGGCGATCAGCGCGCTCTGGGTGCCCAGGAACTCGAAGTACTCGCGCTCCCCGTCGGTGATGATGTTCACGCGGCTGGCGAAGAAGGTGCAGACGGCCCAGCGCCCGTCCGGGGACACCGCCGGGTCCAGGATCTGGAAGTCGAACCCGCCGTCCTGATTGTCCCCCCTCATGGGGGCCCCGTTGTAGAGCAGACCGGTGTCCAGGCCGTCGATCAGCATCACGCCGTCGACGTTGGCGCTGCCGGGCGTGGTGATGTCCGCGCTGAAGAGGCGGAACCCGCGGTTGGTCAGGTAGGAGAAGAGGATGCGGTCGTCGGTGATCCACTTCGGCGAGGCCTTGCGCTCGTTCTGGATGATCGCCGGGATGAGGACGATGGTCGCCCCCGCGCCGCCCATGTGCAGCGTGTATTCGTTGAGCAGGACCAGTTCGGCTCCCTGTTCCTCGATGGACTCCTTGGGTTCGAAGCCCTGGGTCACGGGCATGAGCAGGACCTGACGGTTGGTGACGTAGGGTTCGTCGCCGGGGTCGCGCTCGGTGGGGATCGCCCACCAGTCCGCGGTGAACATGATCCGCGTCCCGTCCGGTGACAGCACCGGATCGAGATATTGGAACCCGTCGCTGGTGGTGTCCGTCGTGACCATGATCAGCTCGCCGCAGGAATGGTTCCCGCAGACCGCGAGGGTCTCCGAGGGATCCTCCTTGCTGGAGCAGCCGATGACGACGAACACGGCCAGAACGGCGAAATAGGACAGCAGGAAGAGCCGATTGCGCTGCCACATCATGGTAGGGACAACCTCCAGTGCGGGGATCGAGCGGAAACGCCGCAGCGATGACGATCTCGTGCGGATAGGTAAAATTAAGGCAAGCCCTTCCCCAAATCAACCACCGTTTTGGCCGGCCCGCGCCGCAACTGCTGTCACTGCTCCAGATTGAACGAGATCGTCACCCTCAGCCAGGCCCAGACGGGATACTTGCCGATGCGGGCGGCTTCGAAATCCCCCCCTTCCAGCGCGGCCAGGGCGGCGGCGGTCAGATCGGCCGACGGGGAGGAGACGACCACCGCCTGCCGGACCTCCGCCGCCGGGCTGAGCAGGAGGTCGAACACCACGTCCCCAGTAACCCCCGCATCCGCCGCCTCCGGGGGGTAGACCGGGGTCAGCCCCCCCAGGTACCGGGGCGGGTAGTTCCTCAGCTGCTGATAGAGCTGCATCGTGCGGAAACTGCGGCCTCCGGTGCACTTGGTCATGCCTCGGGCCACCAGGCCTCCGGCTTTTTCGAAATCGCCCCCGGCCCGGGCCACGTCCGCCAGGAGGTAGTCCACCGCGGCATCGTCGGGCCGGGCTTCTCCCGCCTCGATCAAAAGTTCGCGCGCCCTGCCCAGCAGGCGCCTGCGGTTGCGGGGCCAGTCCCCCACGTCCGCCGCCGGTCCCTCGACGGGAAGCAGGTCGGGGTCGCCCTGGCCCGCCATCAGGTAAAGCTGACCGAGAGTCAGGAGCATGAGGGAATGGCGCACCCCCGCTTCCAGTCCGAATTCCATCTCGATCATGCCGTCGGATCCGGATCCGTCCCTGAAGAATTCCGAACATAGGCCCAGATAGCTCTCCACCTGCGGGGAAACGCTCGTGTCCTCGGCGCACCAGGACAGGCGGTGCTCGCGCCACTTGCCCTCCGGAACCGGCCGTTCCCTCAGGAAATCGGGGCGGTCCGCGGCGGGCAGAGCGGCCTCGGGAACCCGGGTCCCCTGCGGCGCCGTGGCGCACCCGGCCCCGAAAACCACGGTGACCAGGGTCAGGGTGAGGAGGACCCTCCGGGTCCCGGACGCCCCGGGCCCGCTCCCGGCGGCTCGTCGACCGGGAATCCGGCCTTCTCCCACGTTTGCGGTCATCGGCTGGGTTCCTTTCCGGCCAGGCCGGGGTCGAGGGCCAGGACCCTGGCCCATTCCTCCCTGGCTTCGCTTTCGCGGCCGAGTTCCAGCAGGATGGCCACGCGGTTGTTGCGGTAGATCGCGTTGTCGGGATCGAGGGAAACCGAGCGGTCCGCAGCCTCCAGGGCTCCGGCCGGCTCGCCGGCCGCCAGGAGGTTGCTCGCCACCTTGGCCCAGAAGACCCCGTCGGCAAGGAGCCCGGCGGGCAGGGGCCGGTTCCCGGTGGCGGCGTGGATCAAGCGCAGACTCTGGGCCGCATCGTTGCCGAGTGCTTCCTCGGCCTGCACCAGGAGCCGGCATTCGTCCCCGTCGAGATCCGCCAGGCCGATGCCGCCCAGCAGACCGATCACCGAGTCGGGCCGACCGGTGCGGAACAGGGCAGAAGCCAGGCGCTTGCGCAGTCCGGGATCGCCCTGGCGGAGCCACAGATCCCCCAGAGGCCCGACCGCGGCGGCCCAGTCCTCCCGGGCGATGGCGACGTTCGCCAGGGCCGCCTTGGCCTCGGGGCATCCCCCGCACAGGCGATCGGCGAGCAGGAACTCCTCGCCAGCCCGGCGCAAGTCCCCGAACTCCATCAGCGTGTGCCCGTACTCCAGTCGCGCCGAGGCGTCGGCGGGTGCGAGATCCACCACGGTCTGGTATTCGGTGAGGGCCCGCCCCCGCCGCCCGAGGGATCTCAGGCTGAAGGCCAGGTTCCTGTGCAGCCTGGCGTCGACCGGATTGCCGAGGACGGCGGTCTCGAGCAGGGGCACGGCTTCCTCGTTCCGCCCCGCCCGGCTGAGGGCGAGGCCCAGGCGTCCGGCGATCTGCCAGCCGTACAGCGGATCCCCCGCCCACCTGTCGTGCAGGGCGGACCCGACGAGGACTGCCTGCCCGGGATCCCCCGCCCCCAGGAGGCTGTCCACTTCGGCCAGCCCCCGGGCGATGGCCTGGATTTCCCGGGAACCGGGCCTGACCTCGCCCCTCGCCGGGTCCTCCGGGAAAGCAAGGCACAGCACCGCCATGATCATTCCCATCAGGACGCGGAACACGGCTGATCGACCTCCCGGCGGCACGATGGGGCCCGCAATCCCTGGTCCGTGAGCCTCACGATCCGGCGGAAATTTGACGCCGGACCCCCTCTGCTGGTAAAATATTCCTTCAAAGTCATAAAACCACGACCCTTTGGAGTTCTTCCGTGGCCCGACGCCGTACGCCCCTCGCCACCGTCGGCGCAGCCCCGCACCCCTGGAGAGTGACGGCCCTGCTGCTCCTGATCCTGGCCCTGGCCCCGTCCTGGTGGATGGCGTCACCCGCGCAGGCCTTCGTCCGCCTGGATTTCGAGCAGAACTTCTTCGTCCATCCCCAGCGGCAGGTCTGGGACTTCTGCCTCGTCCGCCCGGACTCCCTCTATCACATCTACTACCACAGCATCCACGAGGCCACCCCTCACGCCGCCAGCGGCGATACGATCTGGCACGCCACCAGCCCGGACCTCAAGCGCTGGGACATCCAGGGGCCCGTGATCACCGTCGGCACAGGCTGGTGGGACGCCGGGGCGAACTGGGCTCCCGACGTGGTCTTCGACGAGGGCGCAGGCCTCTGGAGAATGCTCTACACCGCCTGCGACCAGCAGATGAACCAGCGCCTGGCCATCGCGAGTTCCCCCGATCTTTACACCTGGACCGATGATCCCGGCAACCCCAACCTCGAACCGAATCCCCTGACGTACCTCTACAACACCGCCGCGGGATGGTCGGACTTCCGGGATCCCTTCGTCTATCGCCAGGACGGCCAGTGGCACGTCCTGATCACGGCCCGGCAATGGCTGGGCCAGTCCACCGGCGTCCTGTACCACGCATCGAGCCCCGACCTCGCGACCTGGACCGATCTCGGACCGATCTTCGCCAACGACGGCAGCACCCCCGGCCGGGTCCTGGAAAGTCCCCAGTACCTGGTCATCGGGGACTATCACCACCTGTTCTTCGGGGAGTACGACACCCCCGGAATCACCCTGCTGTCGAACCCGGACCCCGCCGCCTGGTCCATGGCGGCCAAGGTGACCGTCGACGGCGGTTACGCCCCCGAGGTCAAGGAATTCGATCCCGGCCACCGGGTCTTCGCCCGGATCACGCCCTATTACCTGCCGTTCAGCTCCGATCTGGGATACGTCGTCAGGCTGGACACCCTGAAGACCCTGGAATCCGGCGGCACCCCCTGGATCTTCAAGCGTCATCCCCTGGACGCGGACTGGGCTCGTTTCACCGGGATCTGCGTCAACGCCAATCCGACCTTCGGCGACAACCCCCTGTGGCGCGGCGAACCGTCGGTGGGCATGAAGGGCAACAGCTACTTCAGCAGCCAGGAGTACTACCAGGGACCCCTGTCGGGCCGCGGGGCTCCGGGGGTCGCCCTGGGCGATGCCGCGGTCGGCAACATGGACAGCCGGAACTTCGTCGTCACCGGCCGCCGGATGGATCTGCTGGTGGGGGGCGGCAATTACCCCGAAACCTGCTACGTCGCCCTGATGTCCGCCGCCGATTCGACGGTCCTCTTCAGGGAGACCGGCCTGAACGATCCCTTGATGACGCCCCGCACCTGGAACCTGACGCCCTTCCTGGGCCTGGAGTGCTTCATCCGCATCGTCGACGACGAGACCGGGCCCATGGGCTTCATCAACGTGGACGAGATCGTCGAATCCGACGATCCGGTCGCGACCGTCGGCCCGGATGCGCCCGGGCTCCTGCTCACCGGCCACCAGGCGGCGCCCAATCCCTTCAATCCCTTGACCGGCATCCGTTTCGAACTGGCGCGGCCGGCGGCGGTGAGGATCGTCATCACCGACGTCCGGGGCCGGACGGTCTGGCTCAGCCCGGAGGCGGATGGCCGGATCGGAATCAACAGGATCGAGTGGAACGGGACGGATCTGAAGGGGAATCCCGCCGCCTCGGGCGCCTACCTCTACGTCATCGAGGCCGACGGGGAACCCGCAGGCCGGGGCAAGCTGACCCTCGTGCGCTGAGGCTCAAGATTCCGGCCCCAAAGCCGATATTCAAGGGTATGAACACCCTGGCCGCGGATTTCACCACACGTCTGGCCGGTGAGGTGGGGACCCTCCCCCACGTCGCCGCCGCCGTCGTGACCCTGGCCGCGGACCCCGAGTGCAGCCTTCCCGACATGACGCGCCTCATCCTCAGCGACAACGTCATGGCCATGCGGTTCCTGGCGCTCGCCAACAGCGCCGCCTATTCCCGGGGCCAGGAGGTCCGCGATCTGCGGGGAGCCCTGGTGCGCCTGGGGCTGCGCCGGGTCAGGAACATCGCCTTCCTGATGGGCATGCACGACCTGGTCCCCCGCCACCCGGGGACCGGCGCCCTGGACCTGCGGGAATTCTGGAAGTACAGCCTGGCGGTCGCAGGCTGCGCCCAGGCGCTTGCTGCGGCCGAGGATCCCGTCTCCGGGGACGACGCGTGGCTGGTCGGCATCCTGCACGGCATCGGCGTCCCCTTCCTGGCCCAGAAGGAGCCCGAGAAGTTCCGGCAGGCCTGCGAACTGGCCCGTGCGGAACAGTGCCCCCTCGTCGAGGCCGAGGCCAGGATCCTGGGATTCGACCACCGGGAACTCGGCCACCGGCTGATGAAGACCTGGGGACTGCCCACGGACCTGGCCGAGACCGTCGCCGGCGGCGGCGGTTCCGTCCCCCCGTGGGTCTGCGAGCCAGGGGAATCCAGGACGGCCCGGATCCTTCGCCGGTCGATCGCCCTGGTGAGGATGACGGATTTCGGCGAGAACGGGGACGGTCAGGCCCCCTGGCCGCCGGAGGTTCTCCTGCCCGCCCTGGGCCTCCAGGACCAGGCGTTCACCGATCTTCTGGAGCGGGTCGACCGGGAAGTGGAGGACCTGTCCCGCCTGCTGGGCATCGACCTGCCCGAAGCCCCCGTGTCCGCAGCCCTCGCCGGCTCGCCGACCCTGACGGCCGAGGTGGGGCTGTCGGGTCTGGACCAGACCCTGGCGGGGGAAAGGTACGCCGAGGAACTGAACGCCGCCCGCGCCATCCAGCAACGATTGTTGCCCGGGACGGCCCCCGACCTGCGGGGATTCGATCTGGCGGCCTGCAACCGTCCCGCCCGGGTGGTCAGCGGCGATTTCTACGACTTCCTGGCCCTCGACGGAGGCAGGACCGGCCTGGCGGTCGCCGACATATCGGGCAAGGGACTGCCGGCGGCGCTGCTTGCGGGCAACCTGCAGGCCTGCATCAGGGCCCTGGCCCCCCTCCATTGCGATCCGGGCGAACTGCTTGGCGCGGCCAACGCGGCGCTCTTTTCCGGCAGCGGGCCCGAGGAATTCGCGACCTTGTTCCTCGCGGTCGTCGATCCGGGGCGGGATACGATCACCTACGCCTCCGCCGGGGCCCAGCCGCCCATCCTGATCGACGAGGAGGGAAAGGCGTTCGAATTGCGCCCGACGGGCCCGGCCCTGGGTCTGATCCCCGATGCCGGGTACCCTTCCCGCTCGGTGATCCTCCCGGCCGGCGGATTCCTGATTGCGTTCACCGACGGCCTGGCCGATGCAGGCAAGGCGGATCCCGGAGGGGGGATCATGGCCGCCTTGCTGGATGTGGCCAGGGGACTTTCCATGGAACCCGCCTCGGTCATGGCCAGGGACCTGCCGGATGGATTCCGGGCGGCGGTGGAACCGGTTCACGGAAGCCAGGACGACGATCTGACCCTCCTGGTCCTCAAGCGCCCCATCAGCTCCTCCTGACGATCTCCGGACCGGGCAACAAAAACGTGCCCTGGACGGTATTCTTCACCTGGAAATTGTGATATAGTCCCCGAGCCGACACCCGCCGGTCCGTCCCATCGCGCCGGTCGGGTCCGTTTGACCAGCATGACCCCAGAGCAGGAACAGGAACCGGACATGACCACGGAACACAACGACAATCTCGACCCCTCCCCCGATGAGGTCCCAGCCCCCGCTCCCGAATCCCCCGAGGATGACGAATCGTCCAGCGAAGAGTTCGCCCGGATGCTCGAGTCCGCGGAGGGCGGCCAACCCGCCGATCCCAAGGTGGGCGACAAGCTCACGGGAACCATCATCCAGATCGCCGGCAACGACGCCTTCGTGGATTGCGGCCTGCGCAACGAGCTCCCCATTTCGATCGAGGAGCTCAAGGATGCGGACGGCAATTTCACCTACGAGGTAGGACAGTCCGTGACCGGGCACGTCCAGAAGGGTCCGGACGGGCTGAAGCTGACCCTGGCCCTGAACCTCAAGGAAGCCGGCCTGAAGGCCCTGCAGGACGCCCACGCATCCGGGACTCCGGTCGAGGGCAAGGTCAAGGAGACCAACAAGGGGGGCTTCTCCAT
>JAHJTW010000328.1 GCA_018829565.1 bacterium | reverse complement strand
TGGACGGGAACGTCGAGGGCCTGCTCCCCGGCATGACCGCCCAGTGCCGCATCATCCACCGCCGCCTGGAGGATGCTGTGCAGGTGCCCCACGAGGCCGTCTTCCAGGTGGACGGCCGGTCCGTCGTATACACCCTGGACGGGCAGGAGCTGGCGGTGACCCTCGGGCCGGCCGGCGCCGACCGGGTCGTGATCGAGACGGGGGTGGAGGAGGGCCGGCAGTTGCGGCTGTCCAGCCCCGCCGGAACCGCGGGAAGCAAGCCGTGAGGCTGGAACTCCAGCTGGGCCTTGCGGGCCTGCGGGACCACCGCCTGCGCACCTTCCTGACCATGCTGGGAGTCATCTTCGGCGTGGCTGCGGTGATCGCCATGCTGTCGATCAGCGAGGGGGCCAAGCGCGAGGCCCTGGCCCAGTTCGAGACCCTGGGCATCGACAGCATCGTGGTGCTGCACCAGGATCCCCCCGAACGGGGAGGGGACGAGGCCGCGCCGCGTTCGGTCGGTCTGTCCCGGGCGGACGCCGCCGCCCTGCTGGACCTGACCCCGGCCATCACGAGGGTGGTGCCCATGGCGGTGCAGGAGGTGGAGGTCCAGGGGATCAAGCGTACCAGGACCTCGGTGGTGGGGACGACGCCCGACCTGCCGGAGGTGCGCCGGGACGCCATGGTCTCGGGCCGGTTCTTCACGGCCGGCGAATTGGACGGGGCGGTCCGGGTCTGCGTGCTGGGCGCGGGGATCGTGCGCGACCTGTGCGGGCTCGAGCCTCCTGTCGGCAGCTTCGTGAAGATCCGGGAGGACTGGTACGAGGTCGTCGGGGTCATGGCCGGCGGGGGACCGGTGGACAACGACGAGGAAGGTCTGCTGCGCGCCACGGACCGCGACATCTGCATCCCTCTGAGCTGCGCCCTCCTGCGCGGCGACCGCAAGCGCTGGGAGCGCGAGCTCGACCGCCTGATCATCCAGGTGGACGACGTGCACCGCCTCGACGCGGTGGCGGGGCTGATCACCAGGGTGCTCGACCGCCGCCATCACGGCGAGCCCGACACCCGGGTGGTGGTGCCCCTGGAGCTCATCCGACAGCGGCAGGCCACCCAGCGCATCTTCGCCCTGGTCATGGGCGCGATCGCGGGGATCTCCCTGCTGGTCGGCGGCATCGGGATCATGAACATCATGCTGGCCAGCATTCTCGAGCGGACCCGGGAGATCGGCATCCGGCGCGCCATGGGCGCCACCCGGCGCAACATCCTGCTCCAGTTCCTGTTCGAGGCGGCGACCGTCAGTTTCGCGGGCGGCCTGGTGGGCGTGGCCCTGGGGGTGTCCCTGGCCTGGGGCATCGCCGCCGCCGCGGGCTGGACCACCGTCGTCTCGCCCCTGTCCATCGTCCTGGCGTTCGGGGTGTCCGCCCTGGTGGGCGTGTCCTTCGGATTCTTCCCCGCCCGCCGGGCCGCGGCCCTCAACCCCATCGAATCCCTCAGGTACGAATGATGCTGAAACTGATTCTCTCGTTGATGCTGGCCGGAGGCGCGGCTGCGCAGCCGGCGCCCGTCCCGACCGTCGCCGCCGGCGACACGCTGCTGCTGGGCCTGGAGGAGGCCATCGCCATCGCCCTGGAGGGCAGCCACTTCGCGCGGACCCTGGAGCTCAACCTGGCCGGATCCCAGTACGAGGTCGAGGCCGCCCGCGGCCGGTTCGGCACCCAGGCCCGGCTGGCGGTGACCGCTCCGGATCTGCAGGAGCGCGTCCAGGGGGAGACGGTTCCGGGCGAGCTGCCGCGGTACGATTCCTACGGCAGCCAGGAGATCAGCGCCGACCTGACCTTGAGCCAGCCCTTGCCCACGGACGGGGCCCTGAGCCTGACCGGCAGGATCTTCCACCGCGAGGACACGGTCTACGACAACGCCACCGGGGCCGACCTGGAGCAGAAGACCATGTTCAACAGCATCGAGCTCTCCCTGGACCAGCCCCTGCTCGAACCCAACGGCCTGAAGCTGGGCCTCGAGCGCGCCGAGATCTCCCACCGGCTGTCCCGGCGGGCCTTCCTGCGCGGCCAGCTCGATCTGCAGTACGAGGTGACGTCCGACTTCTTCGCCCTCATGCGCGCCCAGCAGGAGGTGGTCATCGCACGCGATGCGCTGGAGCAGCAGTCGGCCAACTACGACATCGCCAGGCGCAAGTTCGAGGCGGGCCTGATCCCCGAGGTGGAGAGCCTGCAGATGGAGGTCGACCTGGCCGAGGCCCGCAACGAATTGCTGGGCCGGGAGTCGGACCTGGCCCTGGCGGCCGACATGTT
>JAHJTW010000327.1 GCA_018829565.1 bacterium | reverse complement strand
GTCGAGGTGTGGCGCGAGGCCTTCCTGGCGGATCTGTCGGCGGACCGGTTCTACCCCGCCGCCGGGCTCCGCGACCAGGATCTGGAGATCCTGAGGACCGGCCGCCCCACCCTGGCTGAGCTGAGCGAGTACCACGGCCGGGCGTGGGTGGGGTTCCACGGGCTGCGGCTCTGCCTGCTGGGCATGGCCAGGCTGGGCACCTGACCATGCCCGGACGAACCGAGGTCCATCCCCACCCCGCCGGCCCCTGGCTGGTCATCCACGAGGGCCGGAGCTTCGGGGTGCCGCCCCGGGTCGGAGCCGGGATCCTCGATGGGTCCGTTCCTGCCGCCGGCCTGACCCCTCGGCACCGGGAAGTCCCGGAGCCGCAACCGGCCCGGTCGCCGTTCCGCCGGATGTTCCGGGATCCCCTGTGGTTGCGGTTGCCCCTCGCGTCCCCGGCAGCGGTGCGGCGGGCGTCCGGGTTCTTGAGTCCTCTGGCCGGCCCGACGGGCCTGGGGCTGGCCGCCGCGGCCGGCCTGGCGGGCTACGGTCTGGCCTGGGCGGGGGGATGGCAGCGGGGATGGCCTGTCTTGCACGAAGGAGGTCTCGCTCCGGGTCTGGTCCTCTTCCTCGTGACGGCGGTCTGGCACGAACTGGGCCATGCGGCGGCTCTGGCCCGCCAGGGCTATCCCCCGGGGCGGCTGGGGATCGGGGTGATGGTCGTCATCCCGGTGCTCTTCGTGGACGTGACCCCGGTGGCCCTCTTGCCCCCGCGAGGTCGCCTCGTGGTGAACGCAGCCGGCGCATGCTTCCAGCTCGGGATAGGGGGGATCCTGGCCCTGGCGGCGGGGACGTGCGAGGCCGGCTGGTTGCGGGATGCCTCGGGGATCGCGGCAGGCTCGGCCCTGGCGGCGGTCCTCTGGAGCCTGTGGCCGTTCATCCGGTCCGACGGCTACTGGCTCGTGGCCGATCTCCTGGGGGTCGGGGCGCTGGATCGTCCCCCGGGGCCGCAGATCGGCCGCCGGGCCCGCACCGGGATCCTGATCCACCGGGTGACCAACCTGGCCTTCATCGTCGCCGCGGGGGGACTCGTGACCTGGACCGCCGGCGAACGTCTGGGCCCGGCCGGACCCTGGGGAACGGCCGGAGCGGTCCTGATCGCCGCCCTGGTCTGGTGGGGGGCGATAGCGCGGGGGGTCCGGCTGGTGGGAACCCTGAAGCGGGATTTCGGGACGAAGCCACGAGGTCGGCGCCGGCCGCGAGGCCGGGTCCGGCCGGGATCCGGAAACCCGTGAGGGGCCCTCCCGTCACGCAGGCGACAGAAGGGCCCCCAGGGCCTGGGCGAGGCCATCGGGTTTCACGGGCTTGGCCAGGGCGCGGGCCTTGCCGATCTCTTCGAGGCGACGGGGCTCCGGGGCTCCCGGCGCGTCGTGGATGAAGAGGATGGGCATCTCGGGGCAGACGGCGCGGATGTCCTGGATCAGTTCCACCCAGCTCATCATGGGCAGGGGGTCGTCGATCACCACGGCCGCCCATTCGTCGGGCGAGGCCATGAAGGTCAGACGGCTGGAGTGGGTTCCCCGGCAGTGGGTGACCAGGCAGCCCAGGTTGTGCAGCCCGGTGATGACCTGGGCGGTGTCATCCTCGGCCTGGTCGACGAACAGGACCCGGGGCGTGGGCCCCCCTGCGGTCCCGATGGCCGCCCGCAGGGGAGCCGTCAGGTCGGCGTATCCGGACCACCCGGTGATGTCCTCGGTGATCCCGATGATGTACCGCGGGTTCCCCTCGTCGCCGGACAGGGGGATCTTGCGGGAGCGCACCAGGAGAGTGCCGCGGGTCGGGGAGTGGAAGGTTTCGCATTCGACTTCGAGCAGGGATCCGGTCGCCAGGATCTCCTGGTCCTGCCGGGAGAAGGCGGCGGCGTCCACCGGATGGAAAACCTCCTCGTTGGTCCTGCCGATGACTTCGGACCCGGGAACCCCGACCAGTTCCTCGCAGGCCCGGTTCAGATACACGAACCGGTGAGTCGTCGCGTCCTTGACGAAGACGGGCAAAGGGATGTTGGTCACCACCGAATCGAAGAACTGCTTGGCTTCGGTCAGTTCCTGCTCCATCCGGTGGCGGTGGGAAGCTCCCAGCAGGATCTCCCCCAGGAGCTGCAGGCGCTGGGGTTCCTCCCGGTCCCAGCGGCGGCCGGTCCGTTTCCCGTGGACGGCGATGTAGCCGGGATCGTGGTCTCCCAGGTCGAGGCGGATCCACAGGCCCGACCGGATGCCGAACGACAGGGCCAGCTTCTTCTCCTGGATCCAGGCCGGGGGAATGGCGTCGGTGCAACTGAAGCTGAACACCTTTCGCCGCTTGAGATGCCTGACCAGGTTTGCCGGCAGCCGCAGATCATCCTCTCCCGGCGTCCATCGCCGGACCCCTTCGGCTGTGGCCAGCAGGACGGGCGTCTGGCCCCCGCCGGTCCTGCCGCCGCAGGAGAAAATCGTCAGGTCGGAGTCGAAGAACTCCCCGATGGCCTGCAGCGTTCCGGGAACCAGGTCGGGGAAGTGGGATCCGGGAACCTGCAGCAGACGGCGGGAAAGGTCGGCCGCCAGGGATTCGAACCGGAGCCGGTCGGCCAGGTCGGATCCGGCCCCGACCGGGGCCGGACCCCTGGGGTCCCGGCCAACGGGCCTGATCAGCGAACTGAGGCCGTCGTGATCGGAATCCTCTTCCAGGAACAGGCCCAGACAATGGGTGTCCTCCGGGGCGTGCCCGGTGATGGGCATGATGGCGACGGTCAGGTCACGGTCCTGACCGCTACGGGTCCGGCACCGGATGCGGTTGATCCCGCCCTGGCGGTCGTCGTTGAGACAGGACAGGAAAAGGCTGCGGTTCGCCGGGGAGAGGAATTCGGCAGGCCGGCCTTCCATGTCCTCGGCAGGCCACCCGAACAGCTGTTCGGCGGCGCGGCTCCACAGGACGACCATCCCCCCGCGGTTGAGGATGACGGCCGCATGGGTCGACTCGTAGAGGGAGCTGTGCATCGGGGAGGCCAACATGATGTCACTCCTCCAGCCTATTCGGTAGGCGTGGTTGCTGCTGAAGCCGGTTGCCTGTCGGGATGCCGGATGTCCAGGAAGTCCTCGATGTTCGCGATGAACAGGTCGAGCAGGGCGGGATCGAAGTGTTTCTCCCGGTTGCTCTCCAGGTGGTCGACGATCCGCTGCAGGGACCAGGCCTGGCGGTAGACCCGGGTCCGGGACAGGGCGTCGAACACGTCGCAGATGGCGGTGATGCGGCTGAAGAGGTGCGTGGAGTCCTTCCACAGCCCCTGGGGATAGCCGCCGCCGTCCCACCGCTCGTGATGCTCCAGGGCGACCCTGGCGGCCACCTGCGCGCCTGGACGCCGGCGGCTGCTCAGCAGGTGCCAGCCGATGGTGGTGTGCACCTCCATGGCCGACCGTTCCCGGGGGGTCAGGGGTCCCGCCTTCTGGAGGATGTTCCAGCTCACCCCGAGCTTGCCGATGTCGTGGAGCCGGGCGCTCCGGGCCAGCAGGGGAATCTCCGAGGCGGGGACCGCTGCCAGCCGGCCCAGATGGGCGGCGAGTTCGGCGAGGGCGTGGACGTGCTGGGCGGTCTCCCTGGACCATCGGTGCAGGGCGGACAGGACGGGATCGTGGGGGATCTGGATCCGGGTTGCGACGGCAGCTGCCTGGTCCTTGGCCGGAAGGTAGGGGATCGGATGAGGCATGGCCGCGCCCTTTCGGCGAATCCTTCCGATCCAGCGCCGGTCCTGTCGGAACCGTGGGTGGATGAGGATTCACAGGGCTGTGGCCCCTGAGTGTCCCTCCTGGATCACCGGGAAACCTGTGGACGGGTATCTCAATGCGCCAGGAAGCTCCCTCATTGGTCTGGCGAATTACGCGAGATCCTTAATGCATTTCACGGGCCGTTCCTGAAAGAAATTTTCTGTTGTGAATAAACAACTTATGATTGGAGAAGCCAGAAGCCCCTTTTCGAAAATTCGAAAATCATGAAATTTCATGGAACCGGTTCTCGATATATCGTAACATAGGAACCTGTCGAGGTAGGGTATTCCAAGGGGGCCGCCATGATCGCCAACGAGCCCATTTCCGTCCTGGTCATCGACGACGACGACCTTGTCCGCAGCACCCTGGTGGCATTTCTGCAGCGAAGGGGGATGTGGGTCCGGGATGCCGAAGGCGGGGCCCAGGGCCTGGAGGTCTTCCGGGAACATTCGCCCGATGTCGTCCTCCTGGATCTCCGCATGCCCGGCATGGACGGCCTGGAGGTCCTGCGCCGCCTCAGGGAGGAGGACCCGGACCTGCCGGTCATCGTCGTCTCGGGCGCCGGGATCGTCAACGACGTGGTGGATTCGCTGAGGCTGGGGGCCTGGGACTTCCTGATCAAACCGTTCGAGGATCTCGAGATCCTGCTGCATGCGGTCCACAACGCCACGGAGCAGTCCCGCCTGAGACGGGAGAACCGCAGGTACCATGAGGAACTCGAGAGTCTGGTCCGCAAGCGGACCGCCCAGCTCGAGGCCGCCAACTGGGAGCTGACCTCCCTGCGGGCCCGCCTGGAGATGGAGAACGAGTATCTTCGCGAGGAACTCTTTCCGGTGCGGGGATCGGATCTCTTCGTGGGGATCAGCCAGGGCCTGGCCAAGGTGCAGCGCCAGATCGAGCAGGTTGCGCCCACCGAGGCCACCGTGCTGGTCACCGGCGAGTCGGGGACGGGCAAGGAACTGGTCGCCCGCGCCCTGCATCTGAAGAGCGCCCGCCGGGACCGCCCCCTGATCAAGGTCAACTGCGCCTCCGTTCCCCGGGAGCTGTTCGAGAGCGAGTTCTTCGGCCACGTCAAGGGAGCGTTCACGGGCGCCGTCCAGGATCGCGTGGGCCGCTTCCAGCTGGCCCACCAGGGGACCCTGTTCCTGGACGAGGTGGCGGAGATCCCCAGCGAACTCCAGGTCAAGCTGCTGCGGGTCCTGCAGGAGAGGGAGTTCGAACGGGTGGGGGAAGGCATGACCCGGACCGTGGACGTCAGGGTCATCGCTGCGACCAACCGCGACCTGGTGCAGGAGATCGCCGCAGGGCGGTTCCGGGAGGACCTCTACTACCGGCTGAACGTCTTTCCCATCGTCATCCCCCCGCTGAGGGAACGCAAGGACGACATCCCGCCCCTGGTCCAGCACTTCCTGACCCAGGCCTGCCGCAAGTTCGGTCGCTCGGAAACGCCGCTGAAGATCAGGCACGTGGTCGAGATGCAGGGCTACGACTGGCCGGGGAACGTGCGGGAACTCCAGAACTTCATCGAGCGGGCGGTGATCACCTCGTCTCCGGGCTCCCTGAGGATCGACCTGGAGGCGCGGCGGTCAACCTGGGCGCAGGATGCTGAAGCAGGCATGCCGGCCGGCATGCCGGCCGGCAGGGAGACCGGCGCCGTCCCCGGCGGGGAATCCACCTCTGCGCCGGAACCCCGGGAGGGCATCCTGACCGAGGCCGAGATGAAGGCCCGGGAGCGGGAGAACATCATCCGGGCGTTGCAGGTGTGCGGCTGGCAGGTTTCCGGTCCCACCGGCGCCGCCCGGCTGCTGGGCGTCAAGTCCTCGACCCTGACCTCCCGGATGAAGGTCATGAACATCGAGAAACCGCGGCGAGCGGCCGAGGGCCAGGCATGACGACCGGGAACCGGAACCTGGAACCGGACGATGCGGTTCCCCTGCCCATCGACGGGACTCTCGACCTGCACACGTTCTCCCCGAAGGACGTCAAGGATCTGATTCCCGATTATATTGACGAGTGTCTCGCGGTCGGCATCCTGGACCTGCGCATCATCCACGGCAAGGGGATCGGGGTGCTGCGCACCATCGTCCAGGGGATCCTCGCCGCGCATCCGGCCGTCGAGAGCTTCGGGCATCCCGGCGACGGCGGGTCGTGGGGGGCGACGGTCGTCCGCCTGCGGGACCCCGGAGCCTCGGATTTCGGACGGGACGGACGCTAGCATGGGACGGTTCAAGGCGCGGCGCAAAGGACAGGGCGGAGAGGGCCCGCCCAGCAAGGGCATGCGGCGCTCCATCCGTTTCGACGCCGAGCAGGAGTGGCCCGAGGATCGGCCTTCCGGTCGGGCGCCGGACGCGCCGCCGGCGATCCTGCTGCGCCTGTTGCCCCTCGAGGAGGCGTTGCACCGCCTGGCCACCCAGCTGCGGGCCTATGCCGGGCAGGGGTGCAGCGAGGTCCTGGTGGTCCACGGCAAGGGCTCGAATTCGCGGGGCGGGGTGTCCGTCCTGGGGCCGGCCGTGCGCGAGTGGTGCAGCCGGAACGTGGACGTGGTGGCGTCCTGGCGGGAAGCCCCCGGCAAGTGGGGCGGCGCCGGGGCCATCGTGGTGACCCTGCGGTGAGAGGACGACCGGCCAGATGACCATCGATCACATCCGACCTGCAGACGAGGGTCCCTACCGGCCCGGCCCCGAGCGGGGCTTCCTGGCCGGCCGCACCGCGCTGGTGACCGGCGGGGCGAAGCGGATCGGCCGCGCCCTGGCCCTCGCCCTGGCGGGCGAGGGGGCGGCGGTGGTCCTGCATTATCGTGGTTCGGAAGCCGACGCCCGGGAAACCGCGGCGGCCATCGAGGACCGAGGCGGGGTGTGCCTGCTGGTCGCCGGCGATCTGGCCGATGCGGAGGTGGCCGAGGAACTGGTGGCCGTCGCCGAGACGGCCGCGGGGGCGTCCATCGACATCCTGGTCAACAACGCCTCGATCTTCGGACCGGGCGAGGCCCTGGACACCTCCACCGGGACCTGGGATCTCCACCACGCGGTGAACCTCCGCGCTCCGTTCATCCTCGCGCGGGAGATGGCCCGCCGCTTGCCCGCTGGGAGGACCGGCGACGTCATCAACCTCAACGACATCCGGGCCCTGAAGCCCGGCTCCGACCACTTTCCCTACACCATCAGCAAGGTGGGCCTGCACGGCCTGACCCGCAGCCTGGCCCTGGCCCTGGCGCCGCACGTCCGGGTGAACGAACTGCTGCTGGGCTCGATCCTGCCGCCGGATTCCGGGTACGGGGACTACGTCCACACGCCCGTCCAGGAGATTCCCACGCGGCGCTTCGACACCCCGGTGGAGGTGTGCCGGGGCATGCTGGCCCTGCTGGCCAATCCGGCGATGACCGGGCAATCCCTTTGCATCGACGGCGGCCGCCACCTGCTCTGAGGAGTCCGAAATGTCCCGATTGAAGAAGACGCTCATCGTGGTGGGAGATCGGCTGCTCGTGCGGCCCGAGGACGGCGAGGAACGGACCAACGCCGGTCTCTACCTGCCCCAGACCGCGGTCTCGGCCCGCCAGGCCCAGGGGGGCTGGGTGGTCAGCGTGGGGCCGGGCATGCCGGTGGCCCACGTGCCCGACTTCGACGACGATCCCTTCGGGGAAGGGGTGGCGCTTCCCCGCTACGTTCCGATGCAGGCCCAGGAAGGGGACTACTGCCTGTTCCTGAAGAAGGCCGCAGTCGAGATCACCTTCGAGAAGAAGAACTACCTGATCGTGCCCAACTCGGCCGTGCTGGTCCTCATGCGGGAGGATTTCGACACCGAAGCGGCGGAATGGTCCGGCAACAGCAACTGACCGTCTGATCCGTTTCGGAACTTCGTCCGCATGCACCCTGGCCGTATCCTGGACTGGATTTTGCATATTTTTTGCCGTGATCATGGAGGACACGGCACATGGCAGATGATCCCGTCAACACGCCTATACAACATTGCGGCTCGCCGCCACCCGCGCTGGACGGCCTGACTCCCGCCCAACGGGCGGTGCACGACGATTTCCTGGCGGCTTTCGACGGTCTGAAGCAGAATCTTGTACGCACCGTCTTCTATCTGAGGGCGGTGATCGACGGCAAGATCCACAATCTGCTCGGTTATTCGCGCATCACCGACTACGCCAAGCACTACGCGGGTCTTTCGCCACGGCAGACGCAGGAACTGCTGGTCCTCGGCAAAAGGTTGAGCGATCTTCCGCTGATCGCGGCAGCCCTTGAACGCGGCGACCTTTCCTGGTCCCAGGCCCGCGAGATCGTGCGCCAGGCGAATCGCGAGGATCAGCAACAATGGGTCGATGTCGCCCGTTCGGTGTCGCGCAGGGAACTGCGCGAACGGATAAGGCGCGGTTCTCCGGAACCACCTCCAATGAGTACCACGCCACAACTCCCAACCCCACCCCGGCAACTGCTGCCTGGATCGCAGGGAAGCCAGGCCCCGGGATGCTCACCCGCGTCAGCCGCCCCTTTGTCGCATGACGCGGGCGATGCGCTTTTGCCGCGGCCGAAGCATGCGAGGGCTGCACCTCCGACGCGTCGGCTGGCAGCACCCGCAACTCTTTCCCGGCCGATCGACAATGAACAGCACCTGCGGATCAAAATGACGGCCGAACAATATGCCGTCTGGGAATCCCTCCTGGAGAACCTTCGCAGGCAGAATCCAGGGCTGACGCCGGTGCAGGCCATGCTCGATAACCTATCCGCTGCTTATGCTGCCCCGCAGAACAGCGGGACACGGTCGCCCTACCTGGTGGTTCTTCTCGTTTGCCCCGAATGCGGCAAGGCGCGCATTCCCACGAGCAGGGGCGAAGCCGAAGCCGGCAGCTCGCTGCTGGCCGCTGCGCACTGCGACGCCGTCATCGAGAATCCGGACGGCACGCGCCGACAGGTCATCACGCCGCGCTTGCGGCGCCTGGCTCTTCGACGCTCCCGTTATGCCTGCGAGGCCGGAAACTGTCGCCACACACGGTTTTTGGAAATCCACCATCGCGTTCCGGTGGTCGGGGGCGGCCGCACCGAACTGGACAACCTCATCGTCCTGTGCAGCCGATGCCACAGGCTCCTGCACGAGCGGGAAACAGATCTTCAAGGCCGGCGCCGGCGCATTGAAGACATTGCCCGCGACTGGTCACGAATAACCGAAAACCAACACGAGGAATAAGCCTAGCTCCAGTATGGGAATTGCAGCCGGCTGCAACTTTTTGAATTTTCAGACAAATATCCACGCAATAGTGCAAGCATGGCCAGAGGCAACCGGAATTGTTACATTGTTTTCATGGAAGCGCCTTCGCCTCCCGCCAGCAACCCTGTGGCGGAACCCACGACTTCACTAGGCCGGTCCTGGTGCCGGCGGAATGCGACACGGGAGATTCAGGGTGGTCGGGAACGGCAATCAAAAAGAGAATCAAATTCATAAAATGTTGTCATGCCTTGAATTGCGGGAAATTGACACATTTCCTATATTCAAAGGATATTCAACAAAATGGTCCCGATCATTTTCGCATGAAAGTCCCGGCGTCATCTGGAGGGGATGCACCCGTGAACATTGCCGACAATGAAAGCGTCATCCGGCGCCTCTACGAGATCTCGGCGGAGTACTCCGGGGGTTTTCCCGCCCAGGTCCAGGCCATGCTGCAGGTGGGACTGGAACGGTTCGGCCTGGACATCGGCATCCTGTCCCGCATTCGCGGCGAAAAATTCGAACTGCTGCACGTCCGTGGGAACTCCCGTTTCAACCTGAAGCAGGGTGCGGTCCTGCCCCTGGGGGAAACCTACGGCAAGGTCTGCCTGGCAGCCGGCGCTCCCATCGGGATGAGCGACCTGTCCGCCGAGGGTTACCGCGAAGATCCGGCCTACGGTCGCTGGGGCGTTGAGGCCTACATCGGGGTCCCCGTGACGGTGGACGGGGAGATCTACGGGACCCTGAGCTTCTCCAGTCCCAATCCCCGCCCCGTCCCCTTCACCCGGAGCGACCTGGACATCCTGGGCCTGATGGCTTCCTGGCTGGGATCGGAGATCTCCCGACGGGAGAAGGAAGAGGCCCTGCGCAAGGCCGAGGAGAGCTTCCGCAAGGGCATCGAGGCATCTCCAGCGGGTATGATCATGGTGGACCAGCGGGGAGCGATCACCTACGCCAACAAGCAGGCCCTGGTCATGTTCTGCTACGAGTTCAACGAGCTGCTGGGCACCTCGATCGAGGTGCTGGTGCAGGAATCGGTACGGGGCGAACACGTCCGCCTGCGCGAGGATTACCTGGAAGCCGCCACGGCCCGGGAGATGGGCAAGGGCCGCCACCTGGACGGCCGCAGGAAGGACGGTAAGGTCTTCCCGGTGGAGGTGGGACTGAATCCCCTGGAAACCCCCTACGGCACCTACATCCTGTGCACCGTTCTTGATCTGACCGAACGCCGGGAATTCGAGGAACAGATCCTCGAAAAGACGCGCAAGCTGCAGGAATCGAACCGGGCCCTGGCCGAGCAGGCCCTTCGGGACAGCCTGACCGGGCTGGCCAACCGCCGCGGGTTGTTCGCGCAGATGGAATCCATCCTGCGCCTGGCCCGCCGGGGAAACCATCCCACCTCGCTGCTGATGCTGGACGTCGACCACTTCAAGGATTTCAACGACGCCCACGGGCACCTGGCAGGGGACGAGGCCCTCAAGGCGGTGGCTGGAGCCCTGGAGGAAGCGGCCAGGCGGTCGGACGTCGTCGCCCGCTACGGCGGCGAGGAATTCGTGGTCCTGTTGCCCGAGACGGGAGCCGAAGGGGCCCGGGACGTGGCCGAGCGGATCAGGGCCCGGGTGGCCTCCCTGCGCGGGCTGCCAAGTCCGCTGACCGCCAGCATCGGGGTGGCGACCCTCGCGGCCGGCTCCACTGGGGATGACGACGTCCGGGAAATGATCGATCTCCTCCTGCACGAGGCCGACGAAGGGCTGTATCTGGCCAAGGAGAAGGGGAGGAACAGGGTGGAGGCCGCCCCCGGCGATCAGGGGGGCCCCGCCATCGAGGCCCCTTTGCCATAACTACGCTAGCGCCGATCAGGGAGATCGCGCAGCGGTTCTGCTGCCGGAACGACCGCCACCACGACCTGACCCACCCTGACCTGCCCGAAATCATCCACGACACGGATCGTCAGTTCGTGGGTGCCGGCAGCGAACGCCACCGGAGCGGCAGCCAGGTTCTCGGGCGCCAGGCCGGGTTCCACCGCCCAGCCAGGATCCGAGGGATCGGAGGGATCGATCAGATCCCAGCCGTGTCGGTACGCCACGATGAACCCGTTGTATTCCTGGGCGGTCGCCGACCAGCTGAACGCGAGCTCCTGTCCGGGCGCCACCTGGAGAGTCTGCCCAACATTGATCGGGCCCAGGTTATTCTCGAAGACCGTCAGGGTGGGCCGGAAGTAGTTTTCGGACGCCAGCAGGTGCAGCACCTCGATCTGGTAGCCGAGTCCCGTGGACACGCGCCCCGCGGCATCCCGCACCTGGACCGCGAACAGGTAGAATTCGCCGGTGTCGAGGTCGGAGTACAGACGCGATCTCTCCTCGATGGTGGGAGCGTAGGATTCCCAGTCCGACCATTCGGGATGACCGTCGGTGACGATGTCGGCCACGTGGGCCTGGAAATCGGTCCGGCTCATCAGCGGAACCCCGTCCCAGACCGCCGGGACCATCAGGGTCCGGAATTCCGCCGGCAGGTCGGCATGGTCGTCGCCGATCCACCCCTCACAGGAGACGCGAAGGGTCAGGGGAATCCGCTTCGGCCCGGTGTTGGAGAGTAGGGGGTACAGGGCCCGCGCGTGCAACTCACCGAGGGGCGTGCCCTCGATGACGATCGCGCAGGCGCTTCCGGGGCTGCCGGCGATCTTCACGCTCAGGCTGTTCTGCTCCTGGAGAGCCACGGTGGCGGCCAGGTCCACCGGTGACCCGTTGAAATCGCCGGGACCGAAGATCTGCTCCCCGTTCAGCAACACGACGGCGCTGGAGATCGTGCCCTTGACGTCGGGGCCCGAATGCAGGCGCAGGACGAATTCGGGCGCCCAGCCCGCGGGATCCTCGAGGGCGAAGGCCGCCTCCTCGAACCGGGGCCTCATGGCGCCGGATCGTCCGGGTTCGGTCCGCTGGAAGTGGAAGGGACCGGCCACGATGGCCGGGTCGGCCACCATCGGTTTCAGGGCCGCATCGCCATCGAGGACGGCCTTGCCCGCGGTGGGGGCGAGGAGCCCCCGGTCGGTGTCCGAACAGGCCGCCAGTCCGGCAAGCACCGCCAGCAGTGACAGGAAAATGATGAGTTTTCGAATCATGGGACTCCATCCTCCTCGGTTAGGCTCCCCCTGCGGACCCCGAGGGATCCAGCAAATGCCCGGGAGATTATGGTCGCCGTTGTGAAGGAAAGGAATCCGCGGGGGGAGGTCAAACGGTCGGCTGTAGCTGGTCCTGATGGTCAGAGGGACCATGAGGACAAGCGAAATTCCGCCGGATTTCCGGGAGCCGGAGGCTATTCTCTGCTCGTTTCGGGACTAGATCTCCAGCAACTCCCCATCTTCCCACTGGAACTCCGATTCGGAGTCGGGCCTGACGGCCGCCTGCTTGCTGGATTTCCGGGGCCGTTCAGGCCGGGATACGCCGGTCGAGCCGCCCTCACGCGCGTGGGCGACACCGCCTCCGACGATCCGCTGCAATTCGACCACGAGGCCCTTCAGTTCCTGGGCCTGGGAAGAGAGTTCCTCGCTGGCCGAAGCCGATTCCTCGGCGCTGGCGGCGTTGCCCTGGGTCACCTGGTCCATCTGGTTCACGGCGGAGCTGATCTGTTCAAGGCCCTGGGCCTGCTCGACGCTGGCCCCGGCAACGTCATCGACCAGGGCGCTGACCGACCGGACCCCATCAGCGATCTGCCGGAGCAGGGATTCCACTTCCCGGCTCGCCGCCACACCGTTGGCCGCCCGGACCGACGAATTCTTGATCAACTCATCGGTGGTTTTCGCAGCCTCGGCGGATCGCTGGGCAAGATTGCGCACTTCCTCGGCCACCACGGCGAATCCCTTGCCGGCGTCACCGGCGCGGGCCGCCTCGACGGCGGCATTGAGGGCCAGCAGATTGGTCTGGAAAGCGATCTCGTCGATGGTTTTGATGTCTGGTTATCGGCCGGCGGGTGGTTGACTAAAGCGGGGATTCGGGGAGGGGGCGCTTCCCCCTCCCCGAGCGTGCGGTTTTTTGCCGATCAGCGCCAGTCCTTGGGCGCCGGATACATCGCATCCCACCATTCCGGCTGCCCCTTCAGGTGCTTCGCGAAGAAGGACAGGATGGTGTCGTTCCAGACGATGCGCTGGTCGTGGTCCAGGATGTGGTGGTCCTGGTCCATCACCTGCACGTACTCCACCTCGCGGCCCAGCAGCTTCAGCGCGGTGAAGAGTTGGTCGCTCTCCCCCTTGGGCACGTTGGTGTCCGAGTCGCCGTGCACCAGCAGCAGGGGCGTCGTGATCCGGTCCGCCTGGAATAGCGGGCTCTGGCCGATGAACAGCTCCTGATCCTGCCAGGGGAACGAGTTCGCCAGCGCGCGGGCCCCGTAGGCGTAGCCCCACAGGCCCTCGCCCCAGTAGCTGGAGATGTCCGAGATGCCGGCGTGGCTCACCGCCGCAGCGAAGATGTCGGTCTGCGTGACGAGGTACTCCGTGAGGAACCCGCCGTAGCTGGCGCCGATGCAGCCCACGTGGTCGCGGTCGGCCCACCCGAAGGTGTCCAGGAGGACCTTGGTGGCCTCGATGACCTCGTCGGCGGTCAGCTTGCCCCAGTCGTTCACGTGGCGGGCGGCGAACTCCTGGCCGTATCCCGTGGCCCCGCTGGGGTTGGGCACGTAGACCACGTAGCCCTGTCCGGCCCAGACGTTCTTGGGATAGCGGCCGCCGAAGTCGCGGGTCACCGGGCTGGTGCCTCCGTAGTAGTAGACGATGACCGGGTAGGTCTTCGCCGGATCGAAGTCCGGGGGATAGTAGATGAATCCGTCCAGGTCCTCGCCCTTGGGCAGCCTGGCCACCCAGGTCTCGACCTTGCCCAGGGCGATGTCGCGATAGTCGGACGCCACGGGGTCCAGCAGCTCGCGGCTGCGGTTCTTCTTCAGGTCGACGCGCATGACGCGGTTGGGACGATTGGCGTCGGTGCCCCGCGCCACGGCCACCCCGCCGGTGCGGGGCAGGGCGATGGCGTCGGTGTACTCGAAGCC
>JAHJTW010000326.1 GCA_018829565.1 bacterium | reverse complement strand
CCCCGCCGGGCCGCGTGGTGGTCCTGGGCAACAGCGAGTTCGCCAGCAACGCCAACCTGAACCTGGCCGCCAATCGCGACCTGCTCCTGAACATGCTGGCCTGGCTGGCCCGCGAGGAGGAACTGATGGAGGTGCGGGGCCGCGATCCCCTGAGCCAGCCGGTGGTCCTGGGCGACGACGAGCGGAAGGTCCTGGGTTGGGGCGCGGTGCTGGGCTGGCCCCTGCTGGTCAGCAGCCTTTTCCTGGGCGTCATGTGGCGCCACCGTCGGCAGACCGGATCGGGGGCGTGACCATGAAGGTCCGATCACCCGGGAACCGGGCCCGCCGGCGCGAAGGCGCCTCCCGCGCCGGGGTGCTGGTGCTCATCGTGATCCTGGCCGCGGCGGTCGCTGTCCTGCTGGCGCTGCGGTCCCGCACCGGGTCCCCCGACCTCGCCCTGGGCGGCCCCCTCTTCAGGATGGATCGCGATGACGTCACGGGCCTGCTGTTGACCCGGGGGGGCGCCCAGTACCGGCTGGACCGGGACCCCGAGGGTCACTGGAGCCTTACCGGAGCCATCGGCGACTACCTGGACCAGCAGGCCGTCGGCCGCCTGCTCGACGACCTTCTGGCGGCCCGGGGAGGGCCCCTTTTGCCCGGCACCGAACCGGGGGACCGCCGCTACGAGTTCAACGGTCCCGACGCCCTGCGGTTGACGGTGTTCCCGGCGGACGGCGAGCCCGTGTCCCTCGGTCTGGGGACGTTCAATCCGGTCACCGGGCGTTTCTATGCCACGGGTGCGGGGCGGACGGCGTGCTTCACGGTCGAGGCAGGGCTCAGGGAAAGGCTCGCGCGTTTGCCCGGCTCGGTCCAGCTGAAGACCCTGCTGCCGGTGATCCCGCTGGATGAGCTCACCGGGCTGGTTCTCGAGAGGAACGGGAAACCGGCCGTTTTCGCCCGGCGCGACGGCCGGTGGTGGCTGAAGCGCGGACCGGACGGTCTGACCCGCCTGGATCCCCTGGTCGAACGCTACCAGCGGTTCTACGGGGACAGGCGGCGGGACGACGCGGACGGCAGCTGGATCCTGGTGTCGGACGCGGCCCTTGGGACCCAGGTCTACGAGGTTTCCGAGGTGGTCGTCCGGCAGATCCTGCCCCCCGAGGCGGCCCCCGGGTACGCCGAGGCCTGGGGGCTCGACGAACCCTGGCGCCGGGTGATCCTGACGGGCCCGGATCTCGACCCCGATCCGGCAGCCGGGGATCCCGACCGCCTGGTGATCGACTTCGGGGAGCTCCTCGACAACCAGGTGATCCCCGCCCGGCGGCGCGGGGTGGTCCTGCTGGCCGACGGGGAGGCCGCACGCACCCTTGACAAGCCCCTGGAGGCCTTCGTCCACGGCACGGCGCTGACCGACCGGGCGGTCGAGGCCGCCGGCCTGGTCCTGGCGCGGGAAGGCGTCACGGTCCTGGCCGGGACTCGACGCCTGGAGCCTGCCACGGGGGACGGCCGTGAGCTCTGGACGACGACCGTTCCCGCTGCCGGCGCGACGGGGATGGAGGAGCGCCGCAGGGCGGCCCTGGCGGGCGAGCTGGTCATCGATCTGGATCGTCTGGAAGTCCTGGCCGTCCTGCCGCCCATCGCCGATCCGACAATCCTCGAGGAGACCGACAGGGTGCGGTTGACGCTCGAACATGAAGAGGGTGGGGAGACGGTTTTCGAGCTGGGCTACCTGCGGACCGCCCGGCTGGACGCCGACGCCGCGGGATGGCTGGAACCTGTGTCGGGCAGGCCGGCTGCGATCTGGAGGCCGGACACCGGCCGGCTGCTCCAGGTCTCCGATTCCCTGATCGTCACGGCCCGGAACCTGGGCAGCAGGTAGGGCGGACCTTCCGGGAGAGCGGACCGTCTCAGGGGGCGGCCCGCACCCACTGGGGAAGCTGGCGGGACGCCAGGAGTTCTCCGGGCCCGGTGCTTCCGCCGACGGGCGCGGCCAGGGCCAGATCCGCGGTGGATCCGAGGTCGAGCTCCGCCAGCAGCCGGGAATAGCGCCCGGTCAGTTCGTGGAAGTCGGCCATCATGTCGCCGCTCACCGGATGGGCTGCGGGCAGCTTCAACAGACGGGGATTGACGAACTCCCCGTTCCGCTTGACGCGATAATCGAGGTGGGGTCCGGTGGCGTATCCGGTCGCGCCCACGTAACCGATGACCTCGCCCTGCCTCACCTTCGCGCCGGCCTTGATGCCCTTGGCGAAGTTCGCCAGGTGAAGGTAGTAGGTCTCGTATTCGCTGTTGTTGTGCCGGATGTGGACGTACCGTCCGTTCCCCTTCTTCACCGTGGCCGCGACCACGACCCCGTCGCCGCCGGCGCGGATGGGCGTACCCAGGGGGGCGGCGTAATCGACGCCCAGGTGGGGCATCCACTTCTTCAGCACCGGGTGGAAGCGCCGGTAGGAGAAGTCGCTGCTGATGCGGCTGTACTCCAGGGGCGCGCGCATCAGCTGCTTCTGCAGGTTCTTGCCTTCGTCGTCGAAGTAGCCCGGACGCCCGTCGGCCGTGCTGAACCGGTAGGCCCGCCGGGTCCGGCCGCGGTTGACGATCTCCAGGGCCTCGACCGCGCCCGTGCGGACCAGTTCGCCGTCCTTCCAGACCTCTTCGTAGATGATCCTGAAGGTGTCGCCCTTGCGCAGGTCGCGCTTGAAGTCGATGTCCCAGCCCATGATGTCGTTCATCTTGGCGGCCAGGGCCAGGGGCGCATCGAGTTCCAGCAAGCTGGCGTAGAGGGAGAGCTGGATGGTTCCGGCCACGCCCCGGGTGCGGCGCTCGACGGGGTAGGTGCCGTCCACCCGATCGTAGGAGTCTCCCGAGCGGACCCAGGTCACGTGGCTTTCCAGGTCGAGGTCGAAACCCAGGGCCCGCAGGCCGCCGTCCGAATCCAGCTGGATGCGGAAAACGTCGCCGGACTTCACCTTGGTCAGGTTGCGGAAGGGCTTGCAGGCCTTCACCAGGGCCATGATGTCCCCGTGGGGTACCCCGCGGGCCGACAGGGCATCGTAGAAGGTCTCCCGCTTGCCGATCACCATTTCGACCCGACCGGGCTCATCCCGGTTCAGGGGGCCGAGCTGGGCGGTGGGAAGCCCGCGGGCCAGAAGGCCGTCCTCCTGGAAATCGGCCAGCCAGGCCTGGGCGCTGCCGGGAGCCCCGGGCTCGCGCGACAGATCGACGTCACCCGCGGGCGACGGGGGGAGCGAACCCACCAGCATCTCGCTGGGTCCTCCCTGGCCGTTCTCGGGTGGCGGTTCCGGGGGCGTGGAGTTGAGCAGCCCGATGCCGATCACGACCAGGCCGGTCCCCACAGCGACCGACGCCAGCATCAGCAACCGGGGCGTTCTATGTTTACTTTTCCGTGTGTCCAGGATCCGTCCTCCAGGTGGGGCCATCCTTGGCGGATGGCGGGTCCGTGTATGAAAATTGCACCAGTCCGCCCATGGTTCGCAAGGCTTTTTTCCCCAATCAGGGTTCCGTTCGTCCATTGTGACGGATCGCGGGCCATGCTAGCATGATTGCGACCATTGCAGGATGCCCCTGCTAACCCCGCGCAGCGGGGGATTTTGCCGGAATCCGGGGCCCGGGGGGCCCTTACCGGAGGTCTGGACCTTGCGTCATTCGATTGGCAATCCCCGTGCCGCATTCGCGGTTTTCGCCCTGTTTTCGCTCGTGGGCGGGGCGGCAGATTATACCCTGGCGGAGGTGCATTTGACCGCCACCGAAGGGGACAACGGCGACGATTTCGCCGCCTCGATCACCGAACTGGGGGACCTCGACGGGGACGGGCGCTGGGAACTGCTCGTCGGCGCGCCGGCTGACCAGACCGCCGGCCTCGACGCCGGCGCGGTTTTCCTGTGGTTCGGCGCTCCCGAACTGACCGTCGCCGCGGACCGGACCTGGCAGGGATCCTCCCCCGAGCGGTTCGGCCACGCCGTCGCCCGGATCGGCGACGTCAACGGGGACGGGAAGGAGGACTGGGCCGTCGGCGCCCCCGGCAGCAACGCCGCCGGTCTGGGTGCGGGCCGGGTCTACGTGTTCTTCGGTCGGGCCGTTCCGGCGGCCGCCGCCGACGTGGTGATCGACGGGGCGGTAGGCGGCGACCAGTTCGGCTACGCCGTGAGCGCGGCCGGCGATTTCGACGGGGACGGCTACGACGACTTCATCGTGGGCGCGCCTTTCAGCAACCTGCGCGCCCAGGACGCGGGCGCCGCCTACGTCATCTACGGAGGCTCGGGCGGGCCCAGCGCGAACCTGACCCAGGCCACCGTCCTCACCGGGCAGGTGGCCGACGACCGCTTCGGCTGGTCGGTCACCGACGCCGGGAACTTCCTCGGGGGCAACGAGGACTGCGTCGCGGTGGGCGCTCCCCTGAGCAACCTCTACGGCGGCCTGGACGCGGGCGCGTTCTACGTCTACGAGGGCCGTCTGGCCGGCGCCGCGCCGGACACGATGATCGACTTCGCCGCCGGCATCGGGGCGGCCGCCAAGGCCGGCAGCCGGTTCGGCTTCGCGGTGCGGGGCATCGACAGCTGGGACGGGGACGGCTTCACCGACATCGCGGTCGGGGCACCTTACTGCAACGAATCGGCCCTGGACGCCGGCCGCGTCGAGATCTTCCGGGGCGGCAGCAGCCCCTCCACGACAGCCTACCGCTACGTCAACGGGGCCGCCAGCACCGACCTGTTCGGATTCGCCCTGGCCCGGGTCCGCCAGGTTTCCGGCAGCTCCCTGCCCGACCTGTTGATCGGCGCGCCCTACCACGACTCCACCGCCACCGACGGGGGCCGCGCCTACATCTACGAGGGGGGACGCTCCTCCTACAGCAGCGCCGCGAGTCTCATCGCCATCCCCGCCGTTCCCCTGCAGCCCGGAACGGTCGCCGGCGACGCCTTCGGCTACGCCGTCTCCAGCGCGGGCGACTTCGACGGGGACGGATCCTGGGATCACGCCGTCGGCGCTCCCGGCGGCAACAATCTCAACGGCGCCACTGCGGGGTACTGCCTCCTGGTCGACACGACCGGCGGCGTGGTGGCCAACCTGCTGTCCCTCTGGGAATGCGGACCGTCGCCCGACGGGGGGGCCCGGCTCCGGTTCCGTCTGGGGCTGCCCGCTGACGAGGTGGCCGCCCTGCTCCTGACCCGCCGCTCGGGTGCGGATCGCACGGTCCTGTGGGACGGTCCGGCGGCTCCTTATTGCCCGGGGGACGGGTGCCTGGAATTCACGGGGGACGGCTACCGGTACGACGATGCGGAGGACTTCCCGGCGGGCGAGACGGTGGCCTACGACCTGACCCTGACTCTCGCCGGAGGGGGCCGGGTCGCCCTGGAGGACCTGGCCGGGGTCTCGGCCGGCGATCCTGCGGACCTGCCCTCGCGCCTCACCCTGGGGGGCGTCTGGCCCAATCCGGCCAATCCCATGGTGTCGGTGCGGTACCGCGCGCCCGCGGGCAGGACGGTGGCCGTGCGCATCTTCGACATGCGGGGACGGCAGATCGGCGAGCTGGCCGGACCGGCCGCCACCGGGGACTGGCAGACCGCGACGTGGGACGGGCGGACCGCCGACGGCAATCAGGCCGCCTCGGGGACCTACTTCATCATGGTCACCAGCGGGGACGACATCCAGGCCCGCCGGGTGGTCCTGGCCCGATGACGGACGTCCGGGGACGGAGCGACCGCGAGGATGCCGAACTGCACGGGCAGGGGGAATCCGGGGAGTCCCGGGTTCCCCTGGTCGAGCTTCACACCCATCTCGAGGGCAGCCTCACGCCCGCCAGGTTCAGAGCCCTGGCCGACCGCCACGGGCGCAGTGATCTGGTGCCCGGCTGTCTGGACCCCGCGGGCGAAGCCTTTTCCTTCAGCGGATTCCACGGTTTCCTGGATCTCTACCGCCGCATCACCAGCGTGATGAGGACTCCGGCCGATTTTCACGGGGTCGCCCTGGATCTCGGCGAACAGCTGGATGCCGACGGCGTCGTGTACGCCGAGGTCTCCGTCTCCTACGGCGTGCTGCTGAAGCGCGGGATCGATCCGGTCGGCGTGCAGGAGGCGCTGGCGGAGGCGGCGGCCCAGGTCCGACAGGAGCGGGGGGTGGCCATGGCCTGGCTGCCGGACGCCGTCCGCCAGTGGGGTCCCGAGGAGGGAATGAAGGCCTGGGAGGCCGCCGGCCGCTGCGGCCGTCGCCTGGGCGTGGTCGGGTTCGGCCTGGGCGGCGACGAGACCGCCGGTCCCGCCGCGGGATTCGCCTCCCTGTTCGCCGAGGTGCGCCGGGAGGGCCTGGGCGTCAGCATCCACGCCGGGGAGATCCCGGCCATGGGTCCGGGGGGCATCGATTCGGTCCGCCAGGCGGTGGAGGTCTGCGGCGCCCACCGCATCGGCCACGGCCTGGCCGCGGGCGCCGACCCGCCGACCCTGGCCCTGCTGGCGGAGCGCGGGATCTGCGTGGAGATGTGCCCGGGCTCCAACGTCAAGACCGGCGGCATCGCCGCACTCGAGGAACACCCGCTGAGAAGGTTCCTGGAGGCGGGCGTGCCCTGTTGCCTGAACACCGACGACCGCACCCTCTTCGGGCTGGACCTGCGGAGCGAATACGCTGCGGCCGAATCACGGCTGGGCCTGACTCCCGCCGAACGGTCGGTCATGATGGACCAGGCGCGCCGGACCGCCTTCGGCGTAGTTCCCGGCGGCGCCTGAGACCCGGTTCCCCTGTCTCAGAACCCCTCCGGCCTCTTCCCGTTGGTCTCGATCTCCTCGAAGAAGAAGGTGCTCGATCCGCCCTTGCGGCTGGTGATGATGGTGTGGGCGAAGTTGACGTCGCCTTCGGGCCGGTAGTCCAGCAGATCCCAGTAATAGCCGATGTGGTTCAGCAATCCGGTCCCGACGTCGAAGGCCAGCGACCAGGAGGTCCCGTCCAGGCCGGGGGATTCCAGGACGTTCACCCAGCGGCCGTTGCGGTGCGCCTGCTCCTTGACCACCAGGTCGGGGAAGTAGGCCCCGACCAGCAGGGGTCCATGGGGATGGAGCAGCCAGCCCAGCTTGTCCACGCTGCCGGCCAGGTCGCGGACGACCGGCTCCTCTCCCGCGGCCGTTTCCTTGACCAGGATCTCGCCGCCCGCCGTCGCCCAGATCTCCAGGACGGTTTCGGTGACCGGCGGATCCTTGTACCCGAGGTCATCCACGCGCCGACCACGGTAATGGCGGGTTTCGACGGCCAGGATCGCGTCGCGGCCGCCCATGGCCTCGATGTAGGTCTGGAGGATGGTTTCCGGGTCGGCGACCAGGCCGTCTCCGGCCCGGGCTGCGGGGGCCAGGCAGAAGACGGCAACAACCAGGAAGGACAGGGATGGTCTCATGTCATGACCTCCGACGGGGCCCATCTCGATTCTACGCCCCCGTTGCCGGTTCTGTTCCCGGAGGGACGGTCCGCGGATCCCCGGAAAGCGACGGATTGCCCGGTGGCCGTGTCCGCCCGGCCACGGTCGTTCGTGGGCCAGGGTACACCCCCGTTTTCCGAATTTTCGATTTTTTTTGAAATTCCTGCTATAAAACCCGCCCCGATCGGGTAGCCTGACCCGGAAAGTCCAAGGATTCGTCCAACATCGTCCGTCGCGGGGAGGAATGCGCATGTTCCGGAAATCAGCTGTCGCCTGGGCCCTCGGGGCCCTCCTGGTCATCGGGGTGGGGGTAACGGCCTCGGCCCAGCCCCAGCGGGATCCGATCGTCAGGATGGACGGTTCCAGCACCATCGAGCTGGACCTCGGCATCATGGTCGAGGACCTGTTGCCCCTGCTCATGGAGGCGCTTGCGGCCGAGGATCCCGAGACCGTCCCCCTGGTCGAGATGCTGGTCGACCAGCTGGGACTGGAGGCCCTGCAGACCCTGCGCCTGGAGTCCAGGCAGACCAGGGACCACAGCAGCTTCGAGGTGCTGCTGAAGGTCGACTCCGGCGATCGGACCGGCCTGTTGCCGCGTCTCCTCACCCTGCCCAACGCATCCTGCCGGTTCGGGAAGTACGTGCCGCAGGACCGGGTGGTGATGTTCTCGGCCTATCATGACGTCGCGGGAATGATCGGGATCCTGCTGGACTTCCTGAAAAGTCCCGAACTCGCCCCGCTGCTGGGCGAGGTGCTCACGATCGACGAGGCGGGCAACCTGGTCATCGACGGGTTCACCCTGCCGGCCGTGTCCTCGGAGCTGTTGACCGGCGAGATGGATCTCTTCCTGCTCGAGGGATCGGGCGAGGATACCGGAATGTTCCCCATGAACCTGCCGTTCTTCCTGGTCCTCGGCAGCACCGACGGGATGGCCCTGCGGGACGAGGTGATCGGGCTGCTGGCGACCATGGCCGGTGAATCGGCCGGCGGCATGCTGGCGATGATCCAGTCCCTGGAGCCCGAAGCCGTCGGCGACTTCGAGGTCGTCGACCTGCCGTTCGGCGGCGCCCTCGCCGCCGGGCCGGACTTCCTGGTCCTTGGTCTGAATCCCCAGGCGCTGCGCGAACTGATCGCCGAGCCGCGGGGCGACCTGGAAATCCCCGACGGGGTGGAGTGGATCTACCTGGACGGGCCGAGGTACGGCGCCTTCATGGAATCGATGATGGGGATGGCCTCCATGATGACCCCTCCCGAGGCCCAGGAAACCCAGTGGATGATGGACATCTACTCGGTCATGTTCGCCCACATGGAATCCGAGGAGATCCTCTACCGGACCCGGGACGACGGCCTGGAGATCCGGGGCGAAATCAAGGGGCCCCTGACGTCCGGACTGTACCGGATGGCGGTCGACTTCGCGGACCGGCTACCCGAGATCATCGAGGAGCAGAAGATGAAGGCCGCCGCGGAACAGGCCCTCGACGGCTACCGCGAAGCGGTGGGCCTGCTGGATGAGGCCATGATGGCCTGGGCGGTCGACCACGGGGGCTCCTACCCCGAGGACCCGCTGGACCTGTTGACGGACGGCTACCTCGAGGAATGGCCGCTGGGCGCGTCGGTGCCGGCCGGGAATTACGAGGACTGGGGTTACACCTACCATCCCCTCCTGGACGAGTCCGGGACGGTGGCGGGCTACTTCCTGTTCGTCTACGGCGGGGACCCGGAGTCGGGGCACGACGTCTACACGCCGGGCAACCTCGGGACGGAGGGGAACTTCATCATCGCCAAGGACGGGGTTCCCGACGGCGTGATCTCGTTCTGCTACGACGGCCTGGCTTTCGAGCAGATGGACGCCTACTACGCCGAATGACGGCCGGCCAACCGGAACCCCGGATCAGTCCCGCCCTGGGGAGGATCCGGGGTTTTCTTTTCCCTCTCGGATCTGGTACAATCAGGATCCCCCTGATCATCCACACATCGACACGAGCATCTCAACCAGACCTTGGAGGTTCATCATGCCTTCCAGATCCTCTGTCTTGCTGTTCGCGGTGATCGGAACCCTCCTGATGGCCCCGGCGGCCCAGGCCATTTGCGTGGGGGAGGCCGTGGTCACCGCCGATCCCTCCACCGACCCGCTCGCCCCCGGCTGGGTCTACACCGTGACCATCACCTGGAGTTACCTCTACGGCGTTCATCACTGGGTCATCCCCCTGGACTCCCCGGATGGAACCTGCAGCTGCTCCGATTTCCAGATCGCCCTGGACGTCCCCTCGCCGGCCGGTCAATCCGTCGGCGTTCCCGGCGGTTGCCTCATTCCCTATGCGGGGAGCCTGGAGTGCGACGGGGATCCTGCCGGCATCCTCACTGGAAAGCTGCTGACCTTCACGCCGGAGGAATCGGGGGACTGCGGTCTGGACAGCGCCGGGGAGGCGGTTCTGCAGTTCCGGTCGGCCCTGCCGCCCGCCGCCATCGCCCCGGAAGCCTCGTTCGCCGCGGTCAGTGCGACCGGCGGCGCCTGCGGCATGCCGCTCGCGGGGGTGTTCCCTGCCATGGCCTGCGATCCGGTGGACGACGAGGACACGGCCTGGGGCGCGCTCAAGTGCCTCTACCGTTAACCTTCGAGCAGCTTCTTCAACCGCTCGACCTCGGGCTGGATCACCTCGTCGTCCAGGCGGGGGAACAGGATCTCGGGGGTTCCGAGCTTGCGCCCGGGGGGGATGGGCCGGCAACCCTCGTTCCATCCTCCCCGCCATAGCGCGGTCTCCATGCCCAGCCAGTTCCACAGCTTCTCCATGGCGAAGGGCACCACGGGGGCCAGCATGACCGCCAGCATCCGGATGATCTGGAGCGAGACGCCCAGGCTGTGGCCGCAGCGCTCGAGGTCGGTCTTGCGCGTCTTGAACGGCGCCGACTCGTCGAAATAGCGGTTGCCCACCTGGCCGGCGTGGAAGGCGGCCTCGACGGCGGCCTTGACGTCGAAGGTTCCGAGCCGCCGCGCCCACTCCTGCAGGTCGGCCTCGACCTCGGCCAGGGCCTGGCGGTCGAGGTCGGTCATCATCGCCTCGGACCACTCCGGGACCACCCCGTCGAAGTACTTGTGGACGAACGTGAAGATGCGGTTGATCAGGTTGCCGAAGTTGTTGCCCAGTTCGTTGTTGTTGCGGGCCTGGAAACCCTCCCAGGTGAAGTTCATGTCGCGCGTCTCGGGCAGGTTGCGCGCCAGGGTGTACCGCAGGGGATCGGCCTGGAACTTCTCGAGGTACTCGGGCAGCCAGACGGCGAAGCCGCGGCTGGTGGACAGCTTCTGACCCTCGAGGTTCAGGAACTCGTTGGCGGGGACGTTGTCCGCCAGCACGTAGTTTTCGCTGTGGGCCATGAGCATGGCCGGGAACATCACGGCGTGGAAGAAGACGTTGTCCTTGCCGATGAAGTGGACCAGGCGGGTCTCCGGGTCCTGCCACCACTTGCGCCACTGCTCGGGGTCGCCCTGGGCCGCGGCCCACTCGCGGGTCGAGGAGATGTAGCCGATGGGGGCCTCGAACCAGACGTAGAACACCTTGCCGTCGTGGTCGGGCAGGGGCACCTGCACTCCCCAGCCGAGGTCGCGGGTGACGGCGCGGTCCTCGAGACCGTCCTTGAACCAGCCGCGGCAGTACTGCTTGACGTTGTCCTTCCACTCGGGATGGGCGTCGATCATCGCGATCAGCCGGTCCTGGAAGTCCCCCAGGGGCAGGAACCAGTGGGTCGTCTCGCGCAGTTCCAGCGGGCTGCCGTCCTGGGCGTTGCGGGGCTCGATGAGCTCGGTGGGATCGAGGGAGGACCCGCACTTCTCGCACTGGTCCCCGCGGGCGCCCTCGGCGTTGCACCTGGGACAGGTGCCCTCGATGTAGCGGTCGGCCAGGAAGCGCTGCTGGCTGGGGCTGTAGAACTGCTCGGTGGTCTTCTGCCGGAACACGCCCTGGCTGTGCAGGTCCGTGAAGAAGGCCTGGCTGGTCTCGGTGTGGATCGGCCGGCTGGTCTGGCTGAAGTTGTCGAAGCTCATCCCGAAATCGGCGAAGGACTTCCTGATGGACGCGTGGTTGCGGTCCACCAGCTCCTTGGGGGAGATCCCCTGCCTCTCGGCGGTCAGGGTGATGGGCACTCCGTACTCGTCGGTGCCGCAGATGTACAGGACGTCCTCGCCCCGCAGGCGCAGGTATCGCACGTAGATGTCGGCGGGCAGATAGGCGCCGGCCAGATGACCCAGGTGGATCTCGCCGTTGGCGTAGGGCAGGGCGCTGGTCACCAGGGTGCGCGAGAACTTGCGCTCGGACGTGGGGGACGGGTTCAAGGGGATGCCTCCGGGCTGGTCTGCGACAACGCCCCCCTGGGGGGCGACAAGGTCAGCCCAATCTAAACGGTCCGGGCCGTCAGATCAATCGGTCCAGGGGAGCGAGGGGGGAATGGCCGTAGACGTGGGCGTCGAGCCAGCCGGCGCAATCCACCCCCGTGACGGTCAGGATGGCCGCCTGGAGGGCGTGCCGGTCGAAGGGAGCGCCGGCCCTTTCGGTGTACAGGTAGCGCAGGACCTCGTCCAGGGGCCGCATCATGCCGGTCGCCGCGGCAAGGTGCTGGTCCAGGGCCATGCACGCGGCGACCCCGCCGGCGTAGGCGAACCGGACCTGGCCCGCCGAGGCCATGACCTCCGAGGCGGCCGTCGCGATGGGCATCCTGCCCATCAGGGGGTTGCCGGCGTAATCCCGGGCCAGCCGGCCCTGCAGGACCTCACGGGCGTACTCGGGGGTCCAGACCCCGGCGGCCGTCAGCATGCGCGCGGCGTACCAGGTGGTGGCGCCCTCGGTGAACCACAGGGTCTGGGGGTCGGTCTGCGGGATCGCCTCGCCGAGCCAGCCGTGGAACATCTCGTGGGCGATGACGCTGGCCACGTTCCCGGTGAACTGCTCCCAGGTGGTTTCCGGGTGCAGCATGACGAGGACCGAGCTGCCGGTGTGCAGGCCGTAGCAGTCGAATCCCCCTTCGGCGGTCACGGTGTTGGCCGCCAGCATGACCGTGATCTGTCGGGTGGGGGCGTCGCCGAAGAAGCCGATCTCGGTGCGCGCGATGCGCCGCACCAGATCCACGGCCAGGTCCACGGGGAAGTACCACTGCCGGTCGGTGGCGAATCGGATCACCGTGTCGCGGGCCTGGCTGGCGGCGGTCCGGATGTCCCCGCAGACCAGCAGGGCGTTGTTCAGGTCGGCCAGGTCCCGCGGGTGGTACAGCAGGCTGGCCGCCACCGGATGGGTGTCGGGGAGGCGGGGGCCCTGTCCGCCGCGCCCGTCCGCAGTCGAGGTCTCCGGCCGGAATCCCGGCAGCCCCGGGGCGATGCTCGCGGGCCCCACCGGATCCCGCGCGGAATCCGCCACCGCGGCGGCGGCGAGGTTCCGGTCCACCAGGGCGGGCCAGGGCACCAGGAAAGGCAGGTTGCCGGGGTTGTGGACGGCCACGGTCAGGGTTCCCGTCGGACGGCCCACCGGCTCCAGGAAGATCTCGTAACCGGCGGCCCTCAGCCCCCCGTTCACCGGTGCGGTGATGTGCATGCGGACGTCCTGCTCCATCCCGGGGGCCAGGGTGAGATCGATCCGGTAGCTGACGCCCACCCGGGAGGCTCCGGAGGCGTGGAGCCGCCAGCCGTCCGGCGTGGGGGACAGCGGGAGGGCCCGGCCCCGGGAACCATCCTCCAACAGGAGGAAGGCCTCGGGGGTGTGGACTTCCACCCCGTCGCGGGTCTCCGCGTAGACCCCGGGGGCGAATTCCAGGTCCAGCTCGTCCGGCAGCTTGCCCTCGGCGATCATGGTGATGGTCAGGATTCCCCGGGGGGCGGCCCCGAGGTCCACCTCGTAGGTCAGGTCCAGGGGATGGGAGGTGCGGGGGTACAGGCCCCACACCGTCAGACCGAGCAGGAGGGCGGGAATCAGGACGGCCAGGAGTGACCAGGGGCGGTTCCGGCCGGAGGAGGGAGCCTGGGAACCGCCCGGGTCACCGGAATGAGGGCGCAGCCGGTCGGGGTCCCCGCCGCGCCGGGAGACGTACCTTTCGAGTGCGGATTGCGATGCCCTGGACATGCCCGATCTTTCTTTGCACGGCTGCGGGGGGTGGAGGATTCCCCGTCGTTCCCTGTCGTTCCCCATCCCTCCCCGGAACGGCCCCTGCCGGGGCATCCTTTCCCGTTGATGCAACGAGCGTGCCGGGGTGGTATCCTGGTATGGTTGATACGGCAACCATTCCCGGAAACCGGAGAGGTGGAGCATGGACCTGGAAATCCGCGGCAAAACGGCCCTGATCTGCGCGGCCTCCCGCGGCTTCGGCAAGGCCACCGCCCTGCGCCTGGCGGCCGAGGGCGTCAAGGTCGCCATGTGCGCCAGGGGGCGCGAAACCCTGGATGAGGCCGCCGGCGAGGCGGCCGTCCTCGCGGCCGGAGGCGCCCGGGACGTCCTGGCCCGCGCCGTCGACGTCACCGATGCGGGCGCGATGAGGAACTTCGTGAACGAGACCGAACAGGTCCTGGGGCCCATCGACCTGCTGCTGGTCAACGCGGGGGGACCGCCCGCGGGCCGCTTCGCCGACCTCGACAGCGACCAGTGGGACGCCGCTTATCGCCTGAATCTGGCCAGCGCGGTGGATCTCTGCCGCCTGGTCATGCCCGGCATGATGGAGCGGGGCTGGGGCCGCATCGTGCAGGTCACCTCGGTGAGCGTCAAGCAACCGGTGGAGAACCTGATGCTCAGCAGCGTCATCCGGCCTGCCGCCCATGCCCTGGCGCGGTGGCTGGCGGTCGAGGCGGCCCCCCGGGGGGTGACCGTCAACTCGGTGGCCCCCGGCTTCCATACCACCAGCGCGGTGGAGCGTCTCATCGCCCGCAAGATGGAGGACACCGGCTGCACTCGCGAGGACGTCATCGCCGGCTGGACCCGGGACATTCCCCTGGGCCGACTGGGAGATCCCGACGAGCTGGCCGCCCTGATCGTCTTTCTGATGTCCGGGCCGGCGGGTTACATCACCGGCCAGTGCATCGCCTCGGACGGGGGCTGGGTCAAGGGGACGTTCTGAGACCCGGGCCTCTTGACAAGGCGGGATTCGGGCATACATTG
>JAHJTW010000325.1 GCA_018829565.1 bacterium | reverse complement strand
TCGAACTCGGCCCAGGTCAGGTCCCCGGATTGCAGCAGGATCGCCCCGGTGATGGTGCTGTCCGGCTCGCCCACCAGGGTGAGGGGCTGGACCAGGGGGAACACCGAAGCGATGCCCTGCAAGGGACGGGTGATCTCGTGGTCCCCGTAACCGTCGGAGACCACGATCGTCCGGGCGCTCACGCCGTACTGCTGTTCCGCGCGGTCGGCCGCGATGATCACCGCGTCGGTCAGGCCGACCCGCCACTGCTCGAGCCAGGCGCCCCATTCCGAAGGTGTGGGCGGATCCAGCAGGGCCAGCACCGAACCGCCCCGCCGCAGGAAATCCGTGACGGCGTCCAGCTCTCCTGCCGCGGGCTGGGTGCGCGGACCGGCGATGACGAGGACGTCGCAATCCCGAGGCACCACCGGGTTCTCGGCGAGGAACAGGGGCCGCACGTCATAGCCCTGCTCCTGCATCAGCTGCCCGTAACTCGAGTAGCCCGGGCGCTCGTCGCTGTCCAGCAGGTGTTCGCCGTGCCCCTGCAGCTGCCGCACCTGGCTGCGCTCCCCGGTGACCAGGCGGTAGACCGCATTGATCAGGGCGCTTTCCTCGGGCTGCAGCAGGGAGACCCAGCGCCCGCCCGCCGACACGATGACCGTGCGCGTGACGGTCACGTCGAACTCCCGCACCAGGTCCAGGTCGGTCTCCGGATCGACCATGCGGAACCGGAAGTGCCGGGAGGTCCGGGCGCAGGACGTCAGGAGGCCCTCGGTCGTATCCCACGCCGGATCCAGGGGCTGGTAGAAGGCGTAGACCATGACGCCCTCCTCATCCGCCGGGGTACCCGTCGCCGGGGCCGCGGGTTCCAGGACGCTCAGGCTTTCCCCCAGGCTCTCGAGAACCTTCACCGTCTGGGGAGCCAGGCTGTACCGCCGGTTCCCCGTCAGGTCCCGGGACCAGGAGAACTGCAGCCCGAGCAGGTAGACGACCACGCAGAGGGCCAGGACCACCACCGGCGGCGCCCAGACCGGCAAGCCGCGCCTGCGGGGCAGACGGCGTCCGGCCAGCACCGCGACGGCGGCCGTCAGGGGCGCCGCGGCCATCAGGACGAAGTACAGGACGTCCTGGGAATCCAGCACGCCCAGGGTGAAGCTCTCGAAGTGCTCGAGGATCGAAAGTTCTCCCGCGATGCGGCCCGCCGTGCCGGGGACGTAGCGCCCCACCGATCCCACCAGGAAGAACATCAGCGAGACCACGAAGGCCAGGAAGTAGGCCACCATCTGGTGGGCGAAGAGGGCCGAGGCCAGCACCCCCCACCCGGCCAGGGCCGCGATCAGCAGGACCTCCCCCAGGATCGCCGTGAACGCCGGACCCGGTTCGGGAGAGCCCAGGAACCAGATCACCGCGAAGTAGGCCAGGCTGCAGAGGACCATCACGGCGCCGATGGCGAGTGAGGCCGCCCACTTGGCCGCGACCCAGGTCCCGTCGGTCACCGGCCAGCTGGCCATCAGGTCGAAGCGGCCGGACTGGAACTCGGGGGCGAAGGTCCGCATGGTGATCGCGGGCACCAGGAACATCAGGAAGAAGGCGGTGACGGAGACCAGCGGGCGGAAGATGCCCTCGGCCAGGTTCAGGTAGTTGCCGGAGCGGGGCGTCTGCAGGGCGGTCTGGGACAGCTCGCTGTAGCCGAACAGGTAGTTGGTGAAGAACAGGCCGACCGCGACCAGGAACCCGCCGAGCACCACCGGCCCCATGGGGCCGTGGAAGAAGGCGCCGATCTCCCGGCGCATGATGGCCGCCGCCGCCCTCATGGCTCCACCCCGGCTGGCCCCTTACCTGGCTCCCCGGAATGCGGAATGTCCGCCCCGGTCAGGCGCAGGAAGAGATCCTCGAGACTGGGACCCTTGTCCTGGATGTTCTGGAGCAGGCCGCCGGCATTGACGACCGACTCGACCAGCTTGGGCCGGATCTCCACGGGGTTGCCCGCGATGAGGACCTCGGCGCCCGTCTCGGTCAGGAGGATGTCGTCGACCCCGGTCACCCCGCGCAGGGCCGCCTCGACCGCCTCGCGGTTGCCGTCCCAGCTGAGCACGACCCGCGGCTTGCCCGCCGGGATCCGGGCCAGGTCGGCGGCGTCCACCCCTTCGCTGCCGTTCTGCCCGACCAGGCGCCCTCCGTTGAGGATCAGGACCCGCTGGCAGACGGCACCGACCTCCGACAGGATGTGGCTGCTGAACAGGACCGTGCGCTTGCCTCGGAAACTGCGGATCAGCTCGCGGATCTCGACGATCTGGTGGGGGTCCAGCCCGCTGGTGGGTTCGTCCAGGATCAAAACGTCGGGATCGCCGACCAGGGCCTGGGCCAGGCAGGCCCGCTTGCGGAAGCCGTGGGAAAGGTTGCCCACGAGCTTGCCCGCCACTCCGGTCAGTCCGGTTCGTTCGAGCACCCAACCCAGACGCTGGGGCCGCTGGTTCGGAGGCACGCCCTTGACCTCGGCGACGAAATCGAGATAGCCGCGGACGCTCTGGTCGGGGTGCAGGGCGGCGTGCTCGGGCATGAAGCCGATGCGCCGGCGGACCTCGAGGGGCCGGTCGAGGATGTCGAAGCCCGCCACCCGGGCCTGACCCGCCGTGGGCGCCAGGGACCCCGTGAGGATCCTCATCGTGGTGGTCTTGCCCGCCCCGTTCGGTCCCAGGAAACCGACGACCTCGCCCTCCGCGACCGCGAAGGAAAGGTCGCGCAGGGCCCAGACCGGGCCGAACTTCCGCGACAACCCCTTGACTTCGATCATCTTCTCACCATGAATGATGGGTTCCCGACGCCCCCCCGCTTCACGCCGCGGTCCAGCGCAGCAGGGTCGCGCCCCAGGTGAACCCCGCGCCGAAGGCGCACAGCACGACGAGGTCCCCCTCCTTCAGGCGGCCCTCCTCGCGGCCGACGCACAGGGCCATGGGGATGCTGGCGGCGGTCGTGTTGCCGAACCGGTCGATGGTCACGATGACTTGATCATCCCGGAGTCCGATCCGCCTCTGGGTGGCCTCGATGATGCGGTTGTTCGCCTGGTGGGGCACCAGCAGCTTGACGTCCTCGCCCGTGAACCCGTTCCGTGCGAGAACCTGCTCCGTCACGGCGGCCATGCCCTTGACCGCGAACTTGAAGACCTCTCGGCCCTCCTGGTGGACGAAGTGCTGACGCGCCTGGACCGATTCCACGCTGGCGGGAACCCGGCTGCCTCCGGCGGTCTGGTAGAGGAACTGGGCCCCCTTCCCGTCCACCCCGTTGACCGCGTCGATGATGCCGCCCCGCCCGGGGTCGACGCTCTCGACCAGGACCGCCCCCGCCCCGTCCCCGAAGAGGATGCAGGTGTTGCGGTCCTCCCAGTTCAGGATGGCGGACATCACCTCCGAGCCGATGACCAGGACCTTGGCCGCGGCGCCGGTCTCCACCTGGGCCCGGGCGTTCTGGAGCGCGAAGAGGAAGCCGCTGCAGGCCGCTTCCAGGTCGTAGCCCCAGGCGTTCGTCGCCCCGATCAGGTCGGCGATCAGGCAGGCGGTGGCGGGGAAGACCATGTCCGGGGTGACCGTGGGCACGATGATCTGGTCGACCTCCTCCGGCTTCGCACCGGCGTGCTCCAGCGCCCGCAGGGCGGCCTTGGCACCGTGGAAGGACGCCCCGGTGCCCTTGTCGGCGATCCGGCGTTCCCTGATCCCCGTCCGCTCTATGATCCACTGGTCGTTGGTCTCGACCAGCTTCTCCAGGTCATGGTTCGTCATGATGCGATCGGGGTAACTCATGCCCACCCCGGTGATGCCGGCGGTGAGTAGCGTCCTTGCGGCCATGGTCGAGTCCTCCGTGGGAGGGTGCGGTGGAATCCCGGGATAACGGCGGCCGGCAAGCCGGCCGGCGGAACCCATGGAAAAAGCGGGCGACAGCCGATCGGCCGGCCCGCAGCAATTGCTCCGTTTCAGGGGAAATTAGGCCAATCCCCCGGGAGTATCAAGCCTGGAGATTCGGGACCGGAGAGGAGGGTTTGCGGGTTTTCGAAAACACGGGTTCATTGACGGAGTCACGCCCGCTGTGGGGGCACGCCAGCCTCCCATCATTCGAGGAGGTCCCGCCATGAAATTCCTCTGGAATCCCATACTCCTCTGCGCCCTGCCGGCCCTGATCCTCCTGTTCGCGCCGCCCGTATCCGCCCAGCACACCGTCGTCTATCTCGGTTCCCTGGATTCGGCCGTCGATCCCGGTCTCTATTCCTCCGTCGACCTGGACTGTCTGCTGGGACGCCGAACCGCCGCGGTCCCCCACCCCGATCCGGATCCCTTGGACATCGGCTTCGGGTTCCCCGGCCATTACACGGTCTTTGCTCCCTGGGAAAGCGCTTGCCCCTGCAGGGCCGGGTACTTCTTCCATGCGGTCCACCTGATCTTCACCTGTGATCAGCCCGGGGGGTGCGCCTATGAATTCGACGTGGACCTGGTCGCCACCTGCCATCGGGACGACCCTCGCTGCAGCCAGTGGTGGCCATGGTCGTCGGACGCCCCCGGAATGCACGTTCAGGGCAATGTCCCACAGCCCGGTTACTTCGAACTGATCGTCCCCACCGTCGGCTGGGGTTGCGCCTACCCGGATTACCACTACGGATTCACCTTCGGGACGCTGAACGAGCAGCCCGGAATCCTCTTCGGACTGGACGACACGGATGGGGCCCAGGCGGGGGACGGCAGATGGTGGACCATCGGGGAAAGAATCTGCTCTTCGCCGAGCGAACTGCCGGGCGCCATCGTCGCCTGGGCCGACGTGGTTTGCTGCGAGGTTCCGGTGGAAACCGAACACCTGCCCTGGGGCGGTCTGAAGGCCCGGTTCCGTTGACGAATCGGGGACAAAGAGACACCCCCGGCGGCAAGGCCGCCGGGGGTTCCCTTGATGGGACGAGCACCGCATCCGGTTCGGTCGGGGGGCGCGGCGAACCGGCCCAGCCCCGGAGTCGGGGAGCGGCGAGTGGAGGGAACTAGTCCTCCTTCTTCTCCTCGTCCTTCGACTCGACTTCGGGAGCGGCCTCCTCGGCCTGCTCCGCGGCCCTCTCTTCGGCCTGCTCCAGCAGGGCGGCCTTGGCTTCCGCCTTCTCCTCGGCCTCGAGGATCTTGCGGGCGCGCTTGCGCTTCATCGTATCGGTCACCTTGGGACGTTTCTTGGTGTCCACCAGCTCCAGAATGGCCAGTTCGGCGTTGTCGCCCTTGCGGTTGCCCAGGCGCATGATGCGCGTGTAACCGCCCGGACGCTCGGAATACCGGGGACCGATCTCCTCGAACAGCTTGGCCAGGACCGCCGGCTCGTTGACCTTGCGGGCCGCCATGCGCCGGGCATGCAGATCCCCGCGCTTGGCGAAGGTGATCAGCTTCTCGGCGAGCGAGCGGGCTTCCTTGGCCTTGGGCACGGTGGTCTGGATACGCTCGTGCTTGAACAGCGAGGTCACCAGGTTGCGGTAGAGCATCTTCCGGTGCGCCGGAGTGCGGTTCAGCTTGCGTCCACTGACGTTGTGTCGCATGACTCATTCCATCCTTATCGTATCTCGCGTCGGCCGGAATCACCGGCCGCAGGCT